>CAUZAE010000085.1:0-12355 GCA_963577685.1 Gemmatimonadales bacterium UBA6960 | reverse complement strand
ATGAACTGTACGGTCTTCAGGAGGTCGTGATGATCGACAAGGGGGCGGCGGATGGCGTCGATGTGGGTGACGAGTATGTGGCTTTTGCAGGTGACGGAGTCACGGAACAAGCCGTCGCGCGCATGAGAGTGGTGCTCACCGAGAACTCCACGTCCTCTGCCAGGATCGTGGGTATGGTGGAGCCGGTCTTTCAAAGTGGGGCCGAGGTTCATTTGGATCGCAAGATGAGGTAAGCTTTCCCTTTTCACATGATGCGACACCGTTGACGCACGTAGTCGCCCTTCTCCTATACATCGGATCGCTGATCCTTTGGTTCCGCTCCCTTCTCGCCGGGGGGCGCGGCCGTGGTACGGCGATAGCTTTTGGCTTGGCGGCGGCCGGTGTGGCGGTCCACGCCTTCGCTCTGGCAAGCTTTACCGCCGAGTACGGGCGACTTCCCTTCGAGGGGCTCGGCCCGTCTCTGTCGACCCTGGCTCTCGTCATCGGTGTGGGATTGCTCGCCACCATCGGGCTCGGCGAGGGCCGTCGCGTGGGCATCGTCCTCATTCCGGTCGTGATCGCCCTGGAGTCGGTCGCTATCTCCCTGGGCCTTCAGCCGTTTTCCCAGGCGCTCGACTTTCAAGGTGCCTGGTTCGGTTTGCACGTCACCCTGGCGTTCGTCGGGCTCGGGGGCCTCGCCGTGGCCTTCGCCTCGGGCATTCTGTACCTCGTCCAGCTCAACGAACTCAATCTCAAGCGAATGGGCCGGCTCTTTCGGTTCACTCCACCCCTGACGACGCTCGACCGGCTGGTCAGGGTCGCGCTGGTCACGGGATTCACGACCTTCACGCTGGCGCTGGCGCTCGGGTGGCTGTGGACCATCAGTTTCCGCCAGTCGTTGGATCAGGCCAACCCCAAGGTGATTTGGTCCGTGATGATTTGGGGTGTCTTCGCGGTGGCTCTGGGGGTGCGAGCGGGGGGTGGACTAAAGGAACGCCGTAGCGCACTCGCGAGCGCGATCGGCTTTCCGGTCATCGTAATTGTCTATCTCGGCCTTCGTGTGGTCGGCTCGGCGCGCGGCTTTTTCCTTTGAGCCTGCTCTCGGTTGTCGGGGTAAGTCACCTCACGGCTTCGGTGGGGATCCGGGAACGAGTCGCTTTTACGTCGGCCGAAGCCAGGGCGGCGCTCGAGGCGTTGCGCACGAGCGCGGGGATCGAGGAGGCCGTGTTGCTGTCCACCTGCAATCGGACAGAGTTCTACCTCTATCCTGGTTCGGATCTGCATGTGGAGGCCGCCGAGGCCGAGCTCTCCAAGAAAGCCGGTGAGTTGGTCGGCGGGATCGAGCAATACCTCTATCGGCACGAGAGCACGGACGCGGTCCAGCACCTCTATCGTGTCGCCGGCGGGCTCGATTCGCTCGTCCTCGGGGAGGCGGAGATCCAGGGGCAGGTAAAGGCGGCTTACGCGTTGGCGAAGAAGGTTCCGGTCCACCCACCGTTGGCTGGACCCGTCATACACCGGCTCTTCCAGTCGGCGCTCGCGGCCGGGGGTCGAATCCGATCCCAGACACCGATCGGTGAAGGTGCGGCGAGCGTCGCGTCGGTGGCCGTGGAATTGGCCCGGAAGATCTTCGGAAGTCTTGCGGGGCGCCAGGTAATGATCTTGGGAGCGGGAGCGACCGCAGAGTTGGTCGTAGGAGCCCTGGAACGGGACGGTATCCGCGGTCTGGTGGTCTCCAATCGTACGTACGAACGGGCGCAGGAACTCGCGGGCAAGCTGTCGGGAAAGGCGGTCCACTTCGATGAGATGCCTTTCGCCTTGGCGGACACGGATGTGCTCGTGGCGTCGACCGCCGCGCCTCATCCGCTGGTTACCCTGGACGGTTTTCGCCAGGCCATGGGTGGCGGTCGGGCGAGGCCCCTCTTGATCTTGGATCTCGCCATCCCGCGAGACGTCGAGTTTGCGGTCGGCGGCGAGGCGAACGTCTTTCTTTACAACGTCGACGACCTCCGGGAGATCGTCGACGACAACCTTCTAGTGAGACGAGCCTCCGTTTCGGATGCCGAGGCCATCGTCGAGGAGTTCGCGGACACCTTCCGCCGCTGGCATGACGCCAGGGACGTCGTTCCAGTGATTCAGAATCTCCGCGGACGCTGGGAGGCGGTGAGACAGAGCGAGCTAGACCGTCTATTGAAGCGTCTCGACCACATGCCTACGGGCGACAGGGAGGCCGTCGCCGCGTTCTCAAAGAGGTTGCTCAACAAGCTCCTCCATGAACCGACGTCGCGCTTGCGGGAGGGCGCCGGCAACGGGCGAGGCCCCGAAATCATCGACGCACTCCGGTACTTGCACGACCTCGAAGACGATGGACCGGAACTTGCATCGGAACTCGTAGAAGAATCACAACGGCAGATCGAAATCGAAGAGGACGCTGTCCGGGACATCGAGGGCGAAAAGGAGCGGATAGACACCAGTGACTAATGCGGTGAAAAGGGTTCTCGTGACCGGTGGAGCAGGCTTCATCGGAAGTCACGTGGCCGATGCTTATGTTGCGCGAGGCTACCGAGTTTGGGTCGTCGATGACCTATCCAGTGGTCGTATGGGGAACCTGAATGGGGACGTCGAGTTCCTCGAGATGGGGATCGAAGACCCCGCCTTGAGAGATCTCTTTCGAGAGGTGAAGTTTGATCTCGTGAGCCTGCACGCGGCTCAGATCGATGTTCGTATCTCCGTGAACGACCCGGCCCGGGATGCTTCGGTCAACGTGATCGGACTGCTCAACGTTCTCGAAGGTGCGCGCGAAGTAGGCACCCAAAGGGTCGTATACGTGTCCAGCGGAGGGGTCGTCTATGGCGAGCCCAAGCAGATTCCGACGCCTGAAATCGCGCCCAAGCTGCCCCTCTCGCCCTATGGGGTCGCCAAGCTTTCCGGGGAGCACTACCTGCACTACTATCGCGAGGTTCACGGGCTCGAGTACGTGGCGCTTCGTTACGCCAACGTGTTCGGGCCCCGCCAAGATCCACATGGCGAGGCCGGGGTCGTAGCGATTTTTTGCGATCGGCTGATTTTGGGCGAGGAGCTTACGATTTTTGGAGATGGAGAGCAGACGCGCGACTACGTCTACGTCAAGGATGTGGTGAGCGCCAACCTACTGGCGTCCGACATGACGCTGAAGCCCAAGGCGGATCTCGATTCCGTGGCCTTCAACGTGGGCACGGGCATGGGAACGAGCGTCAACCGCCTCGCCGATGTCCTCGAGGATATCGCCGCCGATCATCCGGGTCGGGTCTATAGAGGTGCCCGGGCCGGTGAGTTGCGTCACAGTACGTTGGACATCTCGCGGTTTGCGGATCGCGGGTGGGCCCCTCGTCACGCGCTCAAGGACGGCCTGCGGGATACCTTCCAGTTCATCGTCAATCAGAGGAACGGGGCTTAGATGGGGTTTTCAGTGATTCTGGCCCAGGCCGCTCCACCCACCACCGCTTGGGATATGGTCTTGGGTGGGACGCTCCCCACGAGGCTGGTGCTCTCCATCCTCGCCCTGTCGTCAGCCGCGTCCTGGATTCTCATATTTTGGAAGGCGAAGCAGTTCAGGCTAGTTCGCAAGCAGGGCCACCGTTTCTTACAGAAGATCGAGCGGGCCACAGGGTTGGAAGATGCCTATAAGTCCATCATCGCCCTCCCCGAGTCGCCCTACGCGCGGGTCTTCCGGCAAGGCGTGAATTTCTTCAGCGAGCTTCGGCCCGGTGCCCTCCGGGAGGGGGCTCCGGTTGGGGCCGGCCTCTCGATCACCCAACTACAGGCTCTGAAGTTGGTGTTGGAGAAGGAAGAAGCGGAGGAACGGGACGAGCTCGCACGAGGCCTCACCTGGCTGGCCGTGATGGGGTCCGTGTCCCCGCTCATGGGGCTCATGGGTACCGTCATCGGTATCACCAACACGTTCTTGGGGATCACGGCTTCCGGGTCCTCGAACATCAGTGCGGTCGCCCCTGGCGTGGCGGAGGCGTTGGTGACAACGGTTGCGGGCCTCGCCGTGGCCATCCCCTCGGTCATCGCCTACAATCATTTCGTAGCGAGACTCAACCTCGTGAGCGGTGAGCTCGAGGGATTCTCGAGTGAATTCATCGGAACCCTCGCGCGCGAGGGGCGCGTCTAATGAATCACCCACCGTGAGAGGTTTAGGGGGCAGGGGCGGGCGTCGAGGTGGTCTTGGTGGTGATCTCCCGCTCATGGCTGACATCAACGTCACGAGCTTGGTGGACGTCGCGTTTACACTCCTTATCATTTTCATCATCACGGCCCCGATCCTGCAGGGCGGCATCGAGGTCGAGGTACCCGAGACAGAGGTGTCGTCTCTCACGGTGGATGACCGGACGCTCATCGTGACCATAGACCGAGATGGCGTGATCTATTTGGGGGAGACGCCCGTGGATCGTGCCGAGTTCGTTCAGTCCTTCAGCCAGTTGGTTTCGGGCGGGAGCGTCGACAAGGTCTGGATCAAGGCGGATTCGCTGGCTACCTGGGGCGCGGGAGTCGACGTGATGGCCACCGTGGCCTCCAGTGGGATCCCGTTCTCGGTGGTGGCGGAACAACGTCCGCGAAGATGAGATAGGGCGCGGTGGAGCTCGGAACTTCGTCTAGGCGCCGCAGGCGGCGGGACAAGATCGGCAAGGGGCCTGTTTTGGGGTCCGTCGGTATGCATTTCTCAGCCATATTGCTCACGTGGTGGGCGTCGGCTACCGCTGCTGTGGTACCTGAGTTCATGGTATTCGAGATCGAGTTGATCTCCCCTTCGGCCGCCGAACTGGGTGAGGTCACATCAGCCCCGCCCGAGGAACTGGTGATCGAGACGCCCACGGAAGTCGTGCCGGAGCCGGAGGTGGAAGTACCGCCGCCCATCGTAGAGGAAGAGGCGCCTCCCGAAGAGGAGCCCCAGCCCGAAGAGACGGTCTCGCCTCCGGAGTCGGAGCCGGTGGATGATCCCGAGCCGGCACGGAGCCCCGATCCCGATCCCGAGGTCGAGACACCGGGTGAGGACCTCAACGTTCGCATGGCAGGGCTCCGACGAGATTATCCGGAGTACTACAACAACATCATCAGGCGGATGCGGGGGTGCTTCCGGTGGCGTGGACAGGAGGACCTCCGCGCGACCATCTACTTCGTGATCGCTCGTGACGGAACGGTTTCGGGAGTCGACGTGCTGGAATCTTCTAGAAATGTGCCCTTCGACATCGAGGCGATGGGGGCGGCTGAATGTGCGGGTGCGCAGGGTCGGCTCGGACCGCTTCCCGAAACTCTCCCGGTCGACCGAATGCCCATCATGTTTATTTTCGAACCCCGAAGAAGCGGCACGGAGCTGCAGGCAGGGCCCGAATGATGAGCCGGGCTCCGAGGGCCCGAATAACGAGCCGAGCTCCAAGGGCTCGAATAACTAGCCGAGGAGTTCGGGACTCGATGGCTGCACCAACCTTCAGAGAGGCAGCGTGGATGCGACATCCCGTCAGGCATCTTCTTGTCACCGGCCCCATCGTCGCGGGGCTCCTCGTCACGGTACTGGGCGGCGGTCATGCGGCGGCACAGCAACTCGACTCCATTCCGGGGGTGACGCTGGGCCTCCTCTACGAGGCGGAGTTCCAACCCGCGTTGGCCATTCAGCCGTTCTCCGGCCGCTTGGGCGGAGAATCCGCCGCCTTCGAGGTTCAGGGGATCATGGCCGGGGACCTCCGCAATAGCGATCGATTCCAGATCATCGACTCCCTTCCCCGGACATTGGTGGGGGAGCGTGTCGACTATCAACTGTGGGACCAGCTCGGTGCTGTTTGGCTCCTGTCAGGGGTCCTAGAGGGTGCTGGGGACGGGTTCGTGTTGGTACTGGAGCTCCACGATATCGTGTACGGAGAGGTCCACAGCCGTGGGCGTTTCCCGGTGCCCGACGACCTGTCCGATGACTTTCGCATGGCCGTCCACGTCGCGTCGGATGCGATCATCGAGTGGATCTATCAGGAGCCCGGGATGGCGGCCAGCAGGATCGCCTTCTCACGACGGTTGGGGGATGGCAGCCAAGAACTCTACCTCATCGACTCCGACGGCGAGAACTTTCGCCGCCTTACTGATTTTGGTGATCTCACCGTGTCGCCGAGTTGGTCGCCGGACGGAACCCGAATCGCCTACACGTCCTGGAAATCGAGCGGATCCAGTGAGACGAGCGGGCTCCCGAGGATTTATGAACTGAACCTCGAGACGGGTGAGGAGCGGAGCCTTCCGGCCAACCGCGAAGGGGACTATTTCACGCCTACGTACAGTCCCAACGGGAGGGACCTGACGTTTGCCGTGACGGGCGGTAACCGCAGCGGCATCTTCCGCTATGATTGGGAGCGTAACTGTTGTCTGACCCACCTGAGCGGGGGCAGATGGGACGACATCTCGCCCACCTACTCCCCCGACGGGCAGTGGGTTGCGTTCAACTCGAACCGCTTGGGGACACGCTATCCCCAGATTTATGTGATGTCGGCCGAGGGTGGGGAGGCAGACCTGCTCTCTCCCTATCTGCACGGGCAGGAGGGCTACTACACATCCCCCGATTGGTCCCCCGTGGCAGATCATGTCGCGTTCCACGGTCGCGTGTCGCGGAGGGGCTCATATCAAATCTTGGTCTCGGACGTTTCGGATCAGGGACGGCGCCTCCGACAGCTTACTTGGGAGGGGAACAACGAGGATCCGAGTTGGGCTCCGGACGGGCGGCACCTGGTTTTTGTGGGCCGTCGCGATTGGGGGACAGGACTGATGATCGTCGATACGGCCACTGGCACATACCGTATGCTTCTGCAAGGCTTTGAGGTGCGGGTGCCGGACTGGTCTCCCTCCCTTGGTGGGTATGGACCCGGGTCATTGCGTCTCAGGCCGTAAATAACTAGGTATTGTAGACTCCCAAGGGTATTTCGAGTTCTTCTTCGTGCTCGAACAGGGGCCGTCGCATGCATTTAGCGAGTGGCTTGCCGAACCGGGTGAGCTTCCAGACATGTACACTTATCGACAGGACTGGGGATGAGCATCAAACATCAAATCATGCCAGCTCTCGCCGTTGCACTCATTCTCGGTGCATGCGGAGGATCAGAGCCACCGCCACCGCCGGCTCCGACCGGACCGACTCAGGCTGAGCTCGACCGAGCCAGAGCCGACTCCCTTGCGGCCGACCGTGCCCGCCGGGATTCTGAAGCTGCTGCGGAGCGCGATCGTGCGCGCCGCGAAGAACAGCGCCTCACGTCGGCGCGCCAGTCGGCGCGGGCCACGCTAGAGGCGAGGGTCCACTTCGATTACGATGAGTCGACCATCACGTCTGCCGCCGAGCAGATCCTTCGCCAGAAACTTCCGATCCTCCGTAGCAGTCCGACGGTGCGGCTCCGTTTGGAGGGCCACGCGGACGAGCGGGGTTCCACGGAGTACAATTTGGCTCTGGGAAGCCGGCGTGCCCAAAGTGTTCAGGACTTCATGGCCGGATTCGGAATCTCTGCCAATCGGTTCACGACCACGTCTTTTGGTGAGGAGCGCCCGCTCGTCAACCGTAGCGACGAGGGTGCTTGGACGCAGAATCGGCGCGTCGAGTCCGTGATAACCGGGGGCACGATCGTTGTCAGCGAGGACGACCGCGACGAGCCGTAGCCTCAGGAGTTGGGACGAGATGAGAAAGACCCCTCCCACCGGCTTCTGCTCCGCATTCGTGCGAGGGCTCGGAAGCCAGTGGAGAGGGGTTTCTCTCGCTCTGGCCCTTCCGGTTTTCGCGTGGGGCTGTGCGACTAAAGGCGATGTTCGGGACCTACGGGAAGCGCTCACTGAACAGGCCGGGCAGCAGGATGCTCGCATGGCGCGGCTGATAGAAGGATTGCTGTCCGAGATCGAAGCGCTTCAGGACACCCTCGAGATTCAGTCGGGCATGGTCGTGGACACGAGGGGCGGTATCGCGAGAGAGTTGAGGGACATCCAGGATCATCTCTCTCAGCTCACCCAGCTGACAGGACAGGTTCAACGTTCCTTGGCGCTCCTGTCACAGCGGATCGAGGCGGACCGGGAGAGGGTTGCCCGTGCCGGGCCGCTGCAGAGTCCGGATTCGTTACAGGGAGTGGGCTCCGCTGCTGGGCCCCAGGACCCCGCTGCTGCCGAAGAGACCTATCAAGCTGCGATGATCCAGTTCAATCGTGGTTCGGTCAATACGGCACGCCGTGCCTTCGAAAGCTTTCTAGCGGAGTATCCGGACCACCGGCTCGCGCCATCGAGTCAGTTCTTCCTTGCGGACATCCTGGAACAGGAGAACCGGCTCGACGATGCCATCGAGGCGTTCCTTCGTGTTGCCCAGCTTTATCCGGCGGCGGACCGCGTTCCACAAGCGTTGTACCGGATTGGCGCGATATACAGCCTGCAGGGAAACGTGGACCAAGCGGAAACCTACCTGGAGCGGGTCGTAAATACGTACCCGGACAGCGGCGCGGCGGAGCTTGCGCGCGAGCTGTTGCGGGAGATCCGCTGAGCTCCGGTATCCATTAGGATGCGCTGTCCTGAGTGTGACGCCGTTGAGAACCGTGTCGTAGACACCCGAGACAGCCGAGGTGGCCGCGCCGTACGCCGCCGTCGTGAATGCGGGGTATGCGGCGCTCGCTTCACGACATATGAACATGTCGAGAAACGGCCGCTACGCGTGATCAAGCACGATGGAAGAAGTGAGGACTTCGACCGCGCGAAGCTACTTCGCAGCATCACGTTGGCCTGTGCCAAGCGGTCGGTCTCCCAAGAAGAGATCGACGCCGTGCTGGACGCCATCGAAGACGAGCTCACCAAGAACGTCCTCACTGAGATTCCGGCGTCGCGGATCGGCGAGATGGTCATGGCTAGACTGGCCCCTCTCGATCGTGTCGCCTACGTCCGTTTTGCCTCGGTCTACCGGAACTTCCAGGACATCGGTGAGTTCCAGGACATGGTGCACGACCTCCACGCCGAAGAACTGCGGCAGGACCGGGCGAAGAATCAAGAAGAGTTCCCGTTCTGACCTTACAACCCCACGACAATGCTTCGAAACTCTAAAGGCGAGATGCCCTTTCTGGACCACCTAGAGGAGCTCCGGTGGCGCATACTGTGGAGCATCATTGCGGTCGTAGTGGGGAGCGTCGTGGGGTTCGTGCTCGTCCTGAAGTTCAACGTGCTCGATCTGCTCATCAATCCGTTCTACAGGGTCTTGGGTGAGGACGAGCAGTTGAAATTTTTCTCGCCGACCGAGCCCTTCTTTCTGATACTCAAGGTCGGCGTTCTGTCCGGTGTGATTCTGGTTTCTCCGATCTTGGTGTACCAGGTCTGGGCGTTCTTGGCGCCCGCCATGGAACGCCATGAGAAGCGGGTCATCATCCCGAGCCTGTATATGGGCCTGGTGCTCTTCGCTGCCGGCGTGGCGATGTCGTACTACATCGCGTTGCCTATAACGCTGGATTTTTTGCTCTTTTTCGGAGAGGACTACTTCGACCCGATTCTCCAGGCGGGGCCGTACCTCGGGTTCGTCACCAAGCTGCTCATGGCCTTCGGCGTGCTCTTCGAGTTGCCTGTCGTGATCATGATTCTTTCCGTCCTGGGGCTGGTTACCCCTGCCTTTTTGCGCAAGAAGAGACGGCATGCCATCGTCATCATCACGGTGCTCGCGAGCTTGCTGAGTCCGGGGGATGTCATCACGGTCACCGTCTTGATGATGGCGCCTCTTATCCTCCTGTATGAGTTCAGCATCTTTCTATCGGTCCTGATCTATCGTCGCCGCAAGGCGAGGGAGATCGGTGGTGATCCGCCGGAGGATGTCGTCGAGGCTGAATGAGGACCGGGGTGCACCGTGTGGGGCGACTTCGACCCTGGGTGTTCGGTGCCTGCCTCCTCGTTGCCTTGCAGTTCAGCGCCGAGACCGTCGCGGGACAACGGGTCGAGGAGGTTGATTCCGCCCGCATCCGAGTCCTCGAGCGACTGAGGCGGTTGTCGAAGCCCCCGGGGGTCGACTCCACGCTCTTCGTGGCAGACTCGCTCGCGGGGATCAGGCCGGCGGTAGGTCCGCCCACGCCGACTCCGGTCGACAGTTTCATGGCCGCCCTCTTTGAGCTGCCGGGTTATTCCGTGTCCCAATATGCCGGCAATGAGGCACGATTCTACGCGGCGGACAGACGACTCACTCTCGTCGGCGGCGAAGAGTCTGGTGCAGAGTTACGCCAGGAGGGGATGACCATCACGGCCGCTGACACCATCTCGATGGTGGACTCTTTGCTGTGGACCGCGGGGGAGACGCTCACGGAACGACCCGGCGAGGAACCGGTCCGCAGCTCGAACATCATCTACGACAGCCGCGAGGGGCGGGGCTCGGCCTTTGCGGCTAATACGAAGATGAGTGAGGGCGCCGTTTGGATCATGGATGGCGACCTGCCCGCAATCCTTCCCGACACAGTGTTCGGGCACGACGTGAACTTCACATCCTGCGAAGAGGAGGAGCCGCACTATCATTTCGCTGCACGGGAGCTGAAGGCCATCGGAGGGAGCTGGTTCGTCGCGCGGAACGTCACCCTCAATTTCGCCGACGTTCCGGTCTTGTGGCTCCCGTTCATCTTTCAAAGCACCGAGTCGGGCCGCCGTAGTGGCATTCTCGCGCCACGTTTCGGTGTGAACGACATCGTGCGGAGCTCCCGCGGTCATACGCGTCGCCTGTCCAACGTCGGCTTCTTCTGGGCGATCAACGATTACGCCGATATGACCGTGGCGGGGGACTGGTGGAGTGACAATTTCACCGCCCTCACGACCGGTTTCCGGTACCAAGTTACCCAAAAATTCTTGAGCGGTGGGGCGAACGTGAGGCGCTTTTGGCAGGTCGGAGGGGGGAAACAGCTCTCGTTTGATACCAGACACAGTTGGACGATGGATGAACGGACCCAGGTGAGAGTGTCTGCTCGCTACGCTTCCAGCTCTGCCTTCGTGCGGCAGAACTCGTTCGATCCCAGAGAGGTGACGCAGTCGATCAACTCGGACGGTGGACTCAACCGCCGCTTCGACTGGGGCAACCTCTCGCTCAGCGCCAATCGACGCCAATTCATCAACGGCGGAAAAGTCGGGATGACGCTTCCGTCCGCGAACCTTTCACTCAAGACCCTCACGCTCTTCAAGGCTCCCGTAAATCAGTCGCGTTTTTATAACAACCTGACGTGGTCCGGAAGCGGCCGATACCAGCGGAGTGCGGTCGGTTTCGCTGAACAAGTGGACTCGATCTTCATGGAGAGCCTGGCCGATCGGGTTCGAACGACCGGTAGCGTCAGCAGCGGGTTCAACCTCGGCGCTTTCTCGTGGTCGCAGTCGTTGACCTTCAGTTCGGCGAGTACGCTGGGTCTTCCCTGGGCGATCGCGTTTCCGGGGGACACGTTGGGCGTCCCGCCGGTCGGCCCGGTGGACAAGAGTAATGCCGATATCGGTTGGAGTACCGGAATCGGCTATCAACAACGGTTGATCGGGTCTACCACCCTCACGCCGAGCTTGCAGGTCAGTGGGACCGCAAAGCGATCGGATGACATTTCCGAGGCGGCTAATTTCGTGTCAGGCCCCCGGCGTGTTTCATTCGGGGCCCGGCTCAAGAGCGACGTCTACGGCTATTACGGAGGGATCGCGGGCTTCGAGGCGATCCGCCACAAGATCTCACCGTCCATCAGCTACGACTACGCCCCGGAGATCGTGCCGACCAACCTGCAAAGGACCGTGTTCGGGCTCGCCGATGCCAGGGCGCGAAACATCGTGACCATCGGCTTCAATCAGACCTTCGAGGCCAAGCGACCACAACGCGAAGAGGACGAGGAGCCGGAAGCGGAGGAAGAGCTGTTTGATTTGGACGCTGATATTTTTGCGAGGGATTCCACGTTGAATTCGCTGGCCGACACAGTACCGTTCGTCGATCTTCCGGGGGGTCGGCCCGCTTCAAGGGCAGACGAGGATGGTCCGCGGAGGCTTCCGGCTTCGCGTATCATCAACATGCTGACTCTCAACACGAGCGTCGTCACATATGACTTTGTTCGCGCCCGGGAGGAGGGAGACCCCCTGGAGGGGTTCGTCACGACCCGGATGCAGAATCAGATCAGCTCTGACCTCGTCCGTGGGCTACAGCTCTCGATCCAACACGACCTCTTCGACCAAGCCGCCGACGGCACCCGAATTTTCGATCCGGTCCTATCGCAGCTCAATCTGTCTTTCTCGCTGAGCTCGACTTCGGGGCCCGTGCGTGCGCTCGCCGGGTGGTTGAGTGGGGGTGATGAGCCGACCGATTCGGTGTCCGCGTTGGAGGAAGAGGAACTCGACGAGCTGAATCCACTCCTGGACGACGTACTGA
>CAUZAE010000084.1:0-12527 GCA_963577685.1 Gemmatimonadales bacterium UBA6960 | reverse complement strand
GCGACATTCGGCCGATCGAGCTCGGAAGTGCGTTTGCACAGAGGAGGTCGAGGAATCCCTCTGCGTCCTGCCCCGAGACTTCATACTTGGCAAAGCTCATCTGGTCGAGCACCCCGACGGACCGTCGAACCGCCTTGCACTCGTCGCCGACGGCGGTGTGCCAGTTTCCCCGATGGAAAGAATACTCGTCTCGTGCTGGGCCTTCGGGGGAGAACCAGAGCGGGCGCTCCCACCCGAATCGGGCGCCGAAGACGGCCCCCTTGGCCAGCAGTCTATCATGTAGCGGACTCGTCTTCAGCGGCCGCCCGGCCGGGCGCTCCTCCTCAGGGTAGTGAATGGCGTACTCCCGCTCATACACGTCGCAGGCGCGCTCCGCCACGTACTCCACCGAGTTGGCGTAGGCGCCGAAGCGGCGCACATCCAGCTCCCACATGTTGTCACTCGGCTGTCCCTCCACGATCCACTCCGCGGCATACTTCCCCGCGCCACCACCGAAGACGATTCCGAAGATGCTGAAGCCGGCCAGGACGTGAAATCCCGGAAGCCCGGGCAGGGGCCCCATCAGGCATTTGCCATCTGGCGTATAGCCATCGGGTCCGTTGATGATGCTCTTGATCCCCACGTTCGCGAAGGCGGGCACGCGACTGGCGGCAGCCTCGAGCACCTCCGCGAGCCGGTCGAGATCGGGGGGGAGTAAACTGCTGTGGAAGTCCTCGGGAATGCCCTCGAGTGCCCACGGCTTCGGCTTTCGCTCGAAAGGGCCGACGAGCAGCCCACCTCCCTCCTCTCGAACGTAGAAAGAGGCAGCCGAGTCACGAAGCACCGGCAATTCGACCTCGAGCGAGCTGAGTTCTTCGACCGGTTCAGTGACGAGAAACTGGTGCTCGAGGGGTACGATCGGGAGATCGACCCCGACCATGCGTCCAACTTGCTTCGCCCATTGGCCGGCAGCGTTGACCACGACTTCAGCGCGGATCTCCCCTTTCGAGGTCCTGATGAGCCACATTCCGCCGGATCGCTCGATCGCGGTCACGGCCGAATGCCGGAAGATCTTCGCTCCCTTGGCGCGAGCGCCTTTCGCCAAGGCCTGCGTCACATCGCTCGGCTCGACGTGTCCGTCCGTGGGCAAGTGGGCGGCTCCGACGACGCCGTCCAGATCGAGGAGCGGGAATAGCTCCCGAGCTCGTTCGGGAGAAACGATTTCGAAGGGAATGCCCAGCGTGTCCGCGATTCCCTTCCGGTAGTGGAAGTCGTCGAGGCGATCCGGTGATTCCGCGAGGCGCACACTTCCGCAGCGATGAAAATCAACCGTCTGCCCGGTCTCGGCCTCGAGCGATCCATAAAGATCGAGGCTGTACTGGAGCAACTTCATCAGGTTGTAGCTCGGGATGTACTGCGTGCAGAGTCCGGCTGCGTGCCAGGTCGAGCCGCTGGTGAGTTCGTCCTTCTCGACCAGGACGACGTCGTTCCACCCCAGCCGTGTCAGGTGATAGAGCAGGCTGCATCCCGCCACACCCCCTCCGATGACGACGACTCTCGCTTCGCTTGGAAGCGTACCTTCCGCCCCATCAACACGAAGCGGCCGCATTGCTGGGCTGACCGGCGTCGCTGCCGTCAGCCGGAGGTCCTGCGCCTAGTGCGACTTCGAACGATGAGCTGCTCCCGGACCGCGCGATGCGCCTCGTCGATGGCCGAGTCCGTGTGCGTCGAGGCTGCCGCATCGGAGTTGGCGATCGAAATCCGGCCGAATCGCCGTCTCCCGACCACGCAAGGCCGATCGTCGGGGTCGAACAGCGCCCACTCGATCGGATCATTCAAGGTGTCGTAGCTATAGGCATAGCCGTGCGGCCAGCGATTCACCGTGATCGCTTCGATGTCTCGGGCCGGGTCGAACCCCCCACCCTCCAATGTTCGGCCGACTTGGTCCCGGATGTTGCGCTCGAAGGTCTCGAAGGTCGTTTCCAACAGATCCGCTCGCCCCATGCGATGCTGCTCTTTCTTCGGGTGTCCGGGCGCGCAGGGTACCCGGGTCATGTGCAGAATCATCGGGTCGTCAGGCGATGTGGAGGGTTGGTACGCCCCAAACTGCACCGACCGACCCAGGTTGAGGCCGGTGTGGTACATCCCCGGACTCGTCGCCCTCGAGATGCCCAGGTTCGTGAACGCCGTCCAGTTACGGATGAGGACGTTGGTGTAGACGATCGGCATCTTGACGCCATACATGAGCGCCTCCACCTGCTCGCCCGACATCTCGGGGACGAGGTGCGGGATGACCCCGTTGTAGCATGCCATCACACAGTGATCCGCCCGAACCTTCTCGGCCTTGCCATCACGCACATAAGTGATCTCGACCTCACGAGCCGCATCGGGATCGCCAAGGTGCCGGGCAGATACGACGGTGCTGTTGAGCCGAACCCGCGCGTCGGAGCCGTCGCGGTCGATCCGGTCGTACGCCAGGCGCGACGTCATCGTCTGCTCCAGCGATGTCCCGGGAAGCGCCTCAGGAATCATGGCGCGAACCAGGAGTCGTGCCACCGTCGCGTTTCCGTCCGGAAGGTAGAGGTCGTCTCCGTGATTCCACTCGCTCTCACGACCGTGTTGCCCGCCGCCGATGTGGGTCAGCGGGCCCACTTTGGCAAAGGGCTCGAGGTTCATCCCCTGGAAGCCGGGATAACCCTGGGCCCATCCGTAGAGAGCCGGATAGCCGTCGACGCCTACGCAGAAGCTGCCCTTCGGGCGGTCATCGAAGAACGGGATGACATCGGGGTGAACCTTGGCGAGATCCAGGAGGAAGTCCCGATAACTGATGCGGGCCAGGCGCTCCTTCTTGTCCGCATCCGACAGTCCGGGCATCGGGTCCGGGTTCGCCGCGTCATCATAGAGTCGCGCGATGTCTCTCTGCGCGTCGTGCGACATCGGAGTCTGTGAGAGCCAATCGACCCATCCGTTGCTCCCGGATCCTCCTCGTCCCTTGACGAGCCGATCTTCACCGAACACCTCCTTGGCGAAGAATGTGGCGTTCCCGAGGCCCAGCGATCGGTAGAATCCCATGCCCGCGTCGCTGGTGGCGGTCGCACTCTCCACATCGATGCCAATCGCAGCGAGGAGCGTTCTGGCGACGGTGCTGTACTGACCCACGGACTCGAGGTACGACGTGCCGCCGTTGATCATCAGCGTTCGGCCTCGGTACGTCATTTCGTTCCGCTTGGCGTGTCCGCCGAAGTCATCGTGATTGTCGAGGACCAGCACACGTGCGCCGGGGCCCGCCGAGGTCAGGAAGAAGTAGGCGGCAGAGAGGCCGCTAAGCCCCCCGCCGACCACCACGAGGTCGTAGTGTTCACCCGTGTCGGCGGCATCGGTCCAAGTGTTCCTATCGCGCATCGCATGCGCGACCTCGAACGACCCGGCGTGGCTTCCCCGCATGCCCGTGAGAGCGGGTGGATAGTATTCCTGTTTCCGGGTCCGGTGGGACATACCCTCGAGCGATGAGAGCGACCCGGGGGCGATGAGGGCGCCCGTGACGGCAACTCCCACTCCATTGACGAAGTCGCGCCGGGTTATCTCTCGGCCCATGCCGAGATCTTGATCCTCTCTTTTCATTAGTTCCAGCTCCAGTCGGGATCCACGGCCTTCACGGCCAGGCCGAGCGCCTCGAACTCACGCATCCTTCGGTCCGGGGCCAGATTAGAGCCGGCGCGGTGGCTCATCACCACGATGACGAGGTCGCGCGACGGGATGATATAGGTCCGCTGGTCACCTGCACCAGCCGCGTTGTACGCGTCGGGTGGCAACGTGGGGATACGGCTTCCGCGTCCGGTCTCGTCCGCAGTGTTGAGCCAGAAGAGGCCACCGTAAATCGGCTCTTCCCAAGCCGGGCCGGGGGTCTGGACGAAATCCACGAACTCCTCGGGCAGTAGCCGCTCCCCTTCCCACATGCCCCTCTGCAGATAGAGTTGCCCGAGCCGAGCCCAATGACGCGCGGTGCCGTAGTTGTAACCGGTGAGGATGAAGTTGCCGTAGATATCGGTCTCCATCACGAAGTGGCGGATTCCGATCTTGTCGAAGACCTCACGCTGGGGCCATGTGAGGTACTCCTCACCGAGTTCGTTTTCGACCGTGCGGCGCACGATGTAGCCCAATGTCCACGGGTCGGAGTTCCGGTATCGTCCCACCGTGTTGGGCGGATGCTCGGCGTCGCGACTGGCCGAGAAATGGAAGATGTCGATTGGGGCGGAGTATCCGAGCCCATGGTCGGCGAACCCGGGGATGTAGGACGCGGCCATTTGCTCGGCGGTCGATCCCCCCCCGCTGAAGCGCAGTCCGCTGGACATCCGGAGGAGATCGGCGATCCGGATCTGGCTGCGCGGATCGTCGGAGTTCTGCCACTCCGGCACCGGCGCGGGATCCCAGACACTGCCAAGATGGTCCATCTCGATCAGCCGGCCGACGAAGGTGGCGGTCATGCTCTTCCCCATCGACCAACTCTCGAGCTGCATGTCCTGGTGTGCTCCCGAGCCGTACGCCTCCTTAACGATCCTACCACGGTGGACCACGATGAACGCCGCCCGGCGGTCCAGATCGTTCGAGAAGAACGTGCGCGAGGCTTGGTCGAGGAGGTCGGCATCGATGCCCTCGGGCAGCGGTGTGTCGGGCAGCCTGTCACCCATCGGCCACATCGTCGACGACGCGTCAGGTAAGGTGCTCACGACCCTCCGCGGCGTGAAGACCGGCTTATCCGTCTCCGGCCGCAGGATCACGCAACCCTGGTCTCCGAAATGACGCGCGCTGGCCGACACGCCGTCCCGAGACGCCGTGACGATCCGACGCTGGTCGTCGATGTCGAAGGCAAGGTCGCCGCTCTCGTATTCCGCAACCGACTCCTCGCCTAGAAGAACGCTGTTGTAGAGCGCCTCTCGCCGGTTTCGCTCGGAGACCCAGATGCCGGAGCAGTAACGTTTCGCGGGCCCGGCCAAAGCGAGGCGCGCGACGGCTGGGGAGGCGGATTGAGCGACCAGTTGCCCGTGCCCGGCGACGGCCCAGACGACTGATGCTATCAGGATGGGAGTGACGGTGTGCCTCATAGTGCCCTCCTCGGCTTTCCGGTGGACTGAGATGCCTCATGATACGACGGGGTGGGGGTTCGTGCACCGCTCAGAGTCCCCTCCTGAACACGATGACGCCGTCCTTCACCACTAGATCGACGTTCCTCAGCACCTTCACGTCCTCGAGTGGATCGCCGTCGATCAACATGAGGTGTGCTCGCTTGCCTACCTCGATCGTGCCGAACTCGTCACCGTGGCCGATCCAGCGTGCGCCGTTGATGGTGGCCGCCTTCAGAATCGCGGCATTTGGAATATCGGCTTCGGCATATGTCTCCAACTCGTCGTTTAATACGACGTTGTCGGTGCCTGCCAGGAGTGGCACCCCGGCCTCGACCGACCTCCGTACGAACATCTTCATGCGGTCGAAGCTCTGCTGTGCCTTGGAGAACTGCTCGAGGTTGAAGCCCGGGCGGGCGTCGTCTTCGATCTTCTGGATGAAGATCGTCGGGTCGATCGCGGTCCCGGTCTCCGCCATGCGGGCGATCAACGCCTGCACCTCGGCAGATTCGGGGTCGATGTCGGACCAGTCGGCCTGCATGCGTGCGACCCGGTTACGGCCGGAGTCGAGCGATCCGTCGCGGCCGTCCGGCTGGACCTCGGGCGCGAGGAAGTCTCGCCACACGCGCACATGGCTGAACCCGTTGATGCCGGCGTCCATCGCCTCCGACCAGCTCGTGCGCACGCCGATGTGCCCCGTGACGGGAAGGCCCTGCACTTTGGCCTCCGCCACCACAGCGGCGAGCACGTCGGGCTCCAGCAGAAAGTATGCCTTGAGACCGTCGACGCCCTGCGCCTTCAGCGCGCGAACGAGTGGAGCGGCTGCCGCCGGGTCGTCGATCGTGACGTCGACCATGGGATGATAGCCGCCTGGGCCGTCGATGAGTGGCCCACTCGAATAGATGTCCGGTGCCGGCAGTAGCCCCAGGCGCGAGGCGTCTTTGTAGTCCATGCCGTCGGATATGGCGACACCCGGATCGCGCACGGCGGTGACGCCCCGCGCCAGCAGATCCTCCCCATTGTGGGGGGCCCAGTAGTGGTAATGGTTATCCATGAGGGAGGGCATGAGCGTGCGCTCCGCGCCATCGATGGTGGGCACCCCATCGGGCGGGTCGATCGCACCGGATCCCACCCGCACGATCCGCCCGTCTCGCACCACCACGTACGCGTTGTCGACGGCCTCGTCCCCGACGGCATCGAACAGCCGCACGTTGTGGATCACGAGATCGTCTGACGGATTCTCCGCCGTAACGAAGTCCGCCTCGAACTCGAGGGCTTCGCTGTCACCGGTGGCCGCGTCCAGCCGGTAGAGTAGGCGGGCGTTGACCATGAGGAGGGAGCCATCGGGAGCGAACGAGAGCTCGGACTGCCCAAACGGTCTCCGGTCGATCTCCCGTGGGGCTCCTCCGTCCGTCTCGACCATGATCCGGTCGATCCCGTTGTGCGTGATTACATAAGCGTGCCGGCGTCCGTCGGCACTCCAAGCCACGCTCATCTCGCGTTCCGGGGTGTCCGTCACGCGCACGGCCGACTTTTCCTCCAGCCCGAGCACGAAGAGGTCGTTGCCCTCGAAACGGCCTGTCTCGAGGAGGACCTCGTCTCCCTCGGGTGACAGGGCGAAGGACCACTCGTGCCAGTTCTCCGTGAAAGTCAGCTGTTCCTCTTCGCCGCCCTGGACCGGTATGCGCCACAGGTGCGCGTTGTACTGTGAGGTCTGACGGATGAAGTAGACGTTCTCGCCGGCCGGGTCGAAGTCGATCTGGAGGATCTCATCCGGCACGTGATGGACGGTTCTGGACAAGCCGGTGTCCATGTTGCGGATGACCAGGTCCGTACCCCCGCTCGTCCAATGGCTGTAGGCCAGAAAACGGCCGTCGGGAGACCAGGCCGGGTGGCGATCCCAGTCCAACCCCTGCGTGACCTGCGAGGCTCTCCCGCCGGACGACGGGAGGGTCCACACCTTGCCCAATATGGAGACGGCAATGGTCGACCCGTCCGGTGAGGTAGCCGGGTTTCGTGCGCCGACGTCGACCGTCACACGGCCGGTTTGGCCCTGGAGGGGTGCCGCGACTAGGGTGGCAGTCGCCATCAGTAGGGCAAAACGAGTTCGGATCATGGCTGGAGAGCTCCTTTAGGATCGTGGCGGGCTTGGCGAGCTGGCGTTCGCCAAGGTCCAACAAGAAGGCCACATTGCCGGAGCGGGATAAGGTGAGCGGGCGGTTTAGACCGGTCAAGCAGTGCTGTTCTTCGCATCTGACTTCGCCGGGTGGGTCACCGGCCAGGTGTTGTCGATCAACGGGGGCGGTAGCTCCTCCATCACTTGACGGCGGAAGGAACGACCATTAGCGTCGCCCCGCCCTACGTAACCAGCACCCACCGGCTACGTCGTTTGGCCTAGGGCTTCCGCCTTCTGATTAGACCATTCTTGCTTGAGACGCGAAGACGACCTGTGGGAGGAGAAGCCGCATGTCAGGCCACCTGAGAACGTCCGCAGCACTGGTGCTCCTGTTCGCGTTGGTAGTAGCTAGTCCGGGCACCCTCACCGCTCGGAGCTTCGATTTTGCCCAAACCGGCCCGGCGGCGGGAGAGACCCATCCGGAGTCGTTCGTAGCTCCCCCCTCGAAGGGACTCGTGGAAGACGTCGACTGCTCCGCGTTCGCGGTGGACTCCCCCTCCCCCTTCGGGTACGAGAAGACGTTGGATCTGGGCGTCCAGGCCCTGCATCTTGCACGGGCAGAGTCGGAGAAGGATGCTCGGAAGTGCCTGTATCGAATGGCGGAGGCCTTTTCCCGGCACCTCCTGTTCGAGAATCCGAACGATCCTCAACCGCGCCACCTGTACTCGGTGGCGATGGGACTCCGCGCTCGTGACGAGGGTGTCCGCACACGGGTTCGCCTCGCGCAGCACTCCTTCCGGCAGGCCCAGCTCATCCTTGGGGTCGTGCCGGGACACGCCGGCGCTCAGCACATCATGGGCCGGTTGTACGCGCACGCAATGCGTCTAAATGGTCTCAAGCGCTTCATCGCGATTCAGATCTTGGGGGGCGAAGCGATGTCCTACGCGTCCTGGGAAGAGGCCGAATCACTGCTGGCGGCAGCCGCCAGATTACAGCCGGAGGTGGCCGACCATCACTACCAGCTCGGGGTCCTCTACCTCGATACGGATCGCCCGGAGTTGGCACTCGCGGCTTTCGAGCGCGTCCTGTCTTGCGAGGTAATCCAGCCTATTGACCGAAAAATCCGCGTCCTGGCAAGGGGAATGGTCGAACGGCTGCAAGGTGAGCGTGTCGCGGCCTAGGGAGTCGTATGTAACGAAGGCCCGGATTCCCTAGACCGTCGGGCTCACCTACTCCACAGCGGCACGATCTCGTTCGATCTAGAGTATGCGATGGACTGGCCGAGGTGCTCGTGCATGTGCGTCACGAGGCGGACCCAAAGGTCACCGTAGGTGATCCTGTTCGCGCCGAGCATCGCCTGTGTGTCGAGCCGATCTCGAGTGGCGTCCAGCGCCTCGGAGAAGTAGTCGAACGACCGCCGCAGATGCTGCAACGTCTCGGCCTTCGTGAGGTGTTGGTCCTGGTAGACCCCGGTCGAGGCGCCCTCGTTCGTCACCGGGATGTCGTCGGGCGTGGGAATACCCATCAGCGCCCCACCGTACCAGTTGTCCGCCGCAATGTGTATGAAGACCTCGCGAAACGAGCGCACGCCCTCCATGGGGCGCCAGTCGTATGACTCCTCGGGGATCGCTTCTGCGAGCTGCATGAACTTGTCGTCCGCGATGTCGATCTTCGCCTCTAGGTAGGCGAGCATGTCGCTCGCCTCGATGGCGGTGCCGCTCATCGGCGCCTCGGCGCTCTGGGCGTCCGGCGCGGTGTCACAAGCTGCGAGAGGGAGGAGGGCGACTAGGGCGACTATGCCGGGGAATGTCCTCATGGGAGTCTTTTTCTTCAGTCCGGAAGCGAATTGGTAGGTGACCCCGCTGATCTGCCCGGGGCCAACGCACGGTAGGCTGTGGTACGAGCGGGGACAAGGAGCGGTGGGGCGCAGTCGGGCCGAGCCGCAGAAGGACCGAGCTTACCGATCTTACCTGGCGCTGTGCTGGTGCCCTTGCAGCTCTTCGAGGAAGTCGACGCGCGCGCGGGTTGCCGGCGGGGCGGGAGCGTCCGCGACGATCGATTGCCACCCGATTCGCACGTCCTCCCCACTCGCCTTTCTCAACGAGATCCAGATTTCGTAGCCTGATCCCGGCTCCAGATCGCCCTCGAAGTCCGTGCTCCACCAAAGGGCGGACCCGCCCACGCGGAAGATGGGTCAGAACTCTGGCGGCTCCGGGTCGAGTGTGAAATTCTCTCGAATGAATAGGGTCAGGGGACCCGTGGACGTGGTGAGCGAGAGCCTGCCGGGGCGTCGCCCCAAGCCACCTACGCTGTCGATCACGACCATGCTGGCGCACGTGATGTTGAAGAGCCCTGGATCGCAGACTACATCCGGGTTCGACCGGTCGCGCACGACCAACACGAGCTGACGGCCAGCCGTCGATCCGAGATCGGTGGGCAAGAGCCCGGTAAATCGACGTCCCACCACGAAGTCGGTGCCGACGAGCTCGGAGTTGATGACAACGTCGATCGAGTCCTGTGCGATGACAGCCCCAACCGGCGGAGGCGTGCCGTCACCACTTACCTCCTCCTCCGGGGCCGGGCCCGTGGCAAGCTCGCTGCCCGAACAGGCGACGAGCAAAGTCGTCGCGAGCGGTAACGAGTTTCGACGCGGCCACAGCCGAGTGATTTCCCTCAGAACGACCAGTTCACGATGGGGAGGAACTGAAAGCTTTCCTTCCCACTGATGATATTGATGAGGCCGATCTGGACGCCATGCATATTCTCGGCCCAGTTCACGAGCCCGAGTTGGAAGCCCGAGACGTCCCGCGCCCGGTTGAAGAGTCCGATCTGCACGGCCCCCCTTGATCGAGCACGTTGTAGATGCTGGGACCCTGGAATCCGTTGAACTCCTGGCGAGTGATGTTGGCCAACAAGTTGTTTTGCCAGCTGAGAAAGTCGCCCTCGACGTAGCCGACCAGCCCCCACTGAAGCCCCTTCGACTCCCCGCCAGTGTTGCGGTTGACGATGCCGGCATCGAGACCCTTCACGGAGACATTCTTGTTGTAGAGACCCAACCTGAGGATGCGGATGGCGGAATCCTCGCCACGAATCTGGATCGGCGGGAGGAGCGAGAGCTCGAAATTCTGGACGGGCTCCTGAGCCGTGATGAGAGCAGGGGACACGGCTACCGCAATGAGAAATCCGGCTGCTAGGAACGACCGATAGGCTCTCATCGATTCTACCCTTTTCTTGATAATTGGATTGCTGTCCTTGGCGTTTTGTCGGTGAAAAACGCGCGGCCACCCACCTATTACACTGAAGGGCACGCTTGGGTTGATGGTCGATTCGAGGTGTGATAAGTCTGTGGGGGGCTTCCGGACTCACGTCGGGAATTCCCGTCTTGCCGCCCGTCCGGACCGTGTCTACTCTCAAGGTCACATCCCGTCATTCCAATAAGGGGGAGAGCACCATGACGCCTCGTAGGCCATCCTTAGATCGGTTCATGCGCGCGGGACTGTGCGTTGTACTCCTATCGGTGCAGGCGTGTGCGCCGGGCCAATCCGATGTGCCCCAGCCGGTCGACGTCATCGGCTTCGCGCCGGGAGAGGACTTCAAGCTCTCCGAGTACGGGCCGATCGCGGAGTACTTCGAGGCCCTCGCTGCCTCTACCGACCGCATGGTCCTCGAGCAGATCGGCGAGAGTACGCGGGGCGAGCCGCTCTACGTTGCCGCGATCTCCACGGCGGCCAACCTCGCTCGCATGGATCGCTACAAGGAGATCACGCGCACCCTCGCTTACGCTCGAGACCCGGACGGGGGCTACGGCACGATCCTGCCGGAGGACGAGGCTCGGGCGCTGGCCCAGGAAGGCAAGGCGATCGTCTGGATCGACGGCGGGCTTCACGCCACGGAGGTCGCGCATGGACAAGTGATGCCGGAGATGGCACACCACTTTGTGACCGATGAGTCGACAGAGGGGCGAGCAATCCGTGAGAACACGATCGTTCTCCTCATGGCGAACATGAATCCGGACGGCCTCAACATCGTTGCGGACTGGTATATGTCGAACGTGGGGACCGAGTTCGAGATGGCGCGGGTGCCCGAGCTCTATCACCACTACATCGGTCACGACAACAACCGCGACTGGTACATGCTCACGCAAGTCGAGACGCAGGCTGTGACGCGGCAGCTCTACCACAACTGGTTCCCCCAGATCGTCTACAATCAGCATCAGAGCAGCCCCTTCCCAGGGCGTATCTGGATGCCGCCGTTCGCGAACCCGGTCAACCCGAACTTGGATCCTCTGCTGGTCAGCTCACTGAACCAGATGGGTCACTCGATGCGAAAGCGCTTCGACGTGGAGGGAAAGCCTGGCGTGAACAGCGGCATCGTCTTCGATCTCTGGTGGAACGGTTCGATGCGGGGTGGGCCGGACTACCACAACATGCTGGGCTTCCTCACGGAGACCGCCGGAGCCGGGTACGCGACCCCCCGATGCTACGATGACATCCCGGAGACGTTCGGCGCGCGCGCGGGCGATCTTCCAGCGCTCACTCCGTCAACCAACTACAACAACCCGTGGTTGGGGGGTTGCTGGCACATCCGCGACGCGATGGACTACATGATGACCGCCGCGAAAGCAGTGGCAGCCACCGGGGCGACGCTCAAGGAAGAGTACCTCTTCAATCACTACTGGATGGGCAGGAGACAGATCGAGCGGGGCATGGCCGCGGAAGGTGGCCCGTTCGCGTATGTCCTCGACCCGAGAGCTTCGCACGACCCGAGTTCCGTGATCGAGTTCATGGAGCTCATGTCGAAGTCGGGGATCGAGTTCGTGCTAGCCGACGAGAGCTTTTCGGCGGCGGGGGAGGACTTCTCGATAGGCTCCTATGTCATCCCTCCGCAAGCGTTCCGCCCCTACGTGGTCGATCTCATGGAGCCGAAAGAGTTCCCCGATCGTCGCCAGTTCCCGGGCGGACCGCCCCTGCCTCCTTATGACATGACGGGGTACGAACTCCGCTATCAGATGGGCCTTGAGGTGGTCAACGTCGACGAGCCGTTCGAGATGCCTTCCGGCGAATGGGGTGTCGTAGGCCAGGTGCCAGGAGACGTGGCGGGAGACGGTTCGGCCGGGTACCTCCTGCATGGCACATCCAACTGGGTATACCGGGGGCTCGAGGAGTACCTCGCAGACGGGGGTGAGGCCTTCCGCGGGACGCAAACGATCCCGACGGACGACGGCGATGTAGCTGCGGGCGCCTTCTGGCTTCCCGGCCTCAGTGAAGCCGACGCCGAGCGGTTGGCGGGCGACTTGGGTCTCAACCTCAGGG
>CAUZAE010000083.1:0-12744 GCA_963577685.1 Gemmatimonadales bacterium UBA6960 | reverse complement strand
AAGTCCTCCATCGCTTGGCGTTGTTCGTCGGTCAACGTCTCCGGAATGCCCACTGTAACCTCTACATACTGATCACCGACCCTCCCATCCTTTTGGATCCCCTGGCCCCTGATACGAAACTTGGTGCCGTTCTGGGTGCCCGGCGGAATCCGGAAACGGACCTTCTTCCCGTCTACGGTCTTCACCCCCATTCTCGATCCTAGGGTAGCCTGCGCGAGGTTGATCGGTACGGTCACGTGAATGTCCAATCCCTCTCGCCGAAAGAAGTCGTGCGGCTTGATCTTGAAAGTGATGATCAGGTCCCCCGGCTTCCCACCTTTCACGCCACGTTCTCCCCCTCCGGGAATCTTGAGTTTCGACCCGCTCTCCACGCCCTTGGGCACGGTGACCTTGATGCTTCGCGTCTGACGCACCGTCCCGCTTCCTCCACACGATCGGCACGGCTTTTCGGGGACAGAGCCGCGACCCAAACAGGCGGGACAGGGGCGATTCACCGCAAAGCCCCCCTGCCCAAACGAGATGGCCCCGCTACCCTTACATTCTGTGCAGCGCTTGATCCCCGTCCCGGGTGTAGCACCGGATCCACTGCAGGTCGCACACTCCTCTGTGATGGGAACCTCTATGGAGATCTTTCCGCCCCTGACGGCGGTCCGAAACGAAATCTCCACCAGATATTCGACGCTCCGCCCCGTCAGTGGACCCCTGCTCCTCTCTTCACGTGCGGACTCAGGCTCGCGATCAAAGATGGAGGTGAAGATGTCGCCGAGTCCCCCGAAACCCTGAAGGTCCTCGAAGGAGAATCCACCGCCCGAGGCTTGTCCACCGCCTCGATTAGGCTGTCCGGCACCTCGGGAGGGCTGACGCGTACGCCCGAAGCCAAAGCTCGAGAGTCGACGCATCTGGTCGTATTGTTTTCGTTTCTCCAGGTCTGAGAGAACGCCGTACGCCTCTCCGACACCCTTGAAACGTCCGGGCGCCTTCTTATCGTTGCGGTTGGCGTCGGGATGGTACTTCTTGGCCAGCGTTCGATAAGCCTTCTTGATCTCGTCCTGACTGGCCTTTTCGGAAACGCCCAGGGTCCTGTAAAAGTCCTTGGTAGCGGTCGACACGGTTCTCGAAAGGTCTCCAGTTACTCGTGCTTGAAGACGCTGACTCGGGCAGGCCGCACCAGCTGACCCTTAAAGCGATACCCCTTTTGCAACACGTCCTGTACCTCCTGATCTTGGTCCGGAGTGTCGGTCGAGACGCTCATCATGGCCTCCATGATGTTGGGGTCGAACTTGACCCCCGTCGGATCCATCACCTCTACTCCAGCAAGCTCGAGCGCCTGTCGAAACTTGCGCTCGACGAGATCGACCCCCTCCACCAGAGCCTCCACCGTGGTGCTCTCCGCCTGCCAGGCTCCAACGCGTTGGAGGTCATCCAACCCGTCCAGGAAGTTGCGCAGAAGATCCACCTGCCCCCTCGTCCAAGACTCTGACAATTCGGTTTTGGCACGACGACGGTAATTGGTGAACTCCGCGACGAGTCGCAAATGACGGTCATGCAAGGCTCCGAGCTCAGCCCGGAGATGGTCGAAGTCCTGTCCAAGCTCTGCCTCGGCCTTCTGCTCTGCTAGGGCCTCGGGGGACACCCCGGCGTCAGCGGGGACGCCGTCTGGAGGGGGTTCCGACTCATTGGACTGTCCGGTATGCATCTCCACCCCCGGAGACTCCTGCTCGACCGGATCTGTCGTCTCGTCCGGTGGCACATCCTCCATGTCCTCCCGTGTACTTGCCGGGTCGTCGCTCATTCTCTCCTCTACAACGGATCGGATCCACGGCACCTTCACAGCGCCACCTCCGTAAATTTACTGCTTCTGGAATCTTCCGGGAGCCCCAGACGCAGTGGCGTTCGTCCCGAAAGGGATGCGATAGCGTCGGAAGCAATCCGCGGAACCATCAAAGCCGATCCGTGAGCATGCGAAACACCAGCAGGAAAGCCGCCTGCGCCGCCTGCTCCCTCACCGCCTCTCGGTCACCTGAAAATACCTTATTCGCAGACTCGACCCGTCCCTGCACCGAGGCTGCGTACCATACGAGCCCGACTGGCTTTCCCTTCGAACCGCCTTCGGGCCCCGCAACACCGGTGACCCCCACGGCGACGTCAGCACGAAACAATTCGGCAGCTCCCCGTGCCATGCCCACAGCGACGGCCTCCGACACGGCGCCGTCGTCCAGGAGTACAGTCTCGTCAACGCCTAACACGTCGACCTTCACCCGATCGGCATAGGCGACTACGCCTCCGTGAAAGTACGCGGATGATCCCGGGAGGTCGGTGATCCTCTTCGCCATGAGTCCCCCGGTACAGCTCTCGGCAACGGTCATCGAGAGTCCAGCGTCGATCAGCTCCCGGGCAAGCGCCTCGATGAGGCTGCCACTCGCTGCGTCGAACCGATAGGGACCGATGATCGGTTCGAGCACCGCTTCGGCCTGATCGAGACACACGCGGCCTCCCTCCTCGGACGAGCGGGTCGCGATCCGTATGGAAACGCCTCGAAGGTCGGGGAGAGAAGCGATCCGTACACCTGAGGGAATCTGTCCTCGGACGGTTTCAATGCGTTCGCCGAGCACGGATTCCGGGATTCCAGTCGTGTGGAAGGTCCTCTCGACGAGCGGGGAGAGCCGTGAACCGAAACGCTCTCGAACTCTGGGCGCTAATTCTTCGTCAAAAATCCCACGCATCTCGCGGGGTACGCCGGGCAAAAGTGTCACGAGTCGACCCGCCACATCGATCCAGAGACCCGGGGCGCTGCCCGTCGCATTCGGGAGCACTTCGGCTCCCTCTGGCACCTCGGCTTGGACGAGATTACTCGGTGGCAAGTCGGCGTGGCCCCGGACGCGAAAACGATCACGAAGCCCCTGGAGCAGCACGGGGTCGACGACTAAGTCGAGGCCCAGACAGTCCGCCACGGCTCGCCTAGTGAGATCGTCCTCCGTCGGACCGAGTCCACCCGTGACGATAACCAACTCGGCGACGTCCACCGCTGCCCTGACGGCGTCCTGAATTTCGGAAGGACGATCACCGACGACCCACCGTCTGAAGACGGGAGCGCCCAGGGAAGCCAGCCGCTGGCTCAACCAAGATCCATTCGTGTCGGTCGTCTGCCCGGAAAGAAGCTCCTCGCCTACGGCGACGACTGCAGAATGAATCGTCGGCTTCTCCACCACACCCAATCAGTCCCCTACGCCCATGAGCGAACGGTAGCTCCAGATGTAGTCGATCATGGAGTAGATCGTCAGAATGAGAGCGATCAGGAGCGTCAGCCCGATCCATGTCGAATGCACAAACATCCAGGACCGGTATAGAAAGCCACTCAGGCCCTGCACCCTCGCCACCTCCTGAAGAGGGTACCACAGTAGAAGACCGCCTGAGAAAAGATTTTGCATAAACGCCTTGTACTTCCCCGAGGCTCCCGCAGGAATCACCACTCCCCGACGCGCAACCCAGTACCGGAAGAGAGTGACCAGTAACTCTCTCCCCAGAATCACGATCATGACCCCCATGGGAAGCATCCCCCACCACGGGATCAACCACTCCTCGCCCCCGCGATGTGAGATCAAATAGAAGGGTATGAAGGTGGAGAGCAGAAGAAGCTTGTCAGCCAGAGGATCGAGTAGTTTACCCACGTCGGTGATCCAGCCGTGCTTTCTAGCCAAATAGCCATCCCAGAGATCGGACAGCCCCGCCACCACGAAGAGAACGAACGCGAGCATGCGGGCTTCGACCGACGACGCCAGGGCGAGGGCGAAGATGGCCGGACACACAAGGATGCGCCCGATGGTTATCAGATTGGGGACGTTCAGGATCCCAACCATGATCCCCTCAGTTAAGCGCCACGACGACCATCTTGCTTACAGCGCTAAGCGTCTCGAAGACGCCTTCCCCCTCGACTGCCACACCCTCGAAGTCCGGGACATTTGCGGGATTGAGCTGCGAGCGCAGATCCTCCACCGACATGGCGTTCGGTAGATCGCGCTTATTGTATTGGACCGCGAACGGTATTTTTGCGAGATCGTGGCGGTGGGACTCGAGGTTCTCATACAGGTTGTGCATTGCCTCGATGTTGGCCTCCATGCGTCCCTTCTGTGAATCCGCTACGAAGATTACGCCATCGACGCCCTTGAGGATGAGCTTTCGACTGGCGTTGTAATACACCTGACCCGGGACCGTGTAAAGGTGAAACCGTGTCTTGAAGCCTTTGACCTCGCCGAGGTCGATGGGCAGAAAATCAAAAAAGAGCGTACGCTCGGTCTCCGTTGCCAGAGAAATCATTTTACCCTTTGCGTCCGGATTCACCTTCGAATACACGTACTCGAGGTTTGTCGTCTTGCCGCCCAGCCCCGCACCGTAGTACACGATCTTGCAGTTGAACTCACGGCTTGCATAGTTGATCAACGACATTAGACGCTACGCTCTCCCGCGGGATTGTGAGAGTGTAGTTTCCTCCAAGTGATCCCCCTTGATTTCAGGCCCTGGGCAGGCGAATTCAGCATTCCGCTCCGCTCGAAACGGCGAGTAACATGGGTAAATTCGTCTTCGCTGGAAAGGCCACCCTAAGGTCGGGCACCCAGGCATGATGGGCAACCTATCCGGCGGAGAGGATGGAGCCCAACGCCTCCTGCTCCATCCGTGCGAGGATCGCCCGCGCCCTGCGACGAAGGGTCCGACGCGGCTCCCAGGCGACAAAGTCCTTGATCAGGTTGATGTGGTCCACGGAGGCGTCCGCTTTGGCCAAGTACCCGAGAGCCGCGAGACGCCTCAAAAAGGACGAACTGAAGAGATCGCGGCTGTGACGCCGAATCTGATCTCGAATCACCCATGCCGCCACGGTCCCCAGCGCCGCGGCGGCAAGAACCGCCACGCCGGTGTTTCGTACTCTCGTGTTCATCCCTCACATCTCCCGTCGCCCAGCGAGGGCCTCGACGATCGTTGAGCCATCAAGGTATTCGAGATCGCCCCCCACCGGGATGCCACGTGCCAACCGAGTGATGCGCGGACCCAGGGGACGGATCATACCCTCAAGATACACTGCGGTGGCCTCACCTTCGACACTTGAGTTGGTGGCCATGATCACCTCACCCACGGCCCCACCGGAGGACCTGATCCGGTCGAGGAGCTGACTCACGTTGAGCTCCTCCGGGCCGACGCCGTCGAGAGGAGAGAGCCGGCCTCCCAGCACATGGTACAGGCCACGGTACTCTCCTGCCCGTTCGATAGCGCCCACATCATACGCTTCCTCCACCAGGCAGATCAGCGTCTGATCACGGCTCGAATTCGCACAAATATCACAGAGTTCGGACTCCGAAAAATTCCCACAGACTCCGCACGGATGTATTCGTTTCGCGACTTCCCGGATGGCCTCCGCCAGTCTGAGCGACTCTTCCCGCGGCACTTTCATGAGGTGGTAGACGAGCCGCTGAGCTGTCTTGGATCCTACGCTCGGAAGCCGTGAGAACTCGGAGATGAGGCGCTGAATGACCGACACTAAGGCTAGAACAGGCCCGGAAGCTGGATCGGCAACCCGCCTGTCGCCTTCCGCATTTCTTCTTCATACTGGCCGTGAGCCTTGCTCTGCGCCTCGGTGATGGCCGCCAACACCAGATCCTCGAGCATCTCCACGTCCTTCGGATCGACAACGGTAGGTTCGATCACGATCCGCGTTACCACCCCCTTCCCGTTGACGGTGGCCGTGACCATGCCACCACCGACGGACGCTGAAATCTCGCGAGCCGATAACTCGTCCTGGAGCTGGGTCATCCGCACCTGTAGCTGCTGACCCATCTGCATTAGCTGTTGGATATCTGTCACGGGCAAGTCCCTGCAATGCAACGCGTTGCAATCAATCTAGTAACTCCAGGTCAAGTTCGTCCACTGCATCCTTGAGGCGAGGTTCCTTTTGCACGAGCTCACGTAGCCGATCCGTACGTACAGCCTCGCGGCTGATCCGTTGCTGCTTGTTCGGCCCGGAGCCTTGAGACGGTCGCACCACAATCTCCGGAGGCGCCACCATCACCGCTCCGAGGGCGTCCCGAATCGTCCTCCGAGCTACAGGGTCTTCGAGACGCTCGAGGCCGGGGCCCTCCGGAATCTCGATCACGACAACGCCGGCCTCGGGGCTGTGCACGGTGGCCGCCTGCAAGAACGGCCGCATCCCGCTGGGTATTCCCCTCCCGTCAGCCATGAGATGACTCCACGCCTCCTCCGCATCGAGGCGGAGGTCAAGATTCGATTCTTCAGATCCTGATTGAGCTTCGGCCTTACCGCTCGGCTCCGAAGGGGCCGGGGCTACCCCTTCCCCCCCCATGTCCTGCGTATCCACCCGATTCGGGACGGGAGGAGGGGCGCCTCCCAGGCTCAAGAGCAACTCCTCCACCGTCACCGTCCGGTCGACGTAACTGAGCCGCAACAGCAATATCTCGAGAAGTATTTGCGGGTTCGCGCTCCGCCTGAGGCTCCCGGTAGTTTCGAGATCGGAGGCCAACGCCAGCATCCGGACAAGATCGGCGGGACGGAAGAATGCCAGGCGTGACTCGAAATCCCCCCTCCTGGCATCGTCGAGATCCGGAGGCACGCTGCCCAGAGCCAACCGGAGAAGGGTCCGGAGGGCATGCACCAGACCATGGTAGAACTCGACGAGGTCGTACCCTTCATCCAACAACCGCTCGACGAAGGCGAACACCTCCCCGTGTCGGTTCTGGGCGAGGATATCCATCAATTCGAGGTACCGCTCGTCCTCCACCAAGCCCAGGACCCGCCGCACCGATTCCGGCGTGATCTCTCCCCCCGTCAGGGCAATCACCTGGTCCAGTAAAGAGAGAGCGTCCCTCATCCCTCCATCGGCCTTTCGAGCTATCGTCTTGAGGGACTCCTCCGATCCCTGAAAGTCCTCCTCCTCGAGCACCGTGACCAATCTCGCCACGATGTCCGCGACCCCGATCCGCCGAAAGTCGAAGCGTTGGCACCGGGACAGTATCGGGGCAGCAGTCTGCTCGATCTTCTGGGGCTCGGTCGTAGCGAATATAAAAATTACTCGGGGAGGCGGCTCTTCGAGGATCTTCAGCAGGGCGTTCCAAGCCTCACGCGTGAGCATGTGAGCCTCGTCCACGATGTAGATCTTGAAGCTGCTCTCTCGGGATGGCGCGTACATCGCCCGCTCCCTGAGTTGCCGCGCATCTTCTACGCCTCGATTCGACGCCGCATCGATCTCCACGACGTCCAAAGCGGTCTGCCCGCTCCATATTCGTGAGCAGCTGTCACATTTTCCGCAGGGTTCGCCCGCTTCCTCACGCTCGGGGCAGTTGAGGGCCATCGCGAGGACCCGCGCCAGCGTTGTCTTCCCCACCCCCCGTGGTCCACAGAACAGATAGGCGTGGCCGACGCGACCGTCGGCAACGGCTCGGCGCAGCGTCTCGGAGACGTGCTCCTGAGTAGCGACCTCGGTGAAGCGTCGTGGGCGATATTTTCGAGCGAGCGCTGTGTGGGACACAACCTCAAAATCCGAGCTGAGTAGACTGGCCTCCCCGGGGGTCACAACCGACCTTGCGGCCAGCGTAAACACCGCATGGGAAGCAAAATGCCCCAGGCAACCCGTAACGACGATCACTACACATACCGCTGCTACCGGCGAGGTCCTGACGGGGTTTTGTGGGTTTTCGCCCTACGGACCTGGGGCATGCAAAATGTAGACGGACGCACGGAGAGCGTCAACGCCTGCCCGGGCGAAAGCGCAGCAACGACAGGCTATTTCCTGCCATCGGCTCAGTCCCACCAAGCGCCTTCTATGTGCTCCAACTCGGGGTCTCCCCCCGGAACGAGACGGCTCGCGATCGCGTCGAAGCGATAGGCCCCAGCGGGAAAATCACTCTGGGCCACCCACATCCTAGCGGCCAATGAGATCGCGCGGCGTTTTCTCCAGGTGATCGACTCCAATGGATGCCCGTGCGCCGTACCGGTTCGCCCCCTCACCTCGACGAAGGCGACGACCTCGTTCCTTTCTACGACGAGGTCGATCTCCCTACGAAGGAATCGGACGTTACGGTCCAGAACACGCCAACCCCTGTCAATCAGATAGCTCGGAGCGAGCTCTTCGAAGTAACGACCCCGGCGTGCGGTGTTCAAGGTACGGGCCGATAGGGTCCTGTGCCGTGGGCAGAATCTGGCTGCATGGTACCAATTTGGGCATTCCGGGGGGCGGAGCGATGCCGGAAACGGTCAGCCGTTGGTAACCGGCGCCGTTGCCAGACTCTGGATCTCCCGCCCAATCGCATCCGAGATGACGCGAATCTGATCCATGAGCTCGCCGAACTGATCCGGATAGAGCGATTGCTGTCCGTCGGAGAGCGCCTTCGGCGGATTCGGGTGAACCTCCACCATCAAGCCATCCGCCCCCGCAGCCACGGCGGCCCGTGCCATGGGGATCACCTTGTCGCGGACGCCGGTGCCGTGGCTGGGATCGGCAATGATCGGCAGGTGCGATAGGGACTTCACCACAGGAATGGCCGTAAGGTCTAGTAGGTTACGTGTTTGCGGGTCGAAGCTGCGGACGCCACGCTCGCAAAGGATCACATCGGGGTTTCCTTCGGCAAGAACGTATTCGGCCGCAAGAAGTAGTTCGGTGATCGTTGCCGCCATTCCGCGCTTCAGCAGCACGGGACGTCCCGATCGACCGGCCCTTCTCAGCAAGGGATAGTTTTGCATGTTGCGCGCGCCGATCTGGACCACGTCGGCATATTGGGCTACGAGATCCACCCCCTCTGGATCCAAAGCTTCCGTGACTATGGCCATGCCCGTCTCCTCCTTGGCCCGGGCCAGCATCTCGAGCCCTTCCTCTCCTAGTCCCTGCCAGGAGTACGGCGAAGTTCGGGGCTTGAAGGCGCCCCCACGGAGTACCGTGGCCCCGTCCTCTCTCAGTCGGTGCGCGATCTCCAGGATCTCCGATGCACCCTCTACGGCACAGGGCCCAGCAATGATGTTGATCTCGCGGCCCCCGAAACGGACCCCATTAGGCAGTTCGACGACGGTCGGTGCGTCACGCCACTCTCTTGAAACCTGCTTGTAGGGCTTCGTGACCGGGATGACCTCCAGCACACCCGGGAGTCCCTGGATGCGGGCGGCGTCGACCCTTCCGTCGTTCCCCATGACCCCGACCGTGGTTCGCTGCTTCCCCGGCATGGGGCGCGCCTCGTACCCCAAGTGCTCAATCTCCTCCACAACTGCTTGTACCTCGATCTCCGAGGCCATGTGCTTCATTACGACCAGCATGTTTTCGCCACCTTCGGACCTGATTCGGGGTGTTCGCTGCTGAGGCGCCGTGTCGGCAAACTGTCGTAAAATTTACCGATGTGAGGGAACGTCGTCTACCGATTCAGGATCCCGCGCTCCTCCAGTGACAAACGCATGCCGTCTCTGCCGGCGATGACCCAACCGTCGTACCCCGCCTCGCTGATGAGCTCGGGGACAGCTTCTGCAGACAACGGCGGATAGACGTGCGTCGTGACCACGAGCTCGGGAGTGACTACACCGGCGAGCCGCGCCACGCCACCGGGCGTCAGATGGGTTGCCACAGCGGGAGGATCGTCGTGGGAGCACTCGGCGATCAATAGCCTCACTCCCTCGAAGAAGTCCTCAAGGGGAGGATGCGGGCCCGTATCGCCCGTATATCCGACGTCCCCCGACTCACCGACCCACCGGTAGGCCAAGGATTCCTCGCAGTGCGAGGTCGTGCAGGTGTAGAGTTCCACGCCTCGGTCGGAGTACCGGCCCTCGCGCTCGAGTTCCACCACCTCGAGGTCGAACCCAGGATCCAAAATGAAATTCCCGTGCGCGGCGGCGAGCGCATCCATGAGCCTCCGCACCCCCGGGGGGCCGAGTATGGTGAGAGGTGTGGACCTGGGGGGGGAAACACCGTGTGAGAGAGCGAACAGAAACGGAGGCAAACCACCTACATGGTCCACGTGGAAATGTGTAAGCGCCACGTGTGTCACTTCAGCCCATGGGGTGCCGCCGCGACTCAGCCCGTCCAAGAGCCCCGCACCGCAGTCGAGAAGAACCCGAGCCCTTCCCTCCTCTATCAGAAAGGCCGCGGAATGTCGTCGGTGATCAGGAATCAGCGTTCCCGAGCCGAGTATCGTCACATCGGCGCACATACCGTCTAGGGGCTTTCTATGTGGGCCTTCTAGGCGGCCGACCCGCCCGCTTCCAGAGCCTGTTGGAGCTGCACACCCACGATCGTGCTCACACCGGGCTCCTCCATCGTTACACCATAGATCCAGTCGGCGGCCTCAATCGACCGAGGATTGTGCGTGATGAGGATGAATTGGGTGTCCTTCTTGAATTCCTGGAGCAAGCGTATGAAACGGCCGATGTTGTTCTCGTCTAAGGGAGCGTCCACTTCATCGAGCACGCAGAAGGGACTCGGTTTGACCAGGTAGATACCAAAGAGGAGAGAGAGGGCGGTCAACGCCCGCTCGCCTCCGGACAGGAGGTCGATCCGCTGAGTCTTCTTCCCCTTCGGAGAAGCGTGTATTTCGATGGGTGACTCCAGCGGATCTTCGGGATCGGAGAGCCATATGTCGGCATCTCCCCCCTCGAACAAACGAGCGAAAGTCTCCTTGAAATTCTCGCGAATTCTTTGGAAGGTCTCATCGAAGAGGTCGATAGCCGTTTGGTTGATCTGGCGGATCGCGGCCTTGAGATCATCTCTCGCCGTCACCAGATCCTCGCGTTGCTCCGAGAGGAAGGCGAGCCGGACGCTCTCCTCTTCGTGCTCCTCCACGGCGAGCATGTTGACGAGCCCGATGCGCTCCAATTTAACAACGATATCGTCCAGCTCGGCCCGGAGGTCCTCTGGACTTCCTTCAACCACTTCAGCCGCCTCGAGTAGGCTCTCCAGAGGGCGACCCCACTCCCCTTCCAACCTCTCCTGGATGAGCCCAATACGGCTCGAGACCTCCTGCCGCTCCATCTCTAGCTGATGCCTCTGATCGAGGGTCTCACGCTCGGCACTCCTTGCAGTACGCACAGACTTCTCGGATGCGGAGAGTGCCTCCGCCACAGCCGATAAGGCGGTAGATTTTTCATCAAGCGCCGCCTGCGCCGCGTCCCGTTCGCTGAAGAGGCGCTCGGTAGCGGCCCGTCCTTCCTCTTGGAGCTCGGCCACGCCCTCATGCTCCTCGGTCAGGGTATCCTCCTCGGCACCGAGATCGGACAACCTGTTCTGTCCGAGTTCCAGTTCCCTGACGAGGTCGGCCCGCCTCTGCAAGACACGCTCCAACTCCGCCTGGGCTCGTGCCAACTGAATCTCGAGCCGCGATTCCTCGACACGGGCTTCCTCCCACTCGTCCTGGACGGCGGTGAGCGCCTCCCGAGCCAGACGCCTCTCCGTGCGGACCCCATCCTCCCGGGCCGAGAGCATCTCCCGATCCTCTTTCGCCGTACGTGAACGCTCCAGTGTACGCTCACGTGCCGCCCTGGCCCCCTCCAACTGTCTCGCCAATTCATCCCGATGCGTGTCCATGCGCGCGCGCCGGTCGACTTGAGCGGCCACCTCCGCACTGGTTTCACGCAGCTTGTCCTGGGCGGCCAGCAGGGCCTCCCGCGCGCGCTCCACTTCGGCCGCGGCCTCGGTCGAGCCGACCTCCGCGTCGGTCAACGCCGGAACGGTGGTCGCCACTTCGGCTTCGGCCTCGGCCAACGCATCTACCAGCGACGTGAGTCGAAGCCGTCTCTCGAGCCGCCCAGACGTCCCCCAGGGCGCCCCGATCTGTACGAGTCCCCTGGGATCGGTGACCTTGCCGCTCTTTGAGAGCCGTATTCGTCCAGACTCCTTGCCGGAATCCCCGTCCTCCACCAGATCCGCCTCACCCAAAAGGACCTCGGCCCACGGAGCGCCTTCGCCCTTCACTTGGACCGACTCCATGAGCGACCCACCCGCCGCCGATGGAACACGATCCAGCGGGAGGAGAATCAGACCGCCCCCCTTGTTCCACTCACTTGAGAACCATCGTACCAAGCGGTCTACGGTGTCGCTGTCCCGCACGACGAGTGACCGTGCCAGAGCTCCGAGATACGCCTCCACCGTCGTCTCAAGGTCTGCTGGCACCTCCACGAAGTCGAGAAGGGACCCGACGACGCCTTCGTCCTCGAGGGCCAACACTGCCTGCGTCACCGAATCGATGCCATGCCGGCCCTCCTCCAGTGCTCGCAGTGCCTCCACCTCGGCTGCGAGCCCGCGGAACGACCTCGTCGCATCATGATCGCGTCGCCGTGCCTCTTCGAGCGAAACTCCCGCAGCGCTCAACACGGTCTGCGCGACAGCTAGGCGCTCGCTATTCTTTTCGACCGCCGCCCCTAGACCATCGGCTCGGTCGGTGAAAAGGTCTCCCTGGGACTCGAGATCGGAGAGCGCGTCAGAAGCGTCACCCAACTCGGAATCGATCCGTCGTGACCTTCGCTCGAGTTCGGCTGCCTGGCCGTCAGCGGCCTCGGCGTCACCCTCGAGCTGGGCCCCACGCCTGACCAGGTCACGCTCTTGGTGCTCCGTCTCTTCGACTCGACCGCGGGCTTCGTCCAAACGCTCACGAGCCGTGGTGGTCACCTGCGTCTGAACGGCCAGGGCCGCAGCGACCTCGGCCACGGCCTTTTCGTCGCCTCGGTCCGTCTCGTCCAAGGTCGCCAACTCGACCGAAACATCCTTTAGTCGGG
>CAUZAE010000082.1:0-12752 GCA_963577685.1 Gemmatimonadales bacterium UBA6960 | reverse complement strand
TCCAGCCCGTCCTGCGTCACGAGGGCCTGAACGGCTTCTGTGAGCTCGTCGGCGGTGGACTCCGGCCCGGGGCCGCATGAGCTGGTCACGATTCCGAGTGCGACCAGTAATCCAACAGTGTTGGAGACGCGCATCGGGACCTCCATTCAACACGACACGCACTTGTGATTGTTCTTCGAGCCCAGCTTCTCGAGCAGCGCCACGGTTTCGACGTAAGGAAGCACGCGCTGCTGGGGACCGTTCGCCATGTCGGCCGTGGTCTGTCCCGTGCGGCTCACCACGGTAACGTCGGCACCGCGCTTCACCAGATAGAGGATCAACTCCTCATCACCCCGGGCCGCGGCATGGTGGACGGCGGTGTACGCGTTGGCATCCCGGATATCCACCTCGGCGCCGGCCTCCTCGATCAGGAATTTCACCGCGGCCAGCCAGTTGTCCGGCACATACCGGTGTGCATTCCCCGCAAACGACCGCCCATAGCCGACACCCGACGCCGCGTGAATCGGATATATGGCGGGGCCATTCACCGGAACGGGCGGGACGCCTGAGTGGTCAATCTCCTCCTCGGATCCTTCTTCTTCTCCCTCTTCACCTTCCGGCTCCGCGCTCTCGCCTTCTGCGTTTCCCTTCTTGGGGTTCATACTCGCCGTCGACCGTCCCTCAACCTGCTGCCCCTCGGCCTCCTGCTGCTCTCCGGTTTGCTCTCCCCCGTCCGGACTCTCCTCGACATTCTCGCCCTCCGCAATCTTCGTCACCTCGGCCTTCTCTTCGGAGGACTCTTCCTCCTCGTTGGGGTCGGGACGGCGGCGGCGCTGGGGCGGCTTCATGGTCGGGATGTTCGGATCCGCTCCGTTGGCCATCAGAAGGCGCATGGCGTCGAGGTCCAACGCGTAGGCGGCGCGCCAGAACGGTGTGGCGCCACGGAGGTTGACGCCGCCCCTCCCCAATAGGGAAAACGTGTATTCCATGAACCAGAGGTGTGTTTTCAGGCGCACATTGGGGTCGGCTCCAGCCTCAAGGAGGGCTTCCAGAACCTCGAGGTGGGTGCTCGCCTGTCGCTCGTGTTCGGTGGGATGGGCGTACGACGCCCTGGGCGCCCACTGCCGCTCGAGCGCCGCGAATAACGCTGTACTTCCGGCCAGGCTGGCCCCGTTGGGATCGGCACCTCGATCGAGAAGCGTCAGGGCGAGGTCGAACTGGCCATTGATCGTGGCCATCAACAAGGGTTGCGTGTGATCACCCGCCGAGGGCTGGTTGATGTCGGCGCCTGCTTCGAGGAGTGCCAGGACCGCCTCGGTATGCCCCTGTCGAACCGCATGCAGAAGGGCCGTGAGTCCGCCCCAGCTCCCGACCAGTTGCGCATAGGAGAGCGGCCGAGGCTCCTCTTGCTTCTCCTCACCCTTCTCTTCTGCTTCCGGCTCATCGCCAGACGCCTCGGCGGCGGGCTCGGTCGCCGTCACCTCGTCCGGCTCGACAGCCTCGCTCTCTTCTCCCTCCTCGCCGTCGTCCTCCGACTCGCCATCTGGGTCCGGGACGTCAGGCCAGTTCCTCTGAATCTCGCGGTAGGCCCGGATGGCTGCCTGGACCTGACTCGGGGCCGGCTGCCAGTCCAACCCCCCGCCCGCCCTCTCCTTGAACTCGGCGAGGAACTCCGACAGGCGTTTCTCGGCCGCGCGATCCGCGTCCGACCGCTCGACGACGTCCACCGGATTGGAGGTGAGGCGCAGATCGGCTCCTGAAGCCAAGAGCACGCGAATCGCCTCCACCCGGTTGTTGGCCGCCGCAAACATGAGCGGCGTCTGACTCCAGGCCGACTCCAGTGCGTCCACGGTGGCGCCCCCCCGTATCAGCTCGGTAACGACCCGAGGGTCGCCCGAAGCAGCCGCGAGATGGAGTGGGGAGGCCCCCGAGTTGAGCGTCGGGGCGTTGGGGTCGGCGTTGGCCTCGAGCAATAGGGTCACGAATCGGACGTGGGCGCCACGCGCGGCCATGTGCAGAGGCGTGTATCGGCCGATGCGGGTCCCGGCATGCACGTCGCCCCCCGCGTAGATGAGCGCCTCGCCGAGCGCGACGTCTCCGCGACGGACGGCCCAGTGTAAGGCCGTCATCCCGTCCCCCTGGGCAGCGTTCACGTCGGCGCCCTCACGCAACAGCTGGCGAACCGCTGACAGATCACCTCGCTGGGCCGCATCGGCCACGGGCGTGTCCGGGCCGCTCGACCCGCCGGTCAGGAGTGGCAGGAGAATGAGTCCGACCATCGTGCGGAGCACGCGCCTCCTCATATCGTGAAGACTCCGTCGCTGTCTCCGAATCCCGCCAAGTCGTAGTGCCCGAGCTTGTGTAGCAGCCCGGTGAACACGTTGGCCATGGGCGTCCCGTCGGGCGCCTTGATGTGTGTGCCTCCCTCGAGCCCTCCGTTGGCTCCCCCCATGACCACCAAGGGGCAGCGGCGGTGGTTGTGCAGGTTGGCGTCGCCCATGGGCGAGCCCCAGATAATCATGGACTGGTCCAAGAGGCTGGAGTCACCGTCGGTGGTCTCCTCCAGCCGGCCCAGGAAGTACGCCATCTGCTTCATCCTGTACTGGCAAATTTTGTTGAACTCCAGGATGCTCTCCTCCTTGTCCCCATGATGGGAAGCCGGGTGGAAGGCCCGGTCGGACCCGCTCTCGGGGAACGTGCGGTTCGACGCGTCCCGTCCGGTCTTGAACGCGACCACTCGGGTCATGTCGGCCTGGAACGCGAGCACCTGAATGTCGAACAGCAGTCTCATATGTTCGGAGAACGAATCGGGCACACCCGGAGGAGCGCCGGGCAGCTCGCGTGTCTCTCCGCTGGTGTTGCGGGCCTCGACCATGTCGATACGGCGTTCGATCTCACGGATGTTCTCCAGATACTGATCCACACGCTGGCGGTCTATGGCGCCCAAGTCCTTCCTCAAGCGGCCCACTTCGGCCGCGACCCAGTCCAGAATGCTCCTATGAGTGCGCCGCCGCACGGCACGCTCCCGGGCAGAACCGCCGGCGCCGAACAGCAGGTCGAACGCCGTACGAGGATTGCGGATCATGGGAAGGGGGGTGTTTGGAGACGACCAACTGATCGAGTCCGTATACGAGCACGAGTAGTTGTAGTCACAGCCGCCGCCCTTGTCGGTACTCTCAATGGAGAGTTGTAGGGAGGGCAGCACCGTCTCCTGGCCGAATCGCTGTGCGTGGAGCTGGTCCAGCGAGATGCCGCAGTAGAGGTCCGAGCCCTGCGTCTGCTTCACATGCGACTGGGTCAAGAAGACCGCGCTCGACCGGAAGTGATCACCGCCGATCTCCTCGGGATTGAAGGGTTCGGCCATACGCACATCGGTGTTGCTGACGATCGTGAGTCGGTCGCGCCAAGGCTCGAGCGGTTTCAACACGTTCTCTGGGAGCAGCTCGTAGTCGCCGCCGACGGTGGAGGGCGCAAAAAGGTGCTGATCGGCGCCCCATTCGTTGCACCCCGGTAGACCATGCACCTCCTCGATGCAGATGAGGCGGGGCACCCCTTCCAACCTGGACGCCCCATACGCCCGGCCGGCGGGCAGCATGGCGTCCAACAACGGCAGCGCCAGGGTGGCGCCCGCCCCCCTGATGAACGTGCGACGCGGGATGCTCTTCCCTGTGATGAAATGCATGTTGCCCTACCTCGACCTTGGGTCCACGGCGTCCTGCTCGGACACCGCTGAAGCTTGCTTCATCCGAAACGCGTCGCTCATCACCACGCCAATGATGAAGGACGACATCCGGTAGTCTTCTTCTTTGGCGCCCCGGACGATAGCTCGCACCGCCGGCTGATCCTGATACTCGACCCGTCGGCCCAACCCGTACGCCATGAGGTTGGCCGTGAAATGCCGCACCAGCGGGGTCGGTCGTTTGAGCAGGACTTGTGACAACTCCGCCGGGCTGCCGATGTCGGTGCCGTCGTAGAAGGTGCCGCGCGTGTCCAGGGGAACGCCGTTCTCCCGCGTCCGCCACTTGCCCGTGACATCGAAGTTGTCGAGGGCCAGGCCGATGGGGTCCATGAACCTGTGACACGACGCGCACACGGGGCTCGCACGATGTATCTCCATGCGCTGGCGCGTCGTGAGGACACGAGCCCCCTGGGTACCCTCCGTCACCTCGAGGTCCGGCACGCCGGGTGGAGGCGGAGGCGGTGGTGTGCCCAAAAGCACTTCCATTACCCACTTGCCTCGAAGCACTGGTGAAGTGCGATTCCCTAGCGAGGTCTGGACCAGAATGCTTCCGTGGCCGAGCACACCCCTCCGCCCGTCCCTCGGATAGTCGACCCGGCGGAACTCGTCGCCCACGACGCCCGAAATGTCGTAATGCTTCGCCAGTCGCTCGTTGAGGAATGTGTAGTCGGCACGGTAGAGCTCGAGCAGGCTTCGATCCTCACGAACCAAGTTGTCGAAGAAGATCTGGGTCTCCCGGCGCATGGCCTCGGCCAACTGTTGGCTGTAGTTGGGGAACCAGAACGCGTCCGGGCGCACCTTTCCCAGGTCCTGCAATCGCAGCCACAATGAGGCAAACCGCGTGGCCAATGCCTCTGAGCGCGGATCCGCCAGCATCCGCCTGGCTTGGCGCTCGAGCTCCTCCGGCTTGGACAGGTCGCCCCGCTGGGCATAGCTCAGGAGCTCTTCGTCGGGGTGGGTGCCCCAGAGAAAGAACGACAGCCGGGACGCGAGATCCATGTCGTCCAGCGCGTAGACGTCGCCCGGCTCGACTCCTCTCGGCTCTTTCTCCATACGGAAGAGGAAGTGTGGGCTGGTCAAGATCGCTTCCAATCCAGTCCGAATCCCTACCTCGAAGCCCCCTTCCTCCGCCCCCATGCGGTAAAACATCATTAAGGGCTCGACATCGTTGGCGTCGAGGCTTCGGCCATAGGCCCGTGCCGCGAGTCCAGCCAAGATCTGCTCGCTACACGGCTCCTCTTCGTCCGCTGACGTGGGCCGGCACGTGAAAACCCGTCGCCGAGTAGGCGTGTCGGAAACACCGACCGGGTTGTGGGGCCCCTCCAACGTCAAGCTCATGAGATGGGGGAGCGACGTGGTGCCGTAGCTCGCTTCAGTGCCCGTCAGGGACCACTCGTTGGGCCGAATCAGGTCCTCGTAGGGTCCGTCCATCTGCCGGATGAAGGCGGCGGTGACCCTCCGTTGGCCCGCTCGTATGAACACTGGCTCGGTCTCGACGGGAAATTCCTTGCGTCCCTGGAAGTCGATGTCACCGCCGTAGCGCACCAGCGCCACCCGCTCCCCGTCGACGGAGACGTCAATGTCGTGAAAGCGCTCCCCCCACCCTGAGATGAAACCCATGGAGAAGGCGTACTCACCGTCCGCCGGGAAGGTGTGCAGCACACTGATCCCGCCTCGGGTCCCGTAGGGTGCGCCTTCGGCGGCCTCCCACTCGTGCTGCGACACGGAAGGGGCGTTCGTGTAGGTCGTAGCTGTGACGGGGGCGTCCCTTTGGCCGATCGCCTGGCGGGCGACTTCGCTGGCTGCGGTCAGGTACGCATCCATCAGGGTCGGCGACACCGCCTGCGCGTCGGCGATGTTGTCGAAGCTCGCACTGATCTGATCCGCGGGGAGCCACTCCGCCGGATCGATCGTGAGACCCAGGATGTCCTGAACAAGGCGCTCATACTCCGCGCGATTCAGCCGTTGGAAGGGTCTCGTTCCAGGGCTGCGCCGGTCCTTGGCCGCATCGTCGATCAGCGTCTCCAGCGTGTTCACCAAGGCATCGAGGGTGTCGGCCGAGGGACGCGGGGCGCCGGGTGGCGGCATCATGCCGGCCCGGAGCTTCCGGATCATGCGCTCCGCGGTGTCCGCTTGTTCGGCCGCCGCATCCACTCGGAAGCGCTCCAGCGACAGATTGCCCGTGAGCATCACATCGTTGTGGCAGACTCGACAATAGCGCTGGATAACGTCGTCGAGCTCGGCCGCGGGAACCGAGAGGGGACCCTCATGGCTCACCACCTCGGACGGAGCAGGGGCGTGGCCGGATGGGACCAGAGGCGTCTCCGGGGCTCGGTCCACCACCAAGAACATGCCGCCGGCCAGTGCCGCGGCAACCAAGCGATTCATGTTCCCCCAGTTTGAGCGTTGCGCCCCTTCGGACCCTCCGTAGGCGGGTGGATCATACGAAATCGTAAAGTGGGGTGTCAATGAACGACCTGGGGCCGGACCCACCGCGGTTCTGCGGGATTTCGCAGGAAACTTCGGCGGTGGGAACCTGGGTGACCATGCGTCTTGCCGGGCGTCGCGCAAACGGCAATGGTGTTAACGCGCCACCCGAGTGAACGCCGACCAGAGGCACGCCGTGAGAGATGGAAGATTACAGGAGGCGCTACGGCACCTGCACCCTCCGCCGGGCACGAAGTTGTGGCATGGGGGCGCCACCGTATTGGGCGCCCTCCGCGGCCTTTCTCCAGAGGTGGCCGCCTGGAAGCCGTACCCCGACAGGCACAGCATCTGGGCATTGTCCCTCCACGTGGCCTACTGGAATTATGCGGTGAGGCGGCGACTCACTGGGGAGGAGCGGGGCGGCTTCCCCCGTTCGCCGTCTGATTTTCCGGCGGTGCCCGCTGAGAGGACCGCCGAGGCCTGGCAGAGCGACCGTCGCCTGGTCAAGGAACAGCACGACCTCTTGGTCGACTCCGTAGAGGACTTCGACCCCGATCGTCTCGACCATGTCGCCGGCGACCAGAGCAAGAGGACCTTCTCCGATCTGATCTTCGGCATCGTGCTGCACGATACCTATCACGCCGGCTAGATTCAGATGATGAAACGCCTTGCGGCGAGCCACGGACCTTGAGCAATTCACTAAGGGTCGCGGTCATCGGAGCCGGAGGAGCCGGGGGATACTTCGGAGCCCGCTGGGCCGAGGCCGGGCTGGACGTCACTCTGCTCGCTAGGGGAGCCCACCTCGAGGCGATCAACGCGAAGGGCCTGGTCCTGCACAGCCCCCTCGGGGACGTAAGCGTCGATGTGCCCGCCGTCGCGAACGCTTCGGACATAGGCGAAGTAGACATTGTTGTCATAGCGACGAAGTCGTGGCAACTCCCTTCCCTGGCCAACCTCGTGGCTCCGCTGCTCGGTCCCAACACCGTCGTCTTTGGGCTACAAAACGGGGTGGAAGCGGCCGACGTCCTGTCCACCTTCGTGCCCCCCGCACGTGTCCTGGGTGGCACCTGCCGCATCATCAGCTTCGTCGAAGCACCCGGCGTGATCCGTCACGTGGGCATCGACCCGAACCTCACGATCGGGGAGCGTCGAGGCATGGGCTCGGGGTCGATCGAGCCGGTCGCTACCGCACTGGGCGAAGCGCGGGGCCTCTCGGTCGAGGTAGCCGATGACATCGAGGTGGCGCTGTGGCAGAAATTCCTGTTCTTCGCCCCGGTGAGCGGCCTCGGCTCGATCACGCAGGCACCCATCGGCGTGTTTCGCAGCCTCCCTGAACCGCGGTCTCTGCTCGTGAGGGCGGTGGAAGAGGTCTTCGACCTTGCAAGAGCAAAGGGAATCGGGCTCGCGTCGGAGAGCGTCGAGGAGGCGCTTGGGTTCATCGACGGACTCCCCGCCGACGGTACGAGCTCTCTGCAACGTGACTTCCGGGATGGTGTCCGAACGGAGCTCGATGCGCTCTCAGGCGCAGTGGTCCGGCAAGCCGCCGAGGCAGGGGTCTCGGTTCCGGTCCACACCTTTTTCCACTCGGCTCTTCTTCCACTCGAGTTGAAGGCACGCGGCTCGATCGAATGGCCAGGAGGGCCGAAGTGACGTTCGAGCAGCCATCCACTTGGCAGGAAACTCCGAGGAGGGACGATCGATGAGACTCCAATCACACGCTGCGTTCTTCGCCACGGTGATCACGCTTACCGGCGTCGCCCCGTTGGGAGGCCAAGAAGCCGTCGGGCACTTCATCGGCGCAGTAGAGGGCGCTCAGGTCCCCGACAGGGGGGGATTGGACGGCCTCAGGCTGGAGGCGTTGATGGCCGAGCTCGGAGTACCGGGCGTGAGTATCGCCGTCATTCGCGACTTCGAGGTGCATTGGGCGAAGGGCTACGGGACGGCGGACGTCGAGACCGGAGCCACGGTCGACGTGGAAACCGTATTCCAGGCTGCGTCGATCAGTAAACCGGTTGCGGCGATGGCAGTGCTGCGGGCCGTACAGGATGGCCTGTTCTCGCTCGATGACGACATCAACGACATCCTGCGCTCATGGTCCTTGCCAGGAGACGGTTTCACCCGGGCGCAACCCGTCACCCCACGCATGCTTACGAGTCACACATCCGGTTTGGGGGACGGCTTCGGTTTCCCCGGCTACGATCCCACCGTTCGGGTCCCTACTACCGTGCAGATCCTCAACGGCGAGGAGCCCTCCAATGTCGGGAGGGTCTTCATGGAGCGCCCGCCTCTGACGGCCATGAAGTACTCGGGTGGGGGAGTCACCGTCATGGAGCTGGCGCTCTCGGATGCGGTGGGCCGCTCCTTCTCGGACATCGCGGCGGATTTTGTGCTCCGGCCGATCGGGATGACGAACAGTACCTACGAGCAACCGCTCCCACCGAGCAAAGACCGCAATGCAGCGCGTGCTCATGGCACCGCCGGCGAGCCCATGGGAGCCAAATGGCACGTCTACCCTGAACGGGCCGCCGCCGGGTTGTGGACCACGCCGACGGACCTGGCTCGATTCGTTATCGAAGTCCAGAAATCCGTGCGAGGGGGGTCGAACCGCGTCCTGTCGAGAACGATCGTCCAGGAGATGCTCAGCCCAGTAGGCGTCGGCAGCTACGCCGTAGGATTCAGCGTCAGCCAGGAAGGTGAGGGCTGGTATTTCGGACATGGGGGCTCAAACTGGGGTTTCCGAGCACTGCTGACGGCCCACAAAGTGAAGGGGTACGGTGTGGTCGTGATGACAAACGGATCTCGCGGCGGAGTGATCGCGAACGAGATCAAAGTTCGGGTTGCACGGGCGTATTCTTGGGACTCCTTGGATAAGCCTGTGACTCGCTGACCCGGAGCCACGGAAGCAGGGCAACGTGGTATCCGGGACCGCACACAATCCCCCCTGTATCAAACCTGCCAGAAACCGATAGGGAGCACATGAGAGCAATCAGCCGCGCTACCCGACCTCACAACGCTGCGGACGCGAACAACTTCGTCATGCCGGCCCTCATGCAAAAAATGCTGGGGCCGGACGACGAACAACCGGTTCGTCTCTACCGAGTTACCTTCGGCGTAGGAGCCAGGACGAATTGGCATAGACACGATGACGTCCAGGTCCTGTTCGGCTTGTCAGGCCAATGCATCGTGGTCGATCGCGAGGGAACCGAGCTGCTCCTCAATCCTGGAGACGTCGTGACCATCGACCCGGGAAAAGAGCACTGGCACGGCGCAGCGCCTGGCACCGAGGGAGAGCACCTCGCCATCAATACAGGTGAGGTGACAACTTGGCTGGAGTCCTCCGCCTAGTATCCCGAGTCAGTACCACTCGCCACCCGACCCGCGGCCGCGATCAGGCTCGGGCGTCCCGCACGGCCCTCTTCACCAGGTTCTCCATGAGGGGAACCTTGAAGTGATTGTAGTTCAGAGGCTCCGCACCTCGCACCGCAAGTGCACCAGCCAATTCCGCGGTCTCCTCGTTGCGATCACGACCCGTGATGAGCGCCTCCACCTCCTCGAGACGCCGGGGCGTGCACTGAACGGCGCCGGCGACGATGCTAGCGCCCTCGATGCGGCCACCCTCGACCCGTAGAGCGGCCGCCACGTTCACCAACGCGAAGTCCCAGCTTCCCCGATCCGCAGCCTTTTCGAAATAGAAATCGGCTCCGGCCCATGTGTTGGGAATGCGGATCGTCGTCAAGAGATCGTCGGGCTCGAGAACCGTCATGCGCGTGATGTCCACCGAAGGCGCCATGAAGAAGTTTTCGGCGGCCACGACTCGCTCTCCGCGTGAGTTCTTGATCACCATGGAGGCCTCCAACGCCACTAGCGCCGGTCCGGGGTCGGAGGGGGTGACGGCCACGCACCGGTTGGCCTCGAAGAGGGAGTGCTCACGGTTCATGGCCTCCGGGGCACTCGCGTAACAGGTGTTGCCCCCCGCCCGGTAGCACGAGAGTCCATAGCGGTAGTACCAGCAGCGTGCGTCCTGGCAGACGTTCCCACCCAGGGTCCCCGAATTCCGGATCTGCGGGCTCGCAACCGCGCGGGCCGCCTCGGCGAGCAGTCCGAACCTCTCCTGAATCAGCGGGTGACGCTCCACCTCCGTCAGCGTCGTCATCGCTCCGATCTCGATCCCGTCGGAGGTCTCTCGGATCCCATGGAGCTCCGCGATCCCCGCCAGATCGATCACCGCCGAGGGCTGCTTGCCACGATCCTTGAACCAGTCGAGGCTGTCGTTTCCTCCGGCAATAGTCCAGCAGTCATCCCCGTAGCGGTCGAGCAGTTCGAACGCGTTGTCAATGTCCGCCGGCTGAAACAGCTCGAAATGCGGCATCATGTCTTTCAGCATGAGCGGCTCCTTAAGCGGTGTTGACTTGAATGGGCCCGTGCGACGGCGGTTGCCCCGCGAGGACGTTGATGATCATGTCCGGCACCACGGGTGTTCGGTTGAAGTAGTGACCTCCCAAGGCGTCGGAGATCGCGCACAAGAGCGCGGCTGCCGCGCAGCCCATCGGCGGCTCCCCTACCCCCTTTGCACCCACCGGGTTTTGCGGGTCGGCCTTGTTCACCGCAGCCCACCCCATCTCGAGCGGCACGTCGAGATAGGTGGGAGGCTTCGTCTGGTGAAGCCCGATCGTGCCGGGTAAGCCGTAGTGGGGGTCATAGATGTGGCGCTCGAGCGTCGCCATGCCGAAGCCCATCACGGCTCCGCCCTTCACTTGCGCCCCTAGGCTCTGCGGGTGAATCACCGTCCCGCAGTCCACGACACCCGTGTAGTCGATGATCTCGAACAGCCCCGTCTCCACGTCGAGCTCGATCTCGATGAACCCTACGGCTAGCGCCGGAACCGTCCCGTTGCGCTCGAGGTTGTCCTTGGCCACGCCCATCAGTCCTGTGCCCGCGAGGCTCTGGACCGAGGCCTTGGTCATCCGGTTGAGATCGTCCGGCATCTCCTCACCGCTGAACTTCCCACCCAGCTCGATCGCACGCCGGGCCGCCGCCGCATAGGTGAGCCGCCGAGAGGGGTTCCGTCTCGAAAATACCGTCTCGTTGCCGATGTCATAATCGTCCGGTGATCCGCCGAGATCCATCGCCGCGATTTCTTTGAGCTTGCCGACCGCATCCATCGCGGCGACGTAATTCGTGCGCGTCATCGTAAACGAGGTGTTGCTGCCGACCTGTGCCATGTTCCAAGGCAGGCCACGACTCGAGTCTCCACGGTGGATCTCGCAGTTCTTCCAATCGAACTTGAGCACCTCGGCTGCTACTCGCGACGTGCCCGCGTACGAATACGTCCCGAGATTTCCGACGCCCGTGTGAATATGCAGAGTCCCATCGGGTGTAATTCGGACGAGCCCGTCGAAACCGCTCGACCCGGCCGCGTGGAAGGCCTGGCCGACGCCGACGCCTGTCACCTTGGATCCTCGCCGCTGTCCACTCCTGGCTCGCCGGCTCGCCCAATCGAACTGCTCTGCGCCAATATCCAGGGCCTCGGCGAGGTGTGCACTGGTTACGGGCCCCTGGTTGGCGCCGTACAGGGCGTCGTTACCAGGCGCGTTGATGCGGCGGATCGCCACGGGATCGAGGTTCAGCTGACGGGCCGCCTTGTCGAGAAGCGGCTCCACAGCCGTGGCGATCTGGTTCTGGCCGGGACCACGCTGAGCACCCCGAGGGGGCGTATTCGTCAAGACGGACACGCTTCGGAAATGCATCGCCTGCGGTGTGTAGACGAGTGAGACCGCTCCCGCGGCGCTGTTGTAGTCGCCGAATCCTGAATTCGGACCGTTCTCCTGGATGATATACAGATCGACAGCCGTCACCTTGCCGTCGTCCCGGAAGCCCATCTTGATGCGGCCCTGGAAACCGGCGCGGGCGGAACCGATGAAGTTCTCTTCGGCCCGGCTGATACGCATCAAGACCGGTCGACCGGTTTTCTTGGCCATATGAGCCGGTACCGACATGATCGGGTACGCACCGCCCTTGGAGCCGAAGCCACCCCCACAGTACTCGCCGATGTAAACGAGGTCCTCAGGTTCGATCTCGAGGTACCGGGCCAACCCGGGAACGACGGCGCTTTGACTCTGGGCGGACCCGTACACGTAGCACTTCCCGTTCTGCCAGTACGCCATGGCGCTCCGTGGCTCCATGGAGTGGTGGGAGGTGCTCGCGGTCACGAAGGTCTCGTCCAGAATAAGCGAGGCTTCCGCGAAGCCGGCCTCGACATCGCCGAACGACCACTCGGTCACAGGCTCCCCCATCGGCAACTCACCCTCGCCGGCAGCCGCGAAGTCCTCGTCGGTCCACTTGTGCTCGATCACACCCTCGCGCGGCCGAATCGAATTGCCATCGGTGCGGGCGTTCGGCCCTCCGGGGCGCAGGCTCTCGAGTGGGTCGACACAGAACGGCAGCGGCTCGAGATCGAGCTTGATCCGCCCGATCGCATCCTGAGCCGTGGTCTCATCCACCGCCGCGACGGCGAGGATCGGCTCTCCCACGTAGTGGGGCTCGTTGGTCAGGATGGGGTTGCCCGGTGCATCGATGCTCGGCACTTCGTCGGCAGTGAGAATCGCCA
>CAUZAE010000081.1:0-12762 GCA_963577685.1 Gemmatimonadales bacterium UBA6960 | reverse complement strand
GCCGTGCTGACCCCCACGAACTCGGGTACGGCCAGGGCCACGACCTCTTCAGGATGAAGTGACCAAGAGCTCGCGTACTCCATGGATTCCTGGTCCGTCGCCTGGGTCGTCGTCGCGGTCCTGCGGGAGTGATCCACCACGTATGCGGCAGCCGGCAGGAACTGCACGGCGGAGATTCCCGCCCCCAGGAGCGCAGCGGCGAGGAAGGCTCCGAACCGGTGAACGGCCGCCCGCTTCGGATGTAGCGGCCCGTCCGGCACAGCCCCGCCTCGCCACATCTGTACGCACCTAAAAAGCGCGTAGACGCCCACACCACCGAAGAGAAAGTAGGCCATCTGGAAATGAGTGGTGAGGATGACGGCACCGATCACCAGTGCCAAAGCAGCGAACGACGTCAGGGTCGCCCGGACCAGCAACGATTCCGTCACCCAGAACAGGAGAGGTGTGAGCGCAATCACGAAAATCTTCCCGTCCTGGCCGCCATGGACGAGAGAGACCATGAAGGGTGCCAGCCCATAGGCTAGGCCTGCAAGCAATGCCGAGGCCCGAGATAGCCCAAGCCGTCGAATCCATCCATACATGAAGACGCTGGCGAGGAAGACATGCAACACCAATTTCCAACCCAGAGCGCGATGCGGGGCAAGCAACATCAGGAGGATGGCGCTCGGCGGGTATAACGAGTCACCGCCGGCAAGCGATTCGAGGAAGGGTGTCCCGCCCAGGATGATCGGGTTCCAGAATGGGAAGCCGCCGGGACCCTTCACGGCGGTGGCGTAGAACTCTCGGGCCATGTAGCCGAGGGCCAGTGTGTCTGAACCGTGCAACATGTCGCGAGAAAAGACGAAATCCCGAAACAAGAAGAGCGTGAGGACGGCGTAGAGTACCGGTGGAAGCCAGTTCGGTATCCCCTCTCTTTCCTCGGGCTGCTTTTTCGCCATCTACTCTCGCACGGTCGTGGTGGTGCGGGTCGAGCCGGCTCCCTCGTCCCGGAGGCGCCGATATACTTCAAGATGCCGATCGACGAGGCGAGCGTTGCTCCACTTCTCGACGACCCGACTCCTGGCTTCCCTCCCCATGTCTCGTAGATCGGCTCTTGCGAGGAGTCCGATCACGGCCTGGGCGAGTGCCGTGGGATTGCCCGGCTCGAAGAGAGCGCCGACGTCCTCATTCACGATCTCCGGAAGACCGCCGACATCGGAGGCCGCTACAGGTAGCTCGCATGCCATGGACTCGAGCGCCGCTACGGACGTGGCCTCCATCAGGGAAGGAAACACGGCCAGATCGGCAGAACTCAAGAGCCCGGGCATGTCGGCGTGACTGCGAGCTCCGAGAAATTGGATCCGCTCGCTCATCCCCAAACTTCCAGTCAACGCCTCGAGCTCTTCGCGTTCGGGTCCGTCCCCCACGACAACCGCTTCGACGTTTGCCTGCTCCACGATGAGGGGCATCGCGCGGACGAAGAAGGCCACGCCGTTCTTCTCGAAGAGGCGACGGGGGAGCACGATGCGCAGGCGATCCGTGGCTGGCAGCGAAGGCGTGCTCCTCTTGAAAATGTCGGTCTCCACCCCATTAGCGAGTGGCTCCACCGGAGTCTTGGGCGCGATGCCTCTGGCTACGTCCGCGATCTCGACGCTGGCGGCGAGATTGTGATCGGACCATTCGAGGAGGCGTCGAAAGATAGGTCGCCAGAACGGACTGTCCGCCCTCTTGAGAAAGTGCGACGTGTGCCACGTCGAGACCAAAGGTGCTCCCGTTGCCCGCTTGACGACGAACCCCGGAAGCACCGATTGGAAGGCCTGAGCGTGAATGATATCGGCATCTTGAGCGGCCATCGCCAACTTCGCTGTGGAGCCACCCGCATGTACGATCCATCCCACCGAATTTCTCGCAGGCAGCCAGGTTCTCCAGACGGCAATTCCGTCCAGGATTTCGTGACTCGCTAGCCCAGGCCGAGAACGTGACGTGACGACCGAAACCTGGCAACCTCGCTGCACCAGTCCGCGGCAGAGATAGTAGACGTGGCTCTCCAGGCCGCCCACTTCCGGCGGAAAGTAGACGCAGTGCATCACGATGTTCACGGGCCGGACCAATCTGTCATCGAACGCGACGAACCCGTGAGCTGCGAAACGATGATGTCCGCGATGCGTTCTCCCGCCCTTCCGTCACCAAATGGACTGGCGATCTTGCGTTCGATTGTTTCGGTCCGTCCGAGAAGCCGAGATCCCTCCGTGACGATGTCGTCCTCGTTGGAACCCACCATGACCGCGCCAGCCTCCAGCGCTTCGGTTCTCTCGGTCACCTCTCGCAACACGAGCACAGGCACTCCGAAGGTCGGCGCCTCCTCCTGAATGCCACCGGAGTCCGTAAGGATCAGTACGGCTTTCCTCAGCACCATCACCATATCCTGGTAGGCCAGAGACTCTACCAAATGAATTCGCGGGTGGTCACCCAGAACCATTTGAGCGGGCTCCACGACATTCGGGTTTGGATGTACAGGATAAAGGAGCTGGACGTCCTCGTGCTCATCGATCAGCCGCCGCACGGCTCGAAAAATTCGTAGAAGTGGCTCGCCGAACGATTCCCTTCGATGTGCGGTCAGGAGGATGAGGCGGCGGCTGCCGTCCTCCAGGATCCTCCCCAAGGTCTCGTTGGCAGGCTCTCCGCCGCGGGCGGACATTCTGAGTAAGGAATCCACGACCGTGTTTCCGGTCACGTGGATCTGGCTTACGTCCACGCCTTCTCGCCGGAGGTTCTCCTTGGCTTGCGTGGTCGGAGCGAAGTGTACGTCCGTGATCACATCGGTGAGCCGCCGGAAGATCTCCTCGGGAAAGGGCGACCACTTGTCCCCTGTCCTGAGTCCTGATTCGACGTGGCCTACGGGGACCCGTTCGAAGAACGCGACCAAAGAGGCGAAGAATACTGTCGCGGTGTCCCCCTGAACCAAAATCATGTCGGGTCCATAGTCCTGAACGACGCCGGCCAACCCTCGGAGGCAGCCTTCTGCCACATCGTAAAGCGATTGGCCCTCACTCATGATGGCGAGATCGTGGTCCGGAACGAGGTCGAGTGCGTCTCGCAGGTCGTTTACCAAGGTACCGTGTTGTCCCGTGAATACGAGCTGCGTATCGACTCGGCCCGACTTACGGAGCGCGTCTAGGACGGGCGCCATCTTGATGGCTTCGGGTCTGGTCCCAACCACCACCATCACGCGGGGGGGCGGGCCTTGCCGGGATGTCAACGACGGACGTGCCTGAGCGAGTCCACCTCTTCACGTAGCTGCGCGACCATCTCGGCGATCAGGCCGATGCCGACCATGAGAAAGCCGACGGTCTCGAGCAGTATGACCAGGTAGAGCAGAGGGCGGAAGCCGAAGTCCTGCGCGAGGCGCAGGTAGAACGCTACGACCCCCACAATCAGACCGAGGGCGATGAGCGTAATCCCGCTGAGGCCGAACAGAATGAGTGGCTTTCGCGAAACAAAGAGCAAGAACCAGACGGACAACAAGTCCAAAACACCTGATACGATCCGGAAGCTTCCAGAATACTTGGATACTCCAGCCCGCCGCGGGTGAAGCTCAATGTCTATCTCGCTGATCGTGTATCCCCGCGCGCAGGCTAACACCACGAAGAAGCGGTGCCAGTCATGCCGTAGGTTCAACTCTTCGAGGATGTCACGGCGAAACGCCTTCATCGAGTTGAGGTCGGTCACCGGAACCCTGAAGATGCGTCGACTGAGGGCGTTGTATATCGACGACACGGCCCTCTTGTTGTAGGCCCCGACCTTTCGGCCGGTCACGATATCCCATCCCTCGTCAAGCTTCTCGAGGAAGCGTGGAATTTCCTTGGGTAGATGCTGGAGATCTGCGTCGAAGAGAACCAGATAGGTACGATCGGTTGCTCGCGCCGCTGTCGACATCGCCTCTGTTTTCCCGAGGTTTGTGCGGTGAGTGAGCACCCTCAACAGTGGCCACTCACCTGCCTCTCGTCGTGCGAGATCTCCCGTGCCATCGGTGGACCCATCGTCTACCAACAGGATCTCCCCATGTAAATCGTGAGCCGCGAACGCATCTCGTAGCTCTGCAATCAAGTCGGGAATCACGGGCGCTTCATTGAACGCGGGGATCACCACCGCAAAATCACGTCGCCACTCTTCAGGAGGCATGGCCGCCGCGCCGACCGGGGACGTGGATTCCCTAGCCTGGATCGACGATGCCATCAGACGCGTTTCCGCATCCGAGCCGGAAGAATACCCAGTTGGTCCCGGTATTTGGCCACCGTCCGCCGAGCGATCTTGACACCGTCTGTCCGGAGGAGCTCCACGAGTCTTTGATCCGTGAAGGGCCTATGGACATCTTCGTTGACGACGAATTTCTGGATCTTATCGCGGACGCCGCGGGCCGAGATGTCCTCCCCGCTCGTCGTAGCCAGCCCACTCGAAAAGAAATACTTGAGCGACAGGACCCCCCTTGGGGTCTGGACGAATTTTTCGTTGGTCACGCGAGATACAGTGGACTCGTGCATCTCGATGTGATCGGCCACCTCACGGAGCGTGAGCGGCTTCAGATATTGGACTCCATGCTCGAAGAACTCTCGCTGTCGGTCGACGATGAAGGCCATCACCTTGAGCATGGTCTGACGTCGTTGCTCGATCGCCTGGATTATCCAGTTGGCGGAATTGAGCTTTCGCGAGATGAATTCCTTGTTCTCGCCCTTGAACTGACCCGGGTTTTGGGCCACGTCACGGTACGACCGCGTCAACCGAAGCCGTGGCACGCTGGTATCGTTTACAAACACCATATACTCCCCATCGATCATCTCGACGATCAGATCGGGTATGATATAGCGTTCCGGATCGGCCGAAAATTTCATACCCGGCTTTGGGTCGAGTTTCGCGATCTCGTCCGCGACGTTTTGCACGTCCATGGGCTCGATCGCCAACTCGCGAGCTACGTCGGTCCAGCGATGGTTGACGAGGTCGTCAAAACATTGCTCCACGATCGTATGGCTCAACGTATCTTCCTTCCCAAGCAATCGGAGCTGGATCAATATCGATTCGCGCAGGTCGCGAGCCCCGACACCGGGAGGGTCGAACGCTTGCACCATGATGCGGACCGACTCGGCCTCTTCCAAGTCGTAGGGCCGGAGCAAGGTATCTAGGCTCGCCTGGCCCTCCTTGCGGTCCATTGGATCCTCGATAGCGTCGATTTCTTCTTGGGCGGCGGGGCGAACGTCTGCCAGCCATGAGTTGATCCCTTGGAGCACGTCCTGCAATCCACAGGTGAGCCTGCCGATGTCGCTTACATTTCCAATGATCTCTTCACCCAGACGCATCTGCCGTTCGTCGATGTCGAGCATTCTGAGCTGGCTTCCCAGGTGATCACGTAGGTCGGTTCCACCCACAGCGTCACGTTGAAAGAGCTCACGTACCTCGTGTTGCTCCCGTCGTCCGCCGACCTCGAAGCCGTCCAGCAGGATCTCCTCCCAGTCGATTTCGTCCTCGGTAGGCTCTTCCTTGCCGTTTTCCTGGAGCTCGACTTCGTCGACGGTATCGACCTCCGTCATCTCGAGGAAGGGATTCTCTTCGAGCTCGGCCTTCAGATGTTGCTGGAGGTCTAGCAGAGGCATATAGAGCAACTCCATCGCCTGATATAGGCGAGGGTTGATCTTCAACTCCTGACGTTGCTGGAGATTCTGAAAGAGTTTCTGGCTGAATGCGCTCATGAAGTCGTCGGTCGCTTGTATCGCCGTCGCATCCGTGCGGTCAGCGTCGGGCCTAGATAGATCTCTGCTACCTCATCGTTCCAAACTAGCTCCGAAACTGTGCCACTGACACGAATTCGTCCTTCATACATAATGTACGCACGATCCACGATCTCCAGTGTTTGTTCGACGTTGTGGTCGGAGATGATCACACCGATTCCCCGTTCCCTGAGCTTGCCCATGATGTCCTGGATGTCATGGACGGCGATGGGATCAATACCGGCGAACGGCTCGTCGAGAAGCATGAACTTCGGTCGCTGTACCAGGGCTCGTGTGATCTCGAGACGCCTTCGCTCCCCGCCCGATAGCGAGTAGGCCTTGTTCTCCCGAAGGTGCCCTAGCGAGAGCTCGCCCAGAAGCTCCTCGAGACGAGCACGTTCCTCCTCCTTGGGAAGCTTCAGGGTCTCGAGGATGGCCTTCACGTTGTCCTCGACAGTGAGCTTCCTGAAGACGGACGGCTCCTGCGCGAGGTAGCCGACACCCATACGGGCCCGCTTGTACATGGGGATGTCGGTCAGTTCGTCTTCGTCCAGAAAGACACGACCCATGTCGGGCGGAATCAAACCTACGATCATGTAGAACGTGGTCGTCTTCCCTGCCCCGTTAGGCCCGAGGAGACCCACGATCTCCCCTTGAGAGACCGAGATCGGAACCTCGTCCACAACCCGTCTGCCACGGTAGCTCTTGGTCAGGCCCACACCCCGGAGGCAGCTGCCTTCTAAGCCACTCACTCTTCAGTCCTCAGGGGGTTCGCCGTCGGCCGATTCTTGGCCGGGCTGCGGTCGTGTCCACTGCAGGAGGTGGCGGTCCCGGAGAGGCACCATTGGGCTGAAAAAATGCACCGCTGGCTTGGTCCACTTCCATCCGGTCCACTTCGCCATCCTGCATGAAGAGTCGAATCTCATCTCCGAGCACATAATTGAGCTCGAGAGGACCCGTGTCCGGCGTGGGGCTCCCCGTACCTGTATCGGATGTGGTCCGGTAAAAGCTGCGGGCCTCCCCCTGGGCGACGAGCCTGTCGAGGCGGCGTTCGCCTGCGGCTTCGGATGGATCTTCGAGTGTGTTTAGCACTCCGCCGGAGGAGGGACGTCTGGTCACAAACATGGCTGTTATCGTGTCTCCCTCAATCCAATCATGACGGATCAGTTCCAGGGTGTCGTCCGTGTTGATCGAGTCCCTTGCGCCCGAGACCCCCCGGGCCCCCCCGATCGCGAACACCGTTTCCAACTCGCCGCCTGGCAATCTTACGTCGATGGAATCCCCCGTGAGTATGAACTCTTCGGCGACGGCTCGGGGTCCTTCCTCTCCCAAGCCTCCGTAGGGTACTTCTTCCGAGGCTTCCGAGGGTCCTTGCGGCGGGTTCGGGAGCGAGGCCGTCGCGGCCACGATCCGGTTCAGGACTTCATCGGTGAAGAGTAGACGAATCGTCGGTCCGCGGATATCCACCGCATCCGTAAGCAAGTGAGCTCTCCCGACTGCATTCAGTTCCTCCACGACGTCCATCGGAAGAATCATCGTGATCGTGTCGGCTCGGAGGTCCAAAGTATCACCCGACTCCTCATCAGGTGAAATAATCCGTGCATTGCGATAGAGCGTGAGCAACCCGACGTCCTGTTGAAATGCTACCGAATCTCCGTACGAAAGGAGATCACCCCGGGTGATCTCAACCCTCCCTCGGGCCTCGAGCAGGCGATCACCCACGAGATGGATCAGGTCCGCATCGATCTCGAAAGGCGTATCTCTCTGTGCAGCATCATCCGGAGTCTCCAACCCAGTCGCTATAGCAGTGTCGTCTTCGCCGGAGGACAGCCGGGCATGGGGACGACCTCCTCGGACCGTCATGTCGTCTTCGGGTCTCTGGTCCCCTTCTTGGAGCAGGACCAGGTCGTCTCCCGTGATCAGAGATCCGTCGTCCAGCCCGATAAGGCGAACGGAGCCCTGCGCCTGAAGTCGCCCGACACTACTGAAGTACTGCGCGTGGTCCGAATGGAGCTCGCGTTGCCCGTCCCGGAATACGACCTGTCCGAAGAGCTGCGAGAAGGACGTCGCCTCGAAGGTCACGGAGCTATCTGCTTCGATAAGGGTCCCATCGGTGCACTCGAACCGAGGACGGGAGACGTAACTCACACGATCACCACCGCTCTGAGTAGAGGTTATCTGGCGGGACCTGGAGAGATCACAGGTTCGCTGGGCGGACGCCTCTGTGATCGCGAGTACGATGGCCAGCAGTACTCCTCCCCAAAGATGGATCCGACGGGGCATCAAAACCGGAGCGCCCCGCCACGGGTTCGCGCGTTGCGAACAAGCACCCGCTCGAAGCTCAGGTCTGCGTCGAAGCCCGTGCCCTCGATGATATTGTCGCCGTCGTACATCACCGTAGCCGAATCGCTCGAAATTGCGTTCTGGCTCGGTACATATCTCAACTCCGCACTTTCGATTCGCCGCCCGTCCTCCTTGATGACCAGCACGGCGTTACCCTGCGCCAACAAGGAGTTGGTCAACGTATCCAGCCGACCGCGATCGGAGGTCACCAGGGCCTTTTCCGTGCCAAACTCCTCATCGTAGGCCGTCAGTCTGACGTTTCCACTGAGCAGCACGGCGGTCGAGTCTTGGAAAAAAAAGGCCGTATCCGCTCGGACGATAGCTTCACGGATCCCTCTTCGGGTTAGATAGTCGGTCAACCCGAACATGATGTAGTCGGCATCCATTTCCTCGAGTGAGGGATCGATCACCGAGTCCTGTCGGGATTGATCGCACGAAGCCACAGCGAGGAATATCGCGACAAACGCCACAACCAACGTGTTGTAGCGTAACACTATACGGCGCCGGCTTTCATAAGTTCGTGGAGGTGTACGATCCCTACGAGCCGGTCATCGTCATCGACCACGGGTAACGCCATGATTCCAAAAACCTCCATCGCGTGTAACGCGGCCGATCCGAGATCACCCACATGAGCTACTTTCGGCGAGCTCGTCATGACATCGACCACAGGAACGTCCAGGAACTGTTCCCGGCGTTCCATGAGACGAGTTAGATCCCCGGCCGTGATGACGCCGACGACGTGCTCGGCAGAGTCGACGATGGGTACTGTTCCTCGTTGTTCGGCCAAGGGCACGATCGCATCCCGAATCACGGCGGTAGTCGGCAAACGCGGACACCCCTCTTCAATCATGACAGTCTCTACCCGCAACCTGAGCTTTCGTCCCAACGAACCGCCCGGGTGGAGCAGCGCAAAGTCCTGCTCTTGGAAGCCGTTCACTTGCAGCAAAACGACCGCTAAGGCATCTCCCAGAGCCAGTGTGGCCGTAGTAGAGGTGGTAGGCACGAGGTCCATTGGACAGGCCTCTTCAGACACTGAGCAATCAAGGGCCACCGTTGCGAGCCGGTCCAGAGGGGATCCCGGATTTCCGGATAGCGAAATGACTGGAACACCGGCCCGTAGCAAGTAGTCGACCAACTCGGACAGTTCTGCGGTTCCCCCACTCTTCGAGATGAGGATCGCGGCATCGTCCGTCCCTACGATACCGAGATCGCCGTGGAGTCCTTCCACCGGATGGAGGAACGTCGCCGGAGTGCCTGTGGCGGTGAGCGTCGCGGCAATTTTCCGCCCGACGATGCCACTCTTGCCGACACCGGAGACCAGAACGCGCCCCCTACAAGCGGCCAATAGCTCCACCGCTTCCAGAAAGGTCTCGTCCAGACGGACCGCGAGATTCTCAATGGCCCGCCCCTCGATTCTCAGCACCCGCTGCCCCTCAAGCAGGAGCTCCTCTGGGGTGCTTGGCGCGTTCGGACGGCTCACCGTGTCACGATCCGGATCGGGCATCACAGTACTCCCGAACGAGACGGTCCCACTCCTGCCGGGCCTGGAGGAGGGCCCGTGAGAACTCCCGTACGGCTCCCGACCCTCCCCTGGCGGTCGTCGTCCACCGCGCAAGCGCGTGTACCTCGGGCACGGCGTTCGCCACGGACACCGGAAGGCCGGCGCGCTCGAGCACCGGCATATCTGCCAGATCGTCGCCCATCATCGCAACCGCATCCCACGTCAGGTCTCGCTTCTCCATCAATCCCTGAACGATGGGAAGTTTTTCGGCCCCCCCGTCTTGATGGCACTCTTCGATTCCCAACTCCTCGGCGCGGCGGGCCGTTGCTCCCGACACACGTCCCGAGACGATCGCGACCTCTATACCGGCCCAGCCCAGCATCTTGATGCCCAAGCCGTCTTGGATATCGAAACGCTTGAGCTCGATCCCCGTGCCATCCGGCGGGACGCCCACGTAGATACCTCCGTCGGTAAGTACGCCATCGACGTCCAGTACAACAAGGCGGATCGCTTTGGCGACTTCTACGGCAATCTCGCCACTATGCGGCGCCATCCGTCGTCAACTCCCCGGAATGGGAGTTGCGTGGCCTCCGGTCGACACGGCTCTGACCGCGAGGGCACTCTCCAGCAGGCCACGCAGATCGCTGAGGGGCAGCATATTGCTGCCATCCGATGGCGCTTTTTCGGGGTTCGGATGAACCTCGATGAAGAGTCCTGAGCATCCGGCAGCGACGGCGGCTCGCACGAGCGGTGCGATGTACTCCGGGTTTCCGCCACTAGAGCCGGACGCCTGTCCGGGTCGCTGGACCGAATGGGTACCGTCGAAGATCACGGGAACGCCACAGGCGCTCTGTATACGCATGAATGAACGCATGTCGACGACTAGGTTGCCATATCCGAAGAAGGTACCTCGCTCCGTGACCGTCACGTGAGAGGCTCCGGCGCTGCGGACTTTCTCCACTGCACCCTGCATTTCGTCCGGAGCCATCCACTGCCCCTTCTTGATGTTGACGACCTTGCCCGTCGCCCCGGCAGCCCTGAGAAGGTCCGTTTGTCTACAAAGGAATGCGGGGATCTGTAGGACGTCGGCGATCTCAGCCACAGCTCCGGCATGGCCGGGCTCGTGGATGTCGGTCAGGATCGGAAGACCCGTCTCGCCCTTGACCCGCTCGAGACGAGTGAGCCCCTTTGTCAGACCGGGCCCCCGAGATGAATCCAACCGAGCTCGGTTGGCCTTGTCGAAGGACGCTTTGAATATGATCGGCAACGCCACCGCTTCGGAAAGCAACGCCAGTTCCCGGGCGATCGCGAGGTTCAGATCATCGTCTTCTAAGACACAAGGGCCCGAGATCAGCGTAAACTCGTTGAGCATTACTCACCCACGCCGGCCGCGGCCTCGAGGGTCGTCCCTTTCGCACGCGACAACGCGGCTTCGATGAAAGAAGAAAACAGCGGATGGGGGCGGGTCGGGCGACTCTTTAGCTCGGGGTGGAATTGGCAGCCCATGAACCAAGGATGGGCCGGAATTTCGATCATTTCAACCAGGTTGTTGTCAGGCGATGTGCCCGACATCACCAATCCGTGCTCCTCGAGTTGTTCCCGATACGCATTGTTCACCTCGTACCGGTGTCGATGGCGCTCGTGGATCTCCTTCTCAGCGTATATGTCCAAAGCGCGCGAGCCCTCGCGAAGGGATGCGGGATATTCACCCAACCGCATGGTCCCCCCTTTCGAGGTGACGTTGAGCTGAGAGTCCATCAGGCAGATGACCGCATCCGTCGGTGTCCTCGAAAACTCAACCGAGCCCGCTTCACTGAGGCCACAGACATTGCGGGCGAATTCGATGATGGCGCACTGGAGGCCCAGGCAGATGCCGAAGAACGGAAGCCCGTTCTCACGAGCCCATTGAATGGCCATGAGCATGCCGTCCACCCCGCGTTCTCCAAACCCGCCAGGAATCAGAAGTCCGTCGAATCCCTCGAATTGATGCGCCAACTCTCCCGCCTCGTAACGCTCGGCGGACACCCAATCGATTTCCACGTTGACGTCGTTAGCGATCCCCCCGTGGACAAGACTCTGTTGAACGGACTTGTACGCGTCGACCAACTCCGTGTATTTGCCCACGACCGCGATCCGCACGGTGCCCGAGGATGGATGCTTCACGCGTTCAACGATCGCGCGCCACTCTGCCAGATCAGTCGGAGGTGCGCTGATGTCGAGCAGATCCAACACCACTTCATCGAGACGTTGCTGTTGGAGCTGTAGCGGGACCTCATAGATCGTGTCCACATCGCGAGCGACGATCACACCGTCCATGGGTACGTTCGTGAAGCGAGCGATCTTCGCACGAGTGCTCTTGTCCAAGGGATGTTCTGATCTGCAGATGAGAATGTCCGGCTGGATTCCGATCTTCATCAACTCCCGGACCGAGTGCTGGGTCGGCTTGGTCTTCAGCTCTCCTACCGCGGCAACATACAGGACTAACGTCAGGTGTATGAAAACGGCGTTTTCCCGTCCTTCATCCTGGCGGAACTGCCGAATCGCCTCGAGAAAGGGCAGGCTCTCGATGTCCCCTACCGTCCCCCCGATCTCGGTGATGACGATGTCGTGTCCCGGCGCGAGAAGGCGGAGGCGGCGCTTGATCTCGTCGGTGATGTGCGGAATGACCTGGACCGTGGAGCCCAGATAGTCCCCTCGCCGCTCCCGGTCGATGACGTCTTGGTAGATACGCCCGGTCGAGACGCTGTTGCCCTGAGACAGTGATTCGTCGATGAAGCGCTCATAGTGCCCGAGATCCAAATCAGTCTCCGCCCCATCGTCCGTAACGAAAACCTCTCCGTGTTGAAACGGGGACATGGTGCCCGGGTCGACGTTGATGTACGGGTCGAATTTTTGGAGGGTCACCCGAAGGCCACGCTCTTTGAGGATTCGTCCGAGAGACGCTGCGGCAATCCCCTTACCCAGCCCCGAAACGACGCCACCCGTTACAAAAATGTATTTGGTCTGCTGAACGTCAGGATCCATCGTCTCTCCCGTCACGTATCTTGGGTTTGATTTTAGCGAGTTGTGCTTCCATGCGAACGGCATCTGCGGGAGTGTCTACGCCTCGATCTGCCTTTCCCACAATCGCGACTCCGATGCGGAGTCCCGCCTCAAGGGGCCTGAGTTGTTCGAGCTGCT
>CAUZAE010000080.1:0-12771 GCA_963577685.1 Gemmatimonadales bacterium UBA6960 | reverse complement strand
CCATGCCAACCTGGACGAAGTAATATTCTGCCATCATGAGCATAACCACCGCGGCGGCCTTTTTGATCCAAGTCATCCATGAGCCGGCGGTGGGCAAACGGGCCCCGAAGCCGGAGAACAGGCCAACGCCCACGAGAAGTGCAGTCATCCCGAGCGAGAAGATGAAGAGGTAGACAAAGCCCATCGCACCGGACTGGGTCGCCGCTACCCACGTGAGAATGACGGCGAACGCCGGCGCGCCACACGGTGCCGCGACGATGCCCGACGTGGCTCCGAGAAGGAAGACGGCCGGATACGACCCGCCCCCCAAACCGGCGGCCCACCCAAGGAGCCGACGGGGCGCGGAGATCGGAATGACGTCGAGCATCACCAGGCCAAACACCAAGAGGAGGTTGGCGATGGCGAATCGCGTCCAGGGGCTCGCGCTCACCGCGCCGAATAAACTTCCGGTCATGCCGGCCAGGAGTCCCAGCATGGCATACAGCAAGGCCAGGCCGAGGGCGTAGGTCAGCGTCAAGCCGACGACTCTGGAGCGAGGGGCGTCTTGCCCAACTGTTCCGGCCAGCACCGAGGCGGTGATCGGGATCATCGGATAGACGCACGGTGTCAGACTCGTTACCAGCCCAGCGCCGAAGAGGACGCCGAAGGCTAGGAGAGGGCTCTGCGTGAGAGCCTCGGAAAGGCCGGCGCCCTGAATCATTTGAGACAACATGTCGGCATTTTAGCGGAGAGACTCGGAAGTTAAAAGCCTCCGGTCGGAAATTCGATTGACTCGTACGACGGGTGCGCATTAACCGTTGAATTAGGATGCACCCCCTAGACTGTCCGTCGCGTATGCCCACGAGGACCCATCTAAGTGCTGAAAACTCGTTTCTTGAGTCGTTTGTTTGGGACGGTGACTGTGCTACCGTTTCTCGCAACCTGTGGTGACACTACGGAGCCGGAAATTCCGGTAGCGACGAGTATCGTGATCTCTCCGGCTTCCTCGTTATCGAGAGTGATGCGGGCGGAGGGAAGAGCACCATGCTCCGGTTCGGGTCCGACGCGAATCGTCGGGACATGACCCGTTTCGACGGGGGATTCACGGTGCTCAATGTCCACCAAGTTGGGGATGGAACGTTCAGCGGGACCTGGTCGAGTGGATCCCGTCGCCCCGAAGCGAACGGATTCTTCTGCGTGGCATCCGGTTCCTGACCCCGACCTCGCGTTTGTGGGATGGCAACTTTTCGGTGCCTATAGTGGTCCAAGAAAGCGGGCGGAAACCCTGAGGACGATCTGCCCGTAAGGGTAGACCTGACAACAAGCACACTTTCCGGGAGGCGGGCAGCGACATGATGGCCATCTTCAGGAGGATCGCTCGGCTGGTCTTGAGCTGGATCCTTAAGAAAATTTAGACCGTACGGCTGAGCCCACCACGGCCGATGTCCCGGCCAGCAGTGCTGGAAATGCCAGAGTCACCAGAGGTAGGACCCACGCGGGGACGAGCAGTACGGAGCCCAGCAGCTCGGAAAGCGCGCTCGTCGGGCCGACCACCCAATTGAATGCCATGAGGCCCCCCCATCCCATCGCAGCCGCACCGGATGCGGCGAGTGGTGTAGCCCTGCTGCCTCGCCAAACACCGTAGGCTAAGCCGAGCGCCGGTACGGCCCACCATCCGACGAGGGCGGTTCCTGAAACCATGACCGCGGCGAGGGCAACGTGAGTCATCGCGTGCCTGACGGCCGGAGGCTTGCCACCCCTCTGGACACCCCTTCGAGCTCCGATGCGGTACGAGGGAAGCGTAGCTCTCGGAGTTCGCCCGCCGTCCAGAACTCCAGCCGGTCCAGGTAGTCGGGGCTCAGTGGGTTGCCGGATTGCCCGCCGGGGTAGGTGCCCTTCGCTTCCATCCGCTCCCCCAACTCCACCACCATGCGCCAGCTTGCCCCGTGACGGCCGCTCCCCGAGACGGGGTTCAGGGTCTCTGGCCCTCCCTGGATCGGCAGCCCCAGGGCAGAGAACGCCTCGATGCTTAACAGATGGTACAGGTTGGCGGTTTGAACGCGGTCCCATCGCCACCCGTCTCCGTCCTCCGACCCATACAGAGATCTGGCCGAAGCGAGGGCATCCTCGAGCGACGCTCTCAGAATGTCGTCTCGGGACTCCACGACTAGAACCGTGGAGCGATCGTCCCACCAGGGGCTGTCCGGATCCTTCAGGAGCTGCGCCAACATTGCGGATCGGGGAGTGGCGACCCGGCCCCCTCGTGAGTCTTCAAGCTCGTCCCACGTGTATTGGGCCAACCGGGTCATCGCCACCTCAAAAAGGGCAGCGCCCTTGTTCTCCTTCGTGTAGCGGCGATTCCAGAGTTCCAAAATGGCGTGGGCCTCTCGGACGGTGCTCGGGCCTTCGGCCCCAGCCTCGGAGGCGGCCTCCAGAAAGGCGGGTACGAACAAGTCCGCGCGCGCGCTTCCGGGGTCGGTCTGAAAGGCGGCCAGATCCTCCGCAGTAAAGGCGTCGCCGGCTCGGAGAAGTTCGTTGATCCGCAGCGCCCGCCATGGAGAGGGCCAATCCGCGCCCACGAACGTGGTATCCTCCGCCGGATCCACGGGTTGCTGGTTGCTCGAGGCAAGATATCCCTGCTCCGGATTCACCGCGCCGGGATACCGCTCGACCGGCCGCCACCCTTGCCAGTCACTCTCCGAAGTAGATCCGTCGTAAATCCTGTCTCCCCGTGTGCCCACGGGCCGAATCGGATATCGTCCAGAGGCGCGAATCGCGATGTTGCCGCCTCGGTCGGCCACGAGTCCGTTTTGTGTGGGCGCCACCCAACTCTCCATCGCCGTCAACCACTCCTCCACGGAATTCGCTCGATTGATCTCCATCAGTGAGCCGAGCTCTCCTTGGTCCTCGAGCACGGTCCAGCGCATCGACAGGTACTCCCCTCCCGCCGTACTCACCGGTCCTCGGTGGGTGTGGAGAATCGTGTCCACCGCGAGCACGGCTCCTTGGTGGTCGGTGTAGGATTCGACACGCGTTTGAAAAGGAAGCCACTCCCCGTCGAGCAGGTAATTCTTCACTCCTTCGGTGGCGTCCACCGTCTCTCGGTATAGGTCCATCACGTCGGATCCGGTATTCGTGAAGCTCCAGGCCACCTCGCGGTTGAATCCGATCGTGATCGCGGGTGTCCCGGGGATGGTGACCCCATAGACGTCGAGCTCACCGGGAACGATCAGGTGCACCTCGTACCAAATGCTCGGGAGTTGGAAGTCCAGATGTGGGTCCCCGGCGAGGATCGCATTGCCGCTCGCCGAGCGGGTAGGTGCGACTGCCCAGTTATTGGAGCCGAGTACGGTCTCGCCGAGCCTGGACCGCGCCTCGTCCATCGGGCCCATGAACGCTCCCAAGGCCTGAAGCTGAAGCGCGCTTTCCGGGTCGGGGTCGCCCGGTGGGGGCAGCGTGGACGAGTCGAACCGGAGCTCACTTCTTCGGGTGGGTTGGATGGGCTCCTGGATCGGGCTGTTCACCGGGAAGAGCGCGTCCGCTGCGTCCCACCCGACCAGGGCGCTGACGGCTTGTTTGCGCCGCTCCGTGTTTTCCATCGCGAGGGTCCACCCCATGCGTTTGAGCAGGTAGATGGAGTGTTGCGGCAGCCAGCGCATGGGGGCTCGGCTCAGCAAATGGTATTCGAGCGGCAGATCGCGGGGGCCCATTTGGTCGATCCACGCGTTCACGCCGTCCGCGTAGGCTTGCAGGTAGCCGGCGAGGGACGATCCGGACCGCATATCGCCAAAGTTCTTCTCGGCCGACCAGGCTAGGCCGAGCTGGCGCGCGCGTCGGTCGAGGGGTAATGCCGCTTCCCCGACCAACTCGGTGAGCGTGCCCGCGGTAGCACGCGTTTGCACCTCGAGCTGGAAGAGTCGGTCACGGGCGACCGCGTACCCGAGTCCGCGAAGCGCGTCCTCCACCGTTTGTGCGAAGATGTGGGGAACCCGTCGGTCGTCGTAGATGATCTCCACACCGGAGGAGAGCCCGGGCACTTCGTGGGTCACCGAGGCGGGCAGGGTTGCGCCCCGTGCGCCGGACCACACGCCGTGGACGGGATCCAGAAAGTGTCCAAGTGCGGGTAGCGGCCCGATCCGGGCAGCTCCAACGTAGAGTCCGGCCACCAGGAACAGGGTGGCGGAGAGAGTCTTCATCGGGGGGTGGCCTTCAACGTGCGTGGCTCGGGAGTCTCACTCGCCCACGATGTTGACCACGACGCGACGCTCCCGCGGACGCGTATCGAGGTCCACGAGCACTACCTGCTGCCACGTCCCCAGGGGGAGTGCCCCCCGGACGATGGGCAGGGCCAGTGACGGACCGATGAGGCTCGCTCGGACATGGCTGTGGCCGTTGTCGTCGTGCCACATTTTCTCGTGCTCATACGTGCCGTCTCTCGGTGCGATACGCTCGAGGGCGGCTGCGATGTCGTGACCGACCAGGCCGGGCTCGTACTCCACCGTCGTGAGTGCGGCCGTTGAACCCACGACCATGGCGGTGAGCTGTCCCACCTCGACGCCGCTCTCTTTCACCAACGCCTGGAGATCGGCGGTCAGATCGAGAATTTCGTCGTTCCCCTCGGTCTGCACCTCCACGGTGTCCGTGAAGGCCGTCATGACCTCATGAGTGGCGGACCTCCGCTTCATAACCCGCGCCGACGACGGCAGCGACCAGAGCTTCATCCGGCACTTCACTCGAGGCTGTCACGTCCGCTCGATGGTCTTCCAGCGATACTTTGGCTAGGGATACGCCGTCGATGTCCTCGAGCGCGGATTTCACGTGGCTCACACAGTGCCCGCAGGACATCCCCGTGACGTTCAGTTGCTTATTCATGAGGTCTCCAGTTGTAGCACGCTTTGCGTGTATTTTGTCGGTTATCCGAGAATCCAGATTCGGAATCCATTACCCCAGAACCCAAACCCCGATCAGGGCGGCGAGGACAAGCGCGGCACTCAGGAATGTGAGCTGCAGAGCCAGCATCCTAGCGCGGGCATCCTTGGGCACCACTCATCCTTCGCGAGTTCCGCCTTCAGGACCTTGATGGCGACGAGCCTCTGGAGCGCCTTCTCTCTCGCCACGTAGACTAGCGCCATGGAGCCCTCGCCCAGTAAACGGACGATTTGGAAGTCCGGGTCTAGCTCCGTCTGGAGTTGGGCCTGGAGTTGTGTCTGAAGCTCGGGTTCGGTCATCGTGTTACCCGCGGCAGGTGTGTGGAACCCCACGATAGGCCAATCTGTCCGATCCCTCCCATCTCTGGCAAATGAGGCCGGCATGTCCCATAGTAATGGGCGCAGAAGATTTTGTCTCGGGTGGAGATTTCGATGAACAGAAAGCAATTCGCATCAATGGCCGGCGGCGGCGTTGTCGCCTCCGCGTTGGCCGTGCCGTTCTTGTGGAGTGTCCCGTCGTCCGGTGCCACGATCGTGACGGTCTACAAGACCCCCACGTGTGGCTGTTGTAAGCTCTGGGTCGATCATCTCCAGGCGAATGGCTTCGACGTCGACGTGAGGGACCTTCCGGATCTTCGAGCGATCAAAGCCGAAAACGGCGTGAGTCCTGGCCTCGCCTCATGCCATACCGCGTTGGTGGATGGATACGTCTTCGAGGGACATGTTCCCGCGGATCTCGTAGCGGAGGTATTGAGGGACAGGCCGGACATCCTCGGTCTATCCGTGCCTGGCATGGTGGTCGGATCGCCGGGGATGGAGATGCCCGGGCAGGCGGCCCAGCCATACGAGGTGCTGGCGTTCGACGCGCAGGGGAGAGTGTCCGTCTACGCGAGTCGGTGAGGCTTGAGAGGCGGCGCCGGCCGCGCCGGCGCGGCTCCGGGATGTCGACTGAGCCCGCGATCCCGGAGTAGCGGATTCTCTCGTTACGCCCATCCCGTACGGTGAAGTCACCCTCTACTCCCGACACGCGCAGCGTCCCGGACCCCATCTCGCGCACCATCAGGCTCTCACCCACATCACGGATATCCAGCGACCCTGATCCGTCCGAGACCGTGACGGTTCCTGTGACCTCGGCGATGTCCAAAGCGCCCGAACCATCGTCGACGAAGACATCACCTCGTACGTCTCGAATGTCGAGTCCGCCAGAGTTGTCATCGACGTCGACCGATCCCTCTATGTCCGTAACCGTGAGCTCTCCTGAGCCCATCGTCCACGAGAAGCTCTCCTAGCCCGCTCAGGGACGCCCACCCGCTTCCGTCATCGATCTCGGCGTCCATATCCGTACGGCACATCCACCCGCAGGTTGATCCTGGCGTAGGTATTTCGCCCCCGTGAGTCGCGTGGGTGGAACGTCTCCAACTCTAGAGTCGAGCCCTGCCGCTCGAGCGATACGCGCAGTTCCTCGAGCATCCATTCGTCGGACGCACAGGCGATCCCCGTGACTCGGACGGCGGACAGGCCGGCCTGGCCCTCTACCGTCAAGGAGCCGGATCCCGCCTCTATGCGGATCAGCTCCTCAGAAGTCGCGGCCAACTCGGCCGTGATATCCGCGCTGAACTCGCATCGATCTCCACCGCGTTGAGCGCTGACCGGCTGGAAGGAGAGTGAGGTCACCACAAAAAACAGGACCGCCAGAGCAACGGAGTTCTTGCGCGTCATATCCCAACCTCTTTGCCATCGAGTAGTCGCGGAACGCGGAGGAGCGATCCAACGAGGATCCACTCCCTTTGACGGCCTTGGAGGGTTTGCGGTTGGAAGCGACCGCGAACGCGGAGGCCACACTTTCACTTCCGAGCAAGAAAAAGAGCCCGCCGGAGGACTCCGGCGGGCTCTTTTCGCTCGATGCCTCTTATGTCAGTCGCCGCCGTTACTGAGCGTCCACACATAAGCGGCGACGGAGCGAACCTGCTCGTCGCTGATGGTAGCGCCACCCTTCGGGGGCATGAAGGCCCCAAAGGCGTTCTGCGCATCGGCCAGTGCGACTCCTTCCATGATTTGGGCCACGATTTCCTCGAATAGGCCCTCCCCCTTGAACCACTCATCGTCAAGTTGGGTCCAATGGCTCCGGCGCCACCCGGTCCGTGGCATACGGCACACAAGCCGGCGCCCGCGAAGAGGGTCGAGCCCTCCTGGACCATGTTATCGGTAACCCCTTCCGGAAGCGTCTGGGCCTGAAGGCCAGAAGTCGCTAGGAAAACCAGGGCACACCCGGCAAACGCGAAAGTGATTCGCTTCATGTCTATCCTCTACCCTCTCTTAAACGGCGTGGCGGCTACCCCGAGACACTCTCGGATATCCACCATCCTTTATTCTCGTTCATTCTCGATACAACTTAAGGGCACCTCGGCCCAAGCCCAAGACCTGGGCAAGACCTGTGCCGAGGACGCCTCCGAACACCCGTCGGAGTGCATGGCACCTCCAGCGGTCGCCGTCGAATTGGGGTGTGAATCGGCGGACCTGTTCCAGTTCCACCGCAACGGGCCACGACGGCCTGATGCCGATTCCGAATAGGTCCCCGGTACGCAGGATACGTCCCCAGCAGCGCGTAACGTCCGGATCGGGTGACAGGTCGTGTCCCCACCGGATGGCACGCGCAGTCGAAAAATGCATGAATTCCGGTCCTTACGACCCGATCTGGGGCGGCACGCATCTTGCAATTCGCTTGGTTATGGCTAGTGTCAGACCAGGCGTCATCAGGGGGTGTGTCGTGCGAGGTCACTGTTGTCAGTTCGCTCGGGGCGTTTTCTTCGTCGTGCTCGCCGCCGCGGTTGCGTTACCGGACGAGGCCGCCGCGCAGTCCGGTGGGCCAGGGTTTCTCTTCAACCAGCCAGAAGGGCGTTTCGGCATTTGGGGTGGGTATACGATACCCAAAGCCGGCGGCGGTATCTTCGACTTTGCGGAGCAGTTGCTGACGCTCGACAAGACCGACTTCCGGTCTTCCGCGTGGAGGGCAGAGGTGGCCGTCCGAGCGTCCGAGAGATTCGACGTTGCGCTCGGGATCGGTTTCTCCCGCAGCCACACATGGTCTGAGATGCGGGACTGGGTCGATTTGGATGACCACCCGATCGAACAGACGACGGCCTTCACGAGGGTCCCGGTGACCTTGAGCCTGAAGACCTATTTCAGGGATCGGGGCCGGTCGATAGGTCAATTCGCTTGGATCCCCGAGAGATGGTCACCGTTTGTGGGCGCGGGCGCGGGTCTGCTCTGGTACAAGTTCAGTCAGCAGGGCGACTTCGTAGACTTCGAGACACTCGAGGTCTACTATGACACGTTGGGGTCTTCAGGCACGACGCCCACCGCACACGTGTTCGCCGGTGCGGACGTTACGTTTGGCTCGAGGTTCATCGTGAGTCTCGAGGGTCGATACTCCTGGGCTGGCACAGGGATGGACAGTTTTGCATTCGAAGGGTTCGGCGACATCGATCTGGACGGATTCCAGATGATGGTCGGGCTCTCGCTCCCCTTTTGAGGGAAGACGACGACATGACGACACCTCGACAGTTACTTGGCAACGTGACGTTCGCCTTTGCGCTCCTCTTGATCGCGGGGGCCGCTTCTCCGGCTGAAGCCCAGTTGACCGACGTACGCTGGCAGCCGTGGTTGGGTTGCTGGGAGGCTATCGGAGAACCAGACGATGCGCCTGTCCTCTGCCTCGCGCCCCGGTCCGGAGAGTCGGGGATCAACATGATCACGTTGATCGATGAGCGAGTCGTGTCGCGAGAGATGATCCTGGCGGATGGGCAGGGCCGTAGGGTCACGCGGGAGGGGTGTGAGGGTTTGGAGCGAACCGAGTTCTCGAACGATTCCCGTCGCATATTTTTCAACTCGGAACTCATGTGTGAGGGCGATGTCACGCGGAAGTCGTCCGGTGTGATGTCGATGGCCACGCCATACGAGTGGTTGGACGTCAGGGCGGTGGAGGTCGAGGGGCAGAGCGTGCCTTGGGCGCTACGCTACCGTCTCGCGTCCCGAGCCGACTTCGAGGCCGCAGGTCTCGGCGACCTCCCGGAGGGGCGCGCGGCGGTCATGGCTTCCCGGATCGCGGCCTCTTCAGCCTTGACGCTAGACCAGGTGATCGAGGCATCGTCAAAGATGGACGGTAAGGCCGTCGAGGCCTGGATTGCCGAGAGCGGTGCACCCTTCGCGCTCGACGCGAGCCGGTTGATCCGCATGGCGGATGCCGGGGTGCCCGACGGAGTGATCGACGTGATGGTGGCTCTTTCCTACCCCGACGAGTTCGTGGTGAACACGGGAGCCGGCGGGGAGGAGCCAGTTTGGGCGGAGCAGGGGCCACGGGATGCTTCGCGCGGCTCCTACGGGGGTGGTTTCTACGACCCCTTCTACGACCCCTATCTGCGATACGGTTATTACCCGGGATTCGGGTACCGTTCCGCTTACGTCGGAATCGGAAGGTACGGCGGTTATGGCATGAGCTATGGAGGGTACGGGGGATACGGGGGCTATGGAATGGGCTACGGGGGCTACAGCGTCTATCGCCCGGGCGTGGTCGTCGTGGAAAGACAATCGGCGGGTGGACGGGCCGTGGCGGGACGTGGCTATACTCGTAGCGGCCGTGGCAGCACGGGTGGGGTGATCCCCAGGGGCTCCTCGGTCAGATCCTCCGGGGGTGCTGCAGCCCGATCGGCTCCCCGGGCCGGAGCGTCTTCTTCGGGAGGCGGTCGTAAGGCGAAGCGAAGAGGCGGTAGCCCCGGGTAGGCTGACACGTATAAACCGTTCGGACACGACCGCCGGGGGGCTACTCGCCCTCCGGCGGTTTCTTTTTCCCGCCCGTTCTGTTTTGGGCCAAGCGGGTCACCCCAGCCCCGGCTCGGTATATCCCACGCTTCAGATGCTGGACGACGAGGGGTACGTCTCCGTCGAGGAAAAAGACAGTAAGAAGATCTACTCGATCACGACCGAAGAAGAGGTGCTCGAGCAGGTTATCCCTGCGGATACCGATGATGAACGCGATGGACGGACGGACTCGAGCGATATAGGAAAAATTCTGATCCGGACCCACTCCGATGTACGCTCCGCCCCGTACATCGACCTCGCGCAACGCGCCCATGACATGGAGATAGGACGACTCGTTGGAGATGAGATTGTCGGTGTCGAAGTAGCCGCCCGACTCGGAGAGTCGTTCCACCAGAGCGGCGAAGGTCGTGTCCGCTCGGGTGAGTTCCAGCGCCTGCGCGTCCAGTGGAGCGGCAGAAGCCAACCCGCTGCTATTGGATAGGTCCGGGAGCGGCCCGTCGCACGCTCCGACGAGAAGGAGCACGAAAAGCAGCCTGCCCCGTGGAAGAGAGAAGGGCGGTGAGTAGGCCATGAGTTCGCCCCATATATATAGAGAGAGAGCGAGATTTCGATATTGACCCCGGGGTGCTCGGAGTGCAGCAGGACACTCACGCGCCTTGGGGCTTCTCCGCTATGATCGGATGGGGCTGCACCTTCCATACTTTCCTCCTAGCATACCGGCACTCAGGTATAGTGAGGGGGTGAGGGCTTGTCGTCGCACTAAGGCCCCACCATTATGCGGATCAAAACCCCACTTTCAGAAGGAGGCGATCCATATGATGAGAAAAATGTCAGCTCTTGCTGTTGGACTCAGGGTCGGGTCACTGTTTGTGCTCCTGCCACTCAGCGGCTGCTTCACGTACGCCGACGCCCCGTTGGAGGCGGCCTCCCCAGGCACGCAGACGAGGCTCCGTCTCAACGAGGACGGCTTCGGCCGCTTGGTCAACCAGGCCGCAATGAATGGTTTTCCGGTCGCGAGGATGGACATGAACCGTAGAGGGCTCATCGGGCGAATCATGGATGTCGGACCGGACAACCTGCGTGTCCAGATGCGGGGAATCGGCGGTTCGATGTTCACGGCGGACATCCGTACCAGTGCCATCGAGGGGGTTGCGATCCGGAGCTTCAGCAAAAGAAAGACGATCGGAGCGATCGCGTCAGCCTTCGTGCTGGGCGGCATGCTTGGGTCGGGCTACATCGGGGGTACCACGAGTAGGGAAGTGGAGCCCGAGCCCGAGTACATGGTCCGGATCCCGTACCTGTCGGTTCCCCTTGTGTCGATCCCGTTCCCGTAATTTAGTTCTCTATCTGTGATCGTCCGAGGCAGTGATCGGGTACCTCCCGAGTCACTACTCGCTCGTTGACACCCTTGCGCATTGCCAAAGGTTGTCCCAAACTGTCTTACTAATACGGATGCAGGATTCTTCATAATTGAGCTACAGTGCGGATGTGGCTAGGAACGGACGGGGTTTCCCTCGCCCGTGACCGGCGTCTGTAGATCGCGAACACCGTGTTTGACGGCGTTCTAACTTGGTGGCTATCAAGCCGCCCCATTAGGAGGAGGGTGTTATGCGTGTCATTCGGCTACTAACTCTCACAGCCGTGCTAATGGCTACATCGATGTCGTTCGTCCAGGCGCAGAACCTGGTGAACAACGATGTGGCCGGCGCGGCGACCCTTTCTGCGGAAAGGGCCCAAGCGTCGCTAGCGGCGTCACTGGGGATTACGGCGGCGGCGGTGGCGTCTGCCGTAGCGGAGGACGTCCAGGGCTCCCTCACGGGGATCGTCACGGACGCCTCCTCCGGCCGTTCACTGTCAGCGGCGCAGGTGTTCATTCAGGGTACCGGACTTGGCAGCTTGACGAACGCCAGTGGCCGTTACCTCATCGTGAACGTTCCGGTCGGGCAGCACACACTGCGTGTGGAGCTGATCGGGTACGGAGCGGTGGAGCAACAGGTGACGGTTTCCGAGGGTCAGGCGATGGCGTCGGACTTCTCACTCTCCGAAGAGGCGCTTTCCCTCGACGAGATCGTCGTCACCGGCACGGCGGGCCAGGCACGGCGTCGTGAGGTCGGCAACACGATCGCACAGATCAAGGTCGACGACATAATCGAGCCGGTAGCGGGCATCGGTGAGATGCTGCAGGCCCGTGTGACGGGTGCGCGGATCCAGTTCGGCTCCGGCAACTCGGGCTCAGGTCCGGACATCCGTCTGCGAGGCAACACGAGCACGGCGCTGAGCAACCAGCCGCTCATCTACATCGACGGCATGCGGGCGAAGAGTGAGCCCACGTCGGTGCAGAACGGCGCGGAGGATCCTTATAGCCCGCTGAACGACTTGAACCCGGACGACATCGACCGGATCGAGATCGTGAAGGGACCGGCGGCTACGACGCTGTATGGTTCAGAGGCTGCGGCTGGCGTGATCCAGATCTTCACGAAGACGGGTGGACAGGGAGCGCCGCAGTGGACTGCGGAGACGCAGCAAGGCTTCGCGTACTTCCGTCCGTTTGGTACGGACGAAGTACCTCACATGTGGCTCGATCAGGTGTTCAGGCACGGCTACCGGCAGCGCTACTCGATGAGTGTGCGCGGCGGTAGCGGCGACGTTGGCTACTTCGTGTCGGGTGCCTTTAACGACTACATTGGCGCCGTGGAAACGGACGGGGAGAAGAAGGTCAACGTGCGGGCGAACACCACGTTCCGGCCCCACGAAGATCTTATGATCCAGTTCAACAACACCTTCGCTCAGACGGATCTGACACAGGCCCAGATGGGCAACTCCGTCACCTCCATCATGATGAGCGCCATCCGGGGGCCCCGGAATTACATGGCGGGTAGGCGAGATCAGGAGACCCTGCGTCTCCTGCTCACTGGGGAGTCGTACGCGAACACCATTACACGTGCGACCACGGGCATCACCTTTAACTACACCCCCGGCTCGGACTTCACGCATCGGCTGACCGTGGGTTACGACTACTCCCAGGATGACCACTTCAACTCTCAGG
>CAUZAE010000079.1:0-12904 GCA_963577685.1 Gemmatimonadales bacterium UBA6960 | reverse complement strand
CGGCCAGCATGACCCCGGGGCCCACCCAAGTCGGCAGGCGGTGCGTCGTAGCCGTGGTCCCTTCGAAAAAATCGAACTCGTGGCCAGCACGAACGGCATTCGACGACTTGCGGGCGGCGGACAATGCCAGCCCACCATTGACCACGAAGCCTAACAGCGGCAATAGGATGATGATCCCAGGAAGGAAGGGCTCCCACCCACCCGGTGAATCGGCGACTTCCGCGACCTGCAGCAAGAAGAGTCCTAGAGGCGTCACCCGTTCACCACTTGAGGAGGTTGAAGTGGTTCACATTAACCGTCTGGTAATGCCGGAAGATGGAAATGATAATCGCGAGTCCGACCGCCGCCTCCGCAGCCGCCACCGTCATCACGAAAAAGACGAAGAGTTGACCCTCGATTCCGTGATAACGCGAAAGTGCGACGAAGGTGAGATTCACAGCATTCAACTGAAGCTCTATGCACAGGAACATGATGATCACATTTCTGCGCACGATCACACCAAGCGTTCCGATCGCAAATATCAGCCCGCCCAGCACGAGAGATTCGACTAACACTTAAGACGCCTTCTTGGACAGAACGATCGCGCCCACGATCGCCACGAGTAGCAAAATGCCCGTGAGCTCGAACGGCACTAGATACTCCGTGAATAGCGGTTGGGCGATCACACCGACGGCGCCGTACTCGAGCAGCGCGGCGTCGATCGCATCCCCCGGACCTAGGTTGGTGGCCAGTGCACGGCCGCCGTCCGTCAGTTGGCGAGCCAGTAGCCCGCCCATCGCCCCCGTGACACCGAACCCGACGAGCATCGCCAAGCCGCCACGGATATCGCGGCGATAGTCGTGACCCAGGTTCAGAAGCATGATGACGAAGAGGAAGAGCACCATGATGGCGCCGGCGTAGACGATGATCTGGACCGCAGCGAGGAAGTGTGCCTCCAGAAGCACGAAGATCCCGGCGGTGCTGGCGAGGCAAGCAATCATGAACAGCAGGCTCGCGACCGGGCTTCGCCCAATCACCACGCCCACAGCTCCACCCACCGCCACCGCGGCGAAGATGAAGAACAGGATGTCAGCCACGGTTCACCCCATCACCCCCGCGAACGTCCAATTTACTCACTCCTCCCCGTTCTAGGGCGCGTCAAATGGGATGCTAGGCAAGGCGGGCGAGCCCCGGGAACCGAGGCGTACCGTAAGGTACGTCGCAGATTCACGGGACGAAGCCCAACGCCGCATAGCGCCCATTTCACGCGTCCCTTCACCGGTCCCTTCACTCGCTGTCAGGGTCCGCCGGGTCCCACAACAACGCAGTCGGATGATCCTGCTGCATGAGGCGGTCCAGGTCGTACACGAAGCGTTTCCGCGTATACTCGGCATTTTCGTAGTCCAGCCCCACGTGAATCGCCTCGACAGGGCACACTTCCTGACACATCCCACAGAAAATGCACCGAAATTCATCGATCTCGAAAACGATCGGATATCGGTTTCCCTGGTCGTCCTCCCCTCCCACGAGCCGGATGCAGTTGGCCGGACAGACCGTCGGGCATAGGCCACAGGCCACGCACTTGGGTCGTCCGTCGTCATGGACCTCCATGCGGTGGGTGCCACGCCAGCGAGGACTCAGGTCCGTTTGCTCCTCCGGATACTGCTGCGTGACGGTCTTGGGGTTCAGCATGTGCCGGAGGGTCAAGGCCATGCCCTTGAGAGCGGACCGCAGGTACGAGGTCGTACCAGGATCTGGCCTTCTGATGACTTTTGTCGTTACAGCCATCGTACTACTCCATAACGTTTTAAATTCTGTGACCTAAAGATGTTTCTAATCATGGGCGAGCACTTCCTGTCGAGGAGCTGAAGCACCTTTCGACGACGCCGCACGTCTGCCAGCCGCGGCCCCCTGGATGATGCGGCCGCGATCTAGAACGAAAACGAACGCCACCGTGCAGAGAGCGCTTACGCCTGTGAGCGTCATGCCGAAGGCGAATCCGGAGACACCTACTTGATCCAGGACCAAGATCGTACCGGCCACAACCATGACGTAGGCGAGAGCCGTCGGGAGCATGACCTTCCACCCCAACTGCATCACCTGATCATAGCGAAAGCGGGGCACTGTCCATCGAACCCAGATGTAGAGCACGAGGAAGAATGCCGTCTTCACTGCAAATCCCGCGAACGTCAGTAACGTCTTCCAGACCGCCGGAGAGGCGGCGATAGGCGCGCCCGACGCGTCGAATCCTCGGATCAGTTCGCCTTGGTACCAAAAGGCATCGTCCCAGGACCCCGGAAGATCCCAACCACCGAAAAAAAGTGTAGCCATCAGCGCGGAGGCCGTAAGCATGTGTGAATACTCGGCGATGAAGAACATCGAAAACTTCATGGCCGAGTATTCGGTGTGAAAGCCCGTGATGAGCTCTGACTCCGCCTCGGGCATATCGAAGGGAAGTCGGTTGGTTTCCGCAAACGCCGAAATCATGAAAAGAATGAACCCCAGGGACAGAGGCAACACGAACCAGAGGTTGGACTGTTGTTGCTGCCACACGATTTCAGTGAGCGTTACATTGCCCGCGAGCATGAGCACCACGAGCAGGCTCAAGCCGAGCGCCACCTCGTAGCTGACCATTTGAGCCGATGCCCGCAGGGCCCCCAAGAAAGCGTACTTGTTATTGGAGGCCCATCCCCCGATCACGATGCCGTACACCCCGAGTGAGCTGAGCGCCAGAATGTAGAGAATACCGATCGGCACATCGGCGATGATCATGTCGACCACGCCCCACGGCGTGGGCAGCGGCGCTGCGAAGGGTATGACCGCGAAAGTCATGAGGGCTGGCACCATGGCCATCATGGGGCCCAGCATGAAGTAGAACTTCGAGGCGGAACCAGGGACGGCCTCTTCCTTGACCAGGTTCTTCAGCCCGTCAGCGATCGGCTGCAGGAGACCAAGCGGCCCGACGCGATTGGGTCCGACCCGGTCCTGGATAAAAGCTGAGATTTTCCGTTCGGCCAGCGTGGCATAGGCGACGGCCAACATGAGGACGCCGAACATGATCGCGATCTTGAGGGAAGATGATGCCAGCAGCGGAAAGCCGGTAATGGGTTGGATCTCCAGCACGTCAGTCTCCCGCCACAGGCACAGGCGCTTCTGAAGAAGCCCCCTGGGAACCGATGGCATCGTAAGTGAGGCCCCTGTAGGCCTCCACCATCTCCGTCACCACCTGGAACGCCTCGCCAGCGCCGCTCGGTCCTTCCTGCTCCTCGAGGGCTCCCGACAGAGCTCCGATGACGAGCCAGGCAGGACGTGCGGCGCCCGGACCTGCCAGTGCAGGCCAAAAACGCTGCACCCTTCCCGCGTGGTTTGTGAACGTGCCCTCCTGCTCGGCGAACGTCGTGATCGGAAGTTGAAAGTCCGCAGTGCTGAGGGCAGTAGAGCCATAGGCTCCGATGTAGATCACGAGCTCCGCATTCGGAGCAAATCCCTCATCCTCTTCGTCGAGAGTGTCGCCGAGGACCAGGACCACCCCCTCGTGGTCCGTCAGCGCCTCTAGTCCGCCCCTCCCTTCATCGTCACCCACTCGTGTGCAGCCGAGGAGCTCAGCCCCACGCACGTTGGGGGCCAGATCCCTCCGGCGTGCGAGTCCGGCGACTCCTGCCAGCGGCACCTCCTCTTCAGCACGGGGTGAGCGGTACAGAACCTCGCCCCCCCCAAGCGCATCCACCAGGCGAATCACCGCGCTCAAGTCTTCGTTCGACCAGAAGGGCGAAACGAGAGCTCTCACTCTACCGGAGGCCCGTTCTTGGAGCCGCTCCTGGAGGGTGGTGAGTGCCGTCGTCCAACCCATGGCGTCATTTCGACCCTCAATACGTACGACCGGCGCGTCCAGGCGTTCTCCTCGGTTTAGCCACTCATAGCGGCTACGCCCATAGTCGCAAATCCAGTACCCATTTACCTCTGGATTCGTGCGTGGTTTCATACGGTGCACCAGGTTGTCCCTGGTGTGAAGATCGACGTTGCACCCTTGGCTACAGTTGGGGCAGATCGATTCCGTGTGTTCCAGATCCCACGCCCGAGCCTTGTGGAGAAAGTCCTTGGAGACGAGCGCACCGACCGGACAGATGTCCACGACGTTGCCCGCCCACTCGGCCTGCTGGAGCCCTTCCTCGAAGAAGGTGTCGATGACTGAACGGTTGCCGCGGTCGACCACAGTTAGCAACGGCTTCTGCTCGACCTCCGTCATGAAGCGAACGCAGCGCGTGCACATGACGCAGCGATCTCCATGGAAGAGCACATCACCGCCGAAGTCGTCACGACCGAAGACCCGCTTGGCCTCACGGCTGCGTCCGTGTTCCCTTCCCCCTTCGAACACATAGTCCTGCAGGTCACATTCCCCCGACTGATCGCAGATGGGGCAGTCGAGAGGGTGGTTCGCCAGGTAGAATTCCAGGACGCCCCGCCGCATCCCCAATGCGGACTCACTCTGCGTGTGCACCACCTGACCTGCCGCTACTTCCGTCGTGCAGGACGGGAGTAGCTTCGGCCCACCCTCCACCTCCACGAGGCAGAGCCGGCACATCGCGGGGGACGAGAGGCCCGGATGGTAACAATAGTGTGGGACCTCGGTGCCGATGCCCTGTGCCGCCTGGAGGATGGTTGTGCTTGCGGGAACTTCGATCTCTGTCCCGTCGATGGTCAGGGTGACCATCTCTACCTCGCGCGTGTCGGTCATGAGGCTACGCCACCCCTACTCGTTCACCCCGGCGGATCAAGGCCAGGTACTCCTCCCTGAACTTCTGGATGGAGGACTGCACAGGAGCGGCCACGGAGTCCGAGAGTACGCAGATCGTCGTCCCCGTCATCTGGTCGGTGAGTTGGACCAGTACGTCGAGATCCTCTTCGGTTCCCCGTCCGTCCTCGATGCGCTTGAGGATCGTCGTGACCCACGCGGTTCCCTCACGGCAAGGCGTGCACTGCCCGCACGACTCATGCGCGTAGAAAGCAGCCATCCGCATTACTTGATGCACGATGTCCGTCGTTTCGTCCATCACGATGACCGAGGCGCAGCCCAGCATCGACCCGGCCTCGACCACCCCCTCATAATCAAGCGTGCAGTCTTCCACTTCTTCGGCTGAAAGGAGCGGAACGGAACTGCCTCCCGGAATCACCGCCTTGAGGGCCCGATCTTCGACAATACCCCCACACACGTCGTAGATCAGATCCTTCAACGGGAAGCCCAGTGGGAGCTCGTAGTTCCCGGGACGCCTTACGTGTCCACTCACGCAGAAGAGCTTCGTTCCTGGACTCTTCTCAGTTCCCCATTGGCGATACCACTCGCCACCGTTGGCCACGATGGGGGGGATGGCGCACAGGGTCTCGACGTTGTTGATCGTCGTGGGCATCCCGAAGGCGCCTACGGCCGCTGGAAACGGCGGTTTGATGCGCGGCTCCCCTCTCCTGCCCTCCAGGGAGTTCATCAGTCCGGTCTCCTCACCACAGATATAGGCCCCCGCACCGGCGTGGACGGTAATTTCGATCTTGTGCCCGGATCCGAGGACGTCTTCTCCGGCGATTCCGGCCTCGTACGCGTCGTCGACGGCCTTGGCCAACACTTGATTGGCTTCGAAAAATTCACCTCGACAGTAGATATAAACGTGCTCGGCACCCATCGCGTAAGCGCCGATGAGGCAACCCTCGATGAGCAGGTGGGGCACCCAACGCAGAAGCTCCCGATCCTTGAACGTACCCGGCTCCGACTCATCGGCATTGCAGAGCAAGTAATGAGGCCTCGACCGGTCCTTTGGCATGAAGCTCCACTTGAGGCCAGTCGGGAAGCCTGCGCCCCCCCGGCCTCGAAGCCCCGACGCTTTGACGACTTCGACCACCTCTTCGGGGCTCATTGCGAGAGCCTTCTCGAGGGCCTCATAACCGCCTCGTGACTTCCATCCTTTGAGCGTTCTAGCCTGTGGATCTCCGAAGTGCTTCGAGAGGATAGGGACTTCCTTTTCGTGGCTATAGGGGTATCCCATGTTTAGCTTTCGCCCCTCTCCGCCGTCGGCCGCGCACCATCGATTCCGTCTTCGAGAGCCGATCCGCGACTGGTCTCCAGGTGCTCCAAGATCCGCGGCACTTCCTCCACGGTCACGTTCTCGTAGTAGCGGGAGTTGATCTGCACGCAAGTCGGAAAGCCGCACCCGGCCAGACACTCGGCTTCAATGACGGTAAAGGCCCCATCCGCCGTGGTCTCTCCAATCTCGGCACCGGCGTGCTCGAGGAACGCTTCGAGCACTTCCTCGGCACCGCAAAGGTTGCAGCTGATGTTGGTACACACCTGCACCAGATGCCGCCCGACGGGCCGCTTGTTGTACATCGTGTAGAAAGTCGCTACGCCCCTCACATAAGCGGCGGACAGCTCGAGGAGCTCTGCTACGCGATCCATGGTTTCAGGAGAGACGTGCCCACGAACCTCCTGCGCGAGGTTTAAAACCGGAAGAAGCGCAGCTTGCCGAGTGGGATATCTCGTCAGGATCTTCTCGAAACGAGTCTCATAAGGGCCCTCGAACAGGTGCGCTTCCGGATCCTTCTCTTCCAACATGTAGGGGTACGCCGCCACACTCGCGGGGTGGGTGCCCTCGAGCGGAGGAATTCCGACGAAATCGAGCCCCCGAACCTGCTCTTCAGTCAGGTCGTACTCACCTACGTTCCCGGCCCAGCCGGGATTCTTGAAGGGGGCCTCGCTCATCGATCGATCTCCCCCAACACGATATCCAGAGAGGCATTGATCATGATCAGATCGGAAACTAGATGGCCTTCGGCCAATTTATGGATCACCGACAGGTTCACGAACGACGGTGGACGAATCCTCCAACGCACCGGCTTCTCGCCGCCGCCGCTCACGACGTACATCCCGAGCTCACCTTTCGAGCCTTCCACAGCGAAGTAGCAGTCTCCCGCAGGAACCGATATGCCCTCCGTAATTAACTTGAAGTGATGGATCATCGACTCCATATCGTTCATGCAGTCGGTCTTGCTCGGCAACGAAACTCTCGGGTCCGCGACGTTGATCGGCCCGCCCGGAAGTCGCTCGAGGGCCTGCTCGAGAATGCGCAGGCTCTGCCGCATCTCCTCCATTCGCACCAAATAGCGGTCGTAGCAGTCTCCATTTTCACCGACCGGGACGTCAAAGTCATACGTGTCAGAGTCGTAGTAGGGCTTGTCTCTCCGGAGGTCGTAGTCCACTCCTGAGGCTCTGAGGTTGGGACCGGTAAAGCCGCAGTTGATCGCGTCCTCTCCCGAGATGACCCCCACGTCGAGTGTGCGCCCGAGATGGATCCCGTTGGTGGTCAGGAGCGAGTCGATCTCGTCGAGGGTGTTCGGGAAGGTCTTCACGAAGTCACGGAGCGAGTCGGTCCAGCCGTCGGGAAGGTCGGCCATCATACCTCCGACTCGCGTGGCCGATGTCGTGATGCGTGCGCCCGTGAAGGACTCGTGCAGCTTGTAGATGCGTTCGCGTTCCTGGAAGGCGTACAGGAACGGAGTGAACGCCCCCACGTCGATCGCCGTCGTTCCCAGCCACAGGAGGTGACTGAAGATGCGCTCCATCTCCATACAGAGCACCCGGACGACCTTACACCGCTCGGTGACCTGAAGCCCCATAAGCTTCTCGACCGTCATGACATACACGCAGTTGTAAATCAGGGGGGCCAAATAGTCGATGCGGTCGGTGAGCGGAACGATCTGGTTCCAGGTACGGTATTCGCCGAGCTTTTCGAAAGACGTGTGCAGGAACCCGATGTCGGGCGTCACCTTGACCACCGTCTCTCCATCGAGCTCGCAAATCAGGCGTAAGACTCCATGCGTCGCCGGATGTTGTGGCCCGATGTTGATGAGCATGTGCTCTGAGTCGAGGTCGGGATCACTTGCCTCAAGTACGCTCTCCGTCATGGGTTCCCCGGGGGCTCCCCGCGCCGCGGTCACGAACCCTTCCCCCGAGTCGGCAGACAGCCCGTCCGCTTCCGTCGGCGGGAGGGCCGGTGTGCCTCCAAGGGCGATCTCCACGACGGAGTAGTCATTACGGTAGTCTTGTGAAAGAGCCCGCTTGGTCTGCTCCGCCCGGGAGAAGCGCCCGCAAAGTGGGAAGTCCTTCCGCAGTGGATGGCCTTCTTCGTAGTTCTGAGGCATCAAGATACGGCGCAGATCGGGATGTCCTTCGAAGTCGATACCAAAGAGGTCGTAGACCTCACGCTCGAGCCAGTTTGCGGTCTCCCAGAGGCGGACCACGCTCTCGATCACGAGGGCATCGAGGTCTACCTCACATTTCACTCTGAGCGCCCGCTTGTGCGTCATCGACCAGAGCTGGTAAACGACCTGGAGTGGGCGGCCTCCACCATGATCGACGGCCGTCAGGTCCGCGAGGAGATCATAACGCTGCCCGGGATCGTCCCGCAGCCACTCGAGGATTTCACAGTTTCGCGGTGCCTCGGCGAACACGACGTGCTGGTCTCCGGCCTGAACCTCTGTCCGGAGTATGGCAGATCCGAACTTCTCTTGAAGCGCGGACACCGAAGGGTGTCCTGGACCCTCGGTGCTCTCCTCACCTTCCTTATACGCAGGCTCGCGAGAGGTCTGCGGACCCCGCTCTACCCCCTCGAAGGCGCTCGCACCCCCCTCCGTCATGGTGGCTCCCCTATGGGAGCAGATCCTCCGAGCGGCTCGGACGTTGAGTCTGAGCCAGAGCAGCGAGTCGGTCTTGTTGAGTGGAATTCCCGAACGGCCCTGAGAGTGCTTCCACTTCATCTGCGTTGGCCGCCGGACGCCCGACCATTTCCGAAGTCTCGGCCCTGAGCTCGGAATGTTCTGCCAAAGTCTCACAGCGGATTTTTTCCTGAATCATCATCAGGCCGTAGATGAGTCCCTCCGGCCGTGGTGGACACCCAGGAACGTATACGTCCACTGGGATGATCGTATCGATGCCCTGGACCATGGAATACGTATCAAAGACACCTCCCGAACTCGCACAGGCACCCATCGATACACACCACTTGGGCTGCATCATCTGATCCCAGATGCGCCGCAATACCGGGGCGAGCTTGTAGGGTACTCGGCCCGCGCAGATCAACACGTCGGCCTGTCGTGGGCTGAACGACATGCGCTCCATGCCGAAGCGGGCAAGGTCGAAGTTCGAAGCTGCAGATGCCATCATCTCAATGGCGCAGCAAGCCGTGCCGAAGGGCATAGGCCAAAGAGAATTTCGCCTCGCCCAGTTCACCACGAAGTCTACTTTGGTAGTCAAGAACGTGGGGCCGCCTGCTCCGAGGAGCCCCCCTTTGTGCCCACCCGAATGCCCCAAGGCCAGGGCTTCAGAAATGCGCTCGGCCTCTACAGAATCACCGGGATCACCGTCACTCAGTCCCATTCCAGCCCTCCTTTTTTCCACTCGTACACAAGCCCCAATGCGAGCACCGTAACGAATATGCTGACAGCTGCGAAGGCTCCCCAACCCAGCGCCCTCATCTCGACGGCCCAGGGGAGGAGGAAGATCGTTTCCAGATCGAAGACGATAAAGCTGATCGCGACCATGTAGAATTTGACGGAGAATCGGAAGCGTGTATCACCCAGCGGTATCATGCCCGATTCGTACGGCATGTCTTTTTGCGGGGTGGGTCGCCGCGGGTTGAGTACATGGGATGCGATCCCCATACCCAGGGCGTTCACGACGGAGACACCGAACAGGATCAGTAGCGGGATGTATGATCCCGACATGGCAGCCTTTAGAGGTGGCTTGTGAAATCGTTCACTTGCTGGGAACGTAAGGTATTCTTGCGCTCGAAGGAGTGTCAACCCGGATTAGCCCACAGACTGGGGGTCTCGTCGGCGGAGAACATATTGCGGAGTTCCCGACTCTGGAATGCGGAGCGTGCGGACCGTCTCCAGAGGCATTATTCTCTTCCAGAGAAAGTCGATCCCTCCCAAATCTCAAAGTGTAGCAAATGCCAATAAAGAGCGACCACTGGATCCGTCGGATGTGTGAAGAGCACGGCATGATCGATCCGTTCGAGCCGAGTCAAGTGAAGGACGGCAATATTTCTTATGGCCTTTCGTCCTACGGGTACGACATCCGAGTAGCCCCCGAGTTTAAGGTTTTTACCAACGTCCACAACGTGATCGTCGATCCCAAGAACTTCGATGAGCGTTCATTCGTGGACGTGAACGCCGACACATGCATCATCCCGCCGAATTCGTTCGCCCTCGCAAGCACCGAGGAGTACTTCAGGATCCCCAGGGACGTATTGGTGGTGTGCGTGGGGAAAAGCACCTACGCACGTTGCGGAATCATCGTGAACGTCACGCCGCTCGAACCGACCTGGTGTGGGTATCTAACTTTGGAGATCTCAAATACGACACCGCTTCCCGCCAAGATCTACGGAGGAGAGGGTATCGCTCAACTTCTCTTCTTCGAGGGAGACCAAGAGCCGAGCGTGGCTTACGCGGATCGGCAGGGGAAGTACCAGGATCAGGTCGGGGTGACGCTGCCAAAGCTCTAGCTCGGCAGTCGTCCTCCAGCTCCGCCGTAGAGCCACCGAGGCCCCTTCGGGATATGTCTCCGAAGGGGCCTCGTCGTGCGTTGCCCTTAACAGTTCTACTACTCCCCCATCACGGTCGGTGGAAGTGAATCTCCTCGAAGTCACTCCAGTCCACGCCCGTCACGTCACCGGTTGCGTCCAAGAGGTCGGCTCAGCTCCCTTCGTTCTGGTCCCATCGGATGTAGCCCTCGACCCGGTCGCCGTGTGTCGTCACTACCGTGCCATAAAGTCGGTTGTCACTGAAGGCAAGTGGAGCGCCGGGGGTGGAGGGGGTAGAGGCACCACCTCCTCGATAACCACGGGCTCTATGGGTATGGGTACGTCGAGGAGCACCGGGTCGGGGGCCATCGGGACGTCATAGCTCGACTGCGCCACCGCAAAAGTGACCAGTAAGAGGCTCAGAAAGCCGGCGATGGCGACCTTCATCATTTGGTCGTGACGAGATACCGGTTCGCCCAGCAGTGCCTCGTCCTCCGGATCCAGACCTCGTCGTCGTCTCTGGTCAGACGGGGTGGTGTCTTCTCCCGGCGAACCCCTTCGGCTTCGATCTTCCGGTGGCATCGACATCGTCCCCTACCTCCTCTTCATCGTCTCAGGATCCCGAAAACGGCTCCGGCCGAAGTGGGGCCCCGGGCCGAACCGTCCCCACACCATGTAAGACGCTTGAACAGACGAATAGGTTGCGTTGCAGCCGCGTAACGGCTCATCCCAGTCCGCACGGATCGGCGTTACATTCTCGGAATGGACGATTCTCCCTCCACCCTCAGTGGCTACTGCGGTGCGGCCGAAGGGCATCCCTTGCACGGGCCCTACCACGACGAGGAATACGGCTTCCCCGTTGGTGACGACGATCGACTCTTCGAGCGTCTCGTTTTGGAGATAAACCAGGCCGGACTTTCGTGGCTCACGATTCTGAAGAAGAAGGAAAACTTTAGGCGGGCTTATGACGGCTTTGCTGTCGCCAGCGTCGCGATGTACGGTAGCGAGGATCGGGCCCACCTCATGACCGACCCTGGGATCATTCGGAACCGATTGAAGATCGACGCCGCGATTCACAATGCCCAAATAATCTTGGAGCTACAGAACTCTCACGGATCGTTCTCGGGTTGGCTGGAGGCGAATCATCCGCGATCGAACGGTGACTGGGTTCGTCTCTTCAAGAAGACGTTTCGATTCACCGGTGGAGAGATCACCGGAGAGTTTTTGACGAGCACTGGCTATCTTTCCGGCGCCCACGATACCGCGTGCCCCGTTTACGAGCGCATCCTGGGGCTTCATCCCCCGTGGGCATTAGGATGACCAGGAGCAAGCCGGTCGCGCCAACTCACTCGACCAGCGGAGGTTCTCCGAACTGGAACCCGAAGCCGTTCGCACCTGCCTGGTGGCTGGCGGGTGCACATCTTCAGACGTTGGCAGGCAAGTTTCTCCGCTCGACGTCGTATCCGTACTTCACACGTGAGCGCATCGAGACGCCCGACGGTGATTTTCTCGACCTCGACTGGACGCCTGAAACCGACCCGCGATCACCGCTCGTCTTGTTGCTGCACGGGCTCGAAGGGCACACGCGTCGGGGATACGTGCTTCAGGCCTGCCATGCTTTGTCCGAACAGGGCATGCGCGTCGTGGGCCTGAATTTTCGAGGGTGCTCGGGTGAATCCAATCGGACCGCTCGATCCTACCACTCAGGTGAAACGGCGGACGTAGGTTTGGTCGTCACCCATCTCCGTGAGCGGTTCCCACACAGATCGATCATGGCCGTGGGTTTTTCTCTCGGGGGGAACGTGCTCCTGAAATTCCTTGGAGAACGTGGCAGCCAGGGGGAAACACCCCTTTCGGCTGCGGTCGCGGTTTCGGTCCCCTACGACCTGTCGGCGGGAGCCGACGCTCTCGAGAGGGGGTTCATGGCTGGAATTTACACGCGCTACTTCGTCCGATCACTGAAGACGAAAGTCCGAGCCAAAGAAGAGGTGCTAGCGAATCTCATCGACCTGCCAGCCGTTTGGTCCAGCTCTACGATTCGCCAGTTCGACAACGCGGCTACGGCTCCCCTTCATGGCTTTAGCGACGCAGAGGACTACTATCGCCAATCGAGCTCGAAGCGGTTCGTGTCAGCGATTCGAACCCCGACGCTGCTCGTGCAATCTCTCGACGATCCATTCCTTCCGTTCTCCGCCGTTCCCATCAAAGAGGTAGAGGCCAACCCCCACCTGACCCTCGTCGTTACCGAACGTGGCGGGCATACGGGATTCATCCGACGTGCGTCACGCCACCTGTCCCCCCTGTGGTTGGAGGAGCAGACCGCCGAATTCCTAGGGTGGTGTTTCAGAAGTTCCCGAGCC
>CAUZAE010000078.1:0-12930 GCA_963577685.1 Gemmatimonadales bacterium UBA6960 | reverse complement strand
GTTCCGAATCATGTACGCCTTCAGTTGGCTCTCGTCGAATGCGCGTGTGCGCTCGGGTCCGACCGAGGCGCGATCGGGCCGCTTCGACTACGGGACCCCGTGGGGCTATGAGTTCTTTCTGGAGGCGGGTTCGGCGGCCAACATCGACGAGAAATATTTCAACGGTGACGTGATCGCCTGGAACGACTTCATGGAGCACGGCACATACGACGAGTATTGGCAGCGGCAGAACGCGCTGCTCCACCTCGACGGTATCGATCACCCGGTCCTGAACGTGGCCGGGTGGTTCGACACCGAGGATTTCTATGGCCCGATGTCGGTCTACCGGACCATCGAAGAGATGAACCCCAACAATCAGAGCACGTTGGCCGTGGGCCCCTGGCTCCACGGAGGGTGGAGGAGCATGACGGGTGAGAGTTTGGGGTGCATCGAATTCGATCAGCCCACGTCGCTCGACTTCCAAAAGAGACTGCAGTTCCCATTCTTCGAGTATCACCTCAAGGACAAGGGGGGATGGGACGCGCAGGAGGCCGTGGTCTTCCAGACCGGCCGGAACGAGTGGAGGTCCTTCGATCGCTGGCCACCGCCCGGTGTGCAGCCGACCAACCTCTATCTCCGCGAAAACGGAACGCTTTCCTTCGAAGAGCCGGCGGTGTCGCAAGCCGACCGTTCGCGAACAGACGTTTCGGACTCGTACCTCAGCGATCCGAATCATCCGGTTCCGTTTTCGGCCGAGATCCGTACGTCGCTGGGCCACCTATGGAAAGTCGAGGACCAGCGCTTCGCCTCGACGAGACCCGACGTTGTCACCTATGTCTCCGAGCCCCTGACGGAGGATTTGACCATCGCCGGCCCCATCCTGGCCAATATCTTCGTATCGACCACCGGCACGGACTCGGACTGGATCGTGAAGCTCATCGACGTCTATCCCGGAGACGCTCCCCCGAGCGAAGCCTGTACCGTGCCCATGGGAGGGTTCCAGATGCATGTGGCCGGCGAGATCATGCGCGGGAAGTTCAGGAACAGCCTCGAGAATCCGGAGCCGATGGTCCCGGGAGATGTGACCAGGATCGACATCGACCTGAAGGATCGATTCCACACTTTCCGTGCGGGGCACCGCATCATGGTGCACGTGCAGAGCTCGTGGTTCCCGGCGTACGACCGCAACCCGCAGACTTTCGTGGACATCTACCACGCGCAGCCCGAAGACTACCAGACGGCGACCCAGAGGGTGTATCGGTCGGCGGAGAGCCCGTCACACCTAGTGTTGGGCGTGATGCCGTAGCCGTTGAGAGTGATCCGCGCGCAATCGAGGGTGATCGGCGAGTGGTCGAGGTCGATGCGTTAGTTGCGAGCCGCCGTCCCCAAACCAGCCCCATAGCCCTCGATCTCGATGACCTTCACGATCGACTGGGTCTCCGTATCGATGACGACGACCGTACCGGCCCGGGCGTTGTCTCCCAGATCGTAACGCGGCGTGTACATGTGTTCGTACTTGCTGTGGCCCTCGGGCATCTCGAGGTTGCGACTCGAGATGTAGGCGAAGCGCCCGTCCGGCGACACGGCGGCACCGTGCGGCTGCGCCAGGCCATCACCCTCGATGACTTTGGCCAGCGTCCGTGTCTCCATGTCGATCACACTAACCGTGTTGTCCCAATTGTTGCCGATGTACACCCAGCGGCCATCCGGAGTGAAGACGGGATGCCACGGCGCCGCGTTCACGGCGATCGTGTCTACCGGCGTCATGTCCGGCTCGCGATCGAGATCGAATACGAACACGGTAGCAGTCAGCTCGGTCGTGCCGACCATCCAACGACCGTCCGGTGAGATCGCGAACCCGATGAGCGTGTGGGGGCGGTCGCCCTCGAGGGTGCCGAGGTCGACCGCTTCGTCCTCCGGGTAGAACATGGCGATCTGATTCGCGGCCAGGCTCGCCGTGTAGACGGTGCCGGTGCCCGGCCGTACCGCCAACGCGTGCGGCCTCGGGATGAAGACCCCCACCTCGTCGGAGCTCATGTCGGAGCGACGGATCACGCCGATCGCCTGCGGCGGGGAAACGGCGGCCATCGAACGGGCGGCGAACAGATTCTCTCCCTCCGGATCGAGCGCCAGCAGGCCGGGCCGCACGAAATCGATGCCCTGTACGAGCTCGTTGTTCCGGTCGAATTTCAGGATCCGATTGGCAGCGATGAGGGACAAATACCAGTGAGAACCATCGGGCTCGACGGCGATGTGGTGCGGGAAGGCGTTCTCACGCAGGCCGATGGACTGCAGGTCCACCGTGCGCACCACCATGTTGGTCTGCATATCGATCACCGAGACGACCGCCATGCTCTGGTTGGCCGCATAGAGCAGCTGGTCCGCATCCGCAAACGGGATCTCCCCACCCTCGGACGGGGCGCCCTCGTCGATCCAGTCGCTCAGGAGCGTCACCTCGCCGTCGTCGAGTACGCTGGCGCCCACCTCGGCTGGGTGCGGCCCTCCGACGAGCTTGGTGGTCAGCTCGACAAGGAGCGATCGGCGGGCGTCGAACGCAATGATCGCTTCGCCGTGGTCGGAGCCCGCGGTCAGGGCCGGCCAGGAATCGAGACGGAGCCCTCGGGCGGCCTCGGGACCCGAGTGACAACTGACGCACTTCGCGTCGAGCACCCTTTGTACCTCGTCGTAGGACACGGCGGCCGCCTCGGCGGCGTGTGACACGCCTGAGCGCTCCGGCGTATCGGCGGGCGGCACGGGAGGCCTCCTCGCTCCAGTGACGAGAGGTGCACCTGTGAGTGTCAGGCAGATCGAGAACCCTAGGATGGCCTTCAAGTCACTTCTCCCGAAAGGACGCCAGCGGCGACAGGGACCTCCCCCGCTCCCACGGGGGTCCAACGCCGTATGAATCGCTCACTATACCGCATTAGGCGCTTCGGGGTTCACCGCCGCCGTCGCCTCGGGGTTCGCCTGGCTCGATGCGTGGGAGTTCGCTTGGCTCGATGTCCGAGGGTTCGCGCGGTGGCGATCGCGTTGAGCGTGGTTGCAGTCTCGCTGCCTTCGCGTCCGGAGGCGCTGGCCGCGCAGGGCGACTATAGGGTCGTCCCGACCGCCGATGGTGCCGTACTCGGAGGCAGAGTCACGTTCGCCGGTGAGGTGCCCGCACCCACGAGGCTCTTGGTCACGAAAGACGAGGAGATCTGTGGCTTCGGCTATCAGGAGCGCTTCGACGTCTCGGTTGCGGCCGGCGGCGGTCTGGCCGGAGTCGTCGTGGTGGTCGAGGGCGTAACGGAGGGCAAAGCGTGGCCGGACGCCGCCGCAGGCCACGTCGTGGATCAACGGGACTGTATCTTCCAACCCAACCTCCAGGTGATCCCGAAGTGGACCGAGATGAGCATCGTGAACAGCGACCCGGTCCTCCACAATATTCACGCCTGGGAGTTGATGGACGAGGGAGGACGAACGCTGTTCAACCTCGGGCAGCCCCCCGAAAGGGAGGTGATCATCCAGGCGCTACGGCCGCGACGTGGAAGTCGCATCCGGCTGGAATGTGATGCTCACGACTTCATGCAGGGATGGATCTACGCCGCCGACAGCCCCTATGCCGTGGCCACGAACGAGGACGGAAGCTTCCGGATCGACGGTATTCCACCTGGCGAGTACACGATTACGGCGTGGCATCCTTTTTTGGGTGTCCGGGAACAGGTGGTGGAGTTCGAGCCGGGAGGGGAGGGCGAAGTCGCGTTCGATTTCACCGGAAGCCAGGTGCCGTGAGTCCGGGAGTCAGGTGTCCTGAGTCAGAAGCTGGCGGGGACGAGTCTACTGCGAGCTCGGGGTGCGCGTGGCGTTGGGGGCCCGAGGTGAGGACGTCCAGCGCATGATCGTGCGCCAGGGTGTGGGAGTGCTGATCGGTGGTGTCGTGTTGGGCTTGGCAGGAGCCTTCGGCCTCACGCGTCTCATGGGTGCGATTCTCTACGGGGTATCGGCTACGGATCCCTGGACCTTCGCGGGAGGTCCAGTGCTTCTCGTGTTGGTGAGCCTTCTGGCGAGCTGGCTACCGGCGGGTCGCGCTACGAAGGTGGATCCGGTGGAGGCTCTTCGAGCGGAATAGCATTCGCGGGCTGTCGCGTGATGCGAAACGCCCCCGGACCTGGCCTCGCGACCGGATCCGGGGGCGTTTCGTATCGACCTGCCGAATCGACTAGCCGGCGGAGCGTGCTACCCCGTGTACTGGGTCGTCCCCTCGTAGATGTCCAGACCGTCCGGCGTGCGGACGGTCATTTGCGGACGGCCCCGGTTGTTGCCCATCGAGGCGCAGCCGTACTCTCCATCCTTGTTGATGGCCACGAACTTCTCCGACGGGAAGAAGTTCGGGTTCACGTTCCGGTACTTGTGCACGATCATCTCCATGGCGTCCTCACAGGCCTGCTGCGGAGACCGGCCCTGGCCCATGCGCATCACGACATAGAACGATCCGCAGGATTTGATCACGTCTTCTCCGCGACCTGTGGCCCCGGCCGCGCCGACGTCGTTGTCGACGTAGAGTCCAGCTCCGATGATCGGGGAGTCCCCGATGCGGCCGTTGACCTTCCAACTCAGCCCACTCGTGGTCGTGATACCGGACACGTCTCCGTTCGAGTCGACGGCCAACACGTTCGTCGTACCGTAGTGAAAGTCGAGGGGCTCGGTGTCCTCTTCACCCCGCGGCTTCTTCAGGTGATCGGGCGGGCCCCAGTCGTCGCGGTCACTGTGCTCTTCCCGCCAGCGCAACCACGCGGTCCGCGATTTCTCAGTGTGAAGATCCACCTCCTCGAAGCCGAACGACCGGGCGAAGTCCAGTGCCCCTTTACCGACAAGGATGACGTGATCGGTCCGCTCCATGACCAATCGGGCCACTGACGAGGGTGTCTTGATGTTCTCGATCCCTGCCACGGCGCCGGCATTGTACGTCTTCCCATCCATGATCGACGCATCGAGCTGGATCACGCCGTTCTCATTCGGAAGGCCACCGTAGCCGACGCTCGAGTCCTCGGGATCGACCTCAATGACGTTGGCGCCCCGCTCGACGGCGTCGAGCGCCGTGCCGCCACGGCTCAGAATGCCCCACGCCTGTCGTATCGCATCTTCGCCCGTGTCGTTCGAATGGCTCGTGATGATCATGGGAAGGCCGGCCGCTCGCCGCTGTGGCCTTGCAGTTCCTTCCGGGAGGCGGCCCAACGCAAGAGCGCCCGCACCCACGCCGACACTGTGGCGGACGAACTCACGCCGATCGATTCCGAATTTGCTGTCGTTCCCGGAGTTGTTGTCGCTCATTGGACACTCCTCTATCGTGGTGAGCCGTCCGTGCATTGCCAGCCGGTGACGGGTGATCCTGAGGATGCTAGGATGGTTGGGCCGGGTGCCGCAAGCACTGGGGATGCTAGCCGAGGATTCACCCAGCGGAACGGGGTAGCTTCTGGATGGACTCAGGCGTGGTGGGAAAGGGGGGACGAGTGTCGAGAGTTCCGTATCTCCGGTTTCGGACCGCGGTCGTCGTGTTCGCGATCTTCGCCACGTGCGGCCTCTTCCCAGCCTCTCTGAGGGCTCAGACGATCCGGGGCACGTTGCTGGAGCGGGATAGCAATCGGCCGATCAACCTCGGCTTCGTCGTCCTCCTCACGGAGTCGGGGGACTCCATCACGTCCACGGTCACGAACCAGATGGGGAGATTCGAGCTGGCCTCTCCGGATCCCGGGAACTTCCTGCTTTTGGCCGCGGCTCTCGGCCATCGGGAGACGACGGTCGGCGTGTTCGAGTTGGGGGAGGGTGGGGAACTCTCCGTGGAATTCCGTATCCCCGTCGAGCCGCTCACGCTCGGGGGACTTCTGGTGCAGGCCGATCGGGTTGGCCAGCTGCCCGGCCTCGTGCTGAACGGGTTTTCGAGACGAATGCAGCAGGGTCTCGGGCGCTTCATCACACCCGCCGACATCGCGAACTCGCCCGCCTTTCGTACCGCGGACCTCTTCGTCGGGATGCTCGGCGTGAGCGTCGACGGCGAACGCGTACAGATACGGACCGCCGGTAGAGAGTGCACGCCCCAGATCTGGGTGGATGGCCTTCCACAAAGTCGCGATGCCAACTTCGCGTTGGACTTCATCATTCCACTGGAGGCCATAGCAGCGGTCGAGGTGTACCGACGCGCGACCGAAGTGCCACTTCAGTATGGCGGCAGTCGTGCGGGTTGTGGCGTGCTCCTCTTCTGGACGAAGACCGGTGGTCTCTAGCGGGCGACGATGGTCGATCCCACGGTGGCACTCCGGGAGGAGTGAGTGATGCGGTGAGTTGACCGGATTCGGGCTCGCGCTCACGTTATCCCGGCCCGCTAACGGTCCCTTGTCTTCGCCATTCTTGGCATGCCCGGGGCCGATCTCGTGACGGAGTCGATCCATGAAAACCGTATCGAAGTCGAAGCTCGCCCTGTACGTTGCAACACTGGCGCTCCTTACGGCGTCTACCACAGCTGCACAGGTCACGGCCATTCGTGTCGGCCAGTTGGTCGATCCCGAGGCAGGCACGATCGCCACGAACCAGATCATCCTGGTGGAGGGAGGGCTCTTCCAGGCCATTGGGGCCGATGTGTCCATTCCGGCGGGCGCAGAGGTGATCGATCTGTCGGGGGCGGTCGTGCTCCCCGGCCTCGTCGACTCCCACAACCACCTGGCGTTGACCTACAAGGAAGATCCCGAGAGCAACGTCTACTACCTGACGTACGTCATGGAGAGCACGGCTCTCAGAGCTATCCAGGCTGCGTCGAACGGCATGCAGATGTTGTCGTCGGGCTTCACCATCGTTCGTGACATGGGCAACAACGGAAATTACGCCGACACCGCGCTTCGCCTGGCCATCGAGCAGGGGTGGATTCCGGGGCCCATGATCATCAACTCGGGCATCATTATCGGCGGCATGGGCGGACAGTTCTCGCCCACGCCCGAAATGGCGATGGGAAAGAACATCGTCTACCCGGAGTACCTGGACGCCGACACACGAGACGAGATCATAAAAGCGGTCCGCCAGAACGCCCTCTTCGGCGCCACCGTCATCAAGATCTGTGTGGACTGCAAGCCGTGGGGGTACTCGGTGGACGACATCCGGCTGTTCATCAGCGAGGCGGAACAGATCGGGCTAAAGGTAGAGGGCCACGTGCAGACGGAACGGGGTGCGGACCGAGCCATCGAGGCCGGCATTTGGTCCATCGCCCATGACTCCGGGTTGACCGACGAGATGCACAAGCGTATGGCGGAGAAGGGGATCTTCCGCGCCGGCACAGAGACGCCTATTACGCTCGTGGGACACACGTCCGAGCGGCGCTACGAGCGTACGCTGGCTGGGCTCAAGAACGCCTACGACAACGGCGTGCCCCTCACCTATTCCACGGACGCAGACTACTACATTCCGGGGATGACGCGGGGCGAGGTCGCCATTGAGTTCATCCACACGTGGCAGGAAGCAGGAATCCCCGAGGTGGACATCCTCCGGGCCATGACCGTGAACGGGTACAGAGTCAGCGAGACGGTGGACGAGCGTGGCCCCATCCGGGTGGGGCTCGCAGCGGACCTAATTGCGGTCTCCGGAAACCCTCTGGAGGACATCGACACTCTGCGCGACGTACAGTTCGTGATGAAGGACGGCGTCGTGTTCAAGCAGAACGGTGTGATGACGCCTGAGAAGTTCTTCCACGGCGGGCCCGTGAACGGATGGAATATCCGGTAGGTCCGCGTCACCGCAGTCGGGGGCTGAGCCGGGTCATGACCAGGGATTACGAGTCCCTTCGACACTCCGGGTGCACCTCCGCCAGGCACTGTCTTACCGCGACGCGCGTCTGGCTCTTCGAGAGCTCGGACCGGGGGGCTCGCTCCGCGACGAGCCGAGCGATGTCGTCGAGCGTCCGGCGCCCGTCGATGACTGAAACCACCATCTGGAAGAGAGGTGTCTCGGACCAGAACAACGACTGACCCGGAAAGGTCGGGATCGGTAGATGCGGGAAAATTAGCCAGGGAGGCGGGCCGTCCTCCGGGCTCTTGCCGTCCGACGGAGACTCGAGCTTGGTGGCCGAAAATGACAGCACCCACTCCATCTTGCCGCGTCCGTTGAGCTTGGAGACCAGATAGGGCGCTGAATCGGTCTGCCATCGATTCAGTCGGAAGCCGCTCCGGGCCACCAGATCGAACAACTCCTCCCGGGCGAAGCGCAGCGTGATGGGAACATCCGGCTCGTAGCGCAGCGGCCCGAGATTGAGCCAGAGGCCCCCCGGCTTCAAGAGCCGGTGCAGGGTGCCTATGAAGTCCCGCACATCCTCCGGACCCTGGTCGATGAACCACGGCGTCACCACGGTGTCCGCCATCCCCGGCGCGAAGGGCGGGTCCACGCCGTCCGCCAGCATGAAGTGGAAGCGATCGTGATCGACCGGACCGTCGGGCGCCGTCAGGACCCATTCCCTCGAGCTGTGTTCGACCTCGCAGATCTCCCAGTTGGCTTCCCGGACGGAGACCGATTCGCCGCGAGTGACGGCGTGAGCGGCGCAAAAGAGGACCGGATCGAGGTCGATCACGACGATCTCGGCCGCGGGGTGACGCCGATGAAGATCGTAGGCGAGCCGGCACGCGCCGGCGCCCAGGACCAGCGTGCGCCCCAGCAACCGCCCTTCGAGCACGGCCTCGACCGTAGCTAGCGCCCGCTCGTTCTCGCCGTCCGGTTCCGAAGGGGACGCCCAGTCCCGGTGGAGGTAAGGGAGATACTCGAGGGTCGCCGGCACGTCTCCGTACGGCGGGAGACCCTCTGACTCCGAGGCAGCAGCCGTAAGCAGAGGCTCGACGAGGGCGCGGACGTCCGCCAACTGGCCCCTGATTCCTTCGATCACGGCGTGGCAGCGCGTCCGCGTGATCGGCAGCATATCGGCCGCCGGTAGCTCCGCCTCGATCTTCTTGACGGTCTCGCCGGCTTCCCGCTCCAGCAGAGCCAACTGCTGACGACATGAAGCGAGATAGGCCTGAGAATCGGCGAGGAGAACCGGGATTTCTCCGAGGCGAGGATAGGTCTGAGCACAGCCCGGGCAGACGATGGTCGACTCGCCCACATCGATCCCCGCGGCGCAGCGGGGGCACCGAGCGGCCTCGATGAGGCTTCCGTTGGTCGCGTGCGAAGCCTCGGGACTATCCTGGCGATCGGGTTGCTCCGCCATCTGTGACCGACATCTCTGACCGAGGGAGTGCTCGGGGGCGTGCCGCTCGCTCGCCTCCCGGGGCGTCGTCGCCGGACACGGGTCCCGGCGATTGGTCCTTCGAGCAGAACCTGACCTCACGATCGGCGGCCCGCCAGAGCGGATTGACGGACCGACCGCCAACGCGTGATGAATACCTCCGATGAACCGGGGCTCCTCGACCCCGGCGACTGCTTGACATCCGTGCCACGGGCGGCATAGATCAGGGGGCCTTTCAGGGCCAGTGTGAGCAACCGCTGTTGTGCGCAAAGGAGGCGGGATGTCGTTCCCGTGGGCGCAGAGCCAACGCGCGAGTAAGATCCGCCAGGCGGGATTCTCAGGGAGCCACGCGCTCCTTGTCAGCGGAGGGATCGCGGGAGTTGTCCTTTTGGGGGTGGGCTCGCCCTCCTCGCATGAGCCAGCGCACCCGGTCCACGATCCCGAGTTCTATGCCTTATCGGCAACGGGAGTCGCTCATCAGGTGGCGACGACCGCGGAGCCTGACGTTCGAGGGGTTCTCAACACGTACTGCGTGGTATGCCACAATCAGCAACTCCTCACTGGCGACCTCGCGTTGGACAGGGTGGACGCTTCGAATCCGAACGCCGACCCGGAAACGTGGGAGAAGGTGATCACCAAGCTTCGGACCGGCACGATGCCACCCGCCTTCATGCCGCGTCCTGAGCCGGAGACCTATCAGGCGGTCTCCGAGTGGTTGGAGGGGGAACTGGACAACGCCTGGGCAGCCAACCCCCGTCCGAATCCAGGTAGGATGGCGCCCGTCCACCGACTCAACCGGACCGAGTACAACAACGCGATCCGCGACCTGCTCGCCCTCCCTATCGACGTGAGGTCGCAGTTGCCCGGGGATGAGACGTCGGACGGTGGTTTTGACAACGTTGCGGCTTCCCTCACGATCTCTCCGGTGCACGTGGATCGGTACCTGTCGGTAGCGCGTCAGGTTACCCGCCTGGCGACGGGCCTTCCGCTCCCCCCGAGCGCCGCACGGTACGTGGCCAGTGATGCCAAGCGGCAAAGCGACCGGATGAGCGAGGATCTCCCGCTCGGGTCCCGTGGTGGAATGGCGGTTCGCCATTACTTCCCGACGGATGGCGAATACGTCATTTCCCTCCGCCTTCAGGAGAACTATGCAAACTACGTGAAGGGCATGGGCTGGTCGCAGGAGATCGACGTTCGCCTCGATGGAGAATTGCTAGAGCGTTTCGCGGTAGGCGGCGGAGGGGAGCTATACCGGCCTGGGCCGCACAGCTACGAGGGCGCCGGCGACGGCCCGGGGTGGCCCGGCTCGCGGCCTTGGGAGGAGTATATGCAGGTGACGGCGGGGGAAGGCCTGAAGGTGCGCATACCCGTCGCTGCGGGGTCACACGTCGTAGGGGTCTCGTTTCCAAGGGATGTGTGGGAGGGCGAAAGCCTTCTCGTCCAACCGCCGCATCAGGCGAGGGGCCAGACCGATGCGTTCAACGCGGACCGCATGGGGTATGCGGGCGTGCGCGAGGTTTACATTGAGGGCCCGTACGAAAGCGCAGGTATCGCGAAGGACACGCCGAGCCGCCGTGAGATCTTCGTCTGTGAACCGGAGACCCTGGCGGAGGAAGAGGTGTGTGCCACCGAGATTCTTTCCAGCATGGCGCGGCGCGCTTACCGTCGGCCGGTGACGGATGAGGAGGTAGGGGGCCTGCTCGCTTTCTTCCGAATGGGTCGGGAAGACGGTGGGAGCTTCGACCACGGGATTCAATTCGGGCTCGAGCGAATCCTCGCCGACCCGAATTTCCTGCTACGCATCCACCAGGGTCCGCCCTCTCATGAAGCGCCGCAGGGGAACGACTCAGACGCCATGCCGGCAGTTCAGGAGCAACTCGCAGGCGAGCCCTATGCTCTGGGCGATCTCGAGGTTGCGTCCCGCCTGTCGTTCTTCCTGTGGAGCAGCATTCCGGATGACATCTTGCTCGACCTGGCGGAGGAGGGTCGGCTCACCGATCCCGTGGTCCTGCGGGAGCAGGCGGCGAGAATGTTGGCGGATCCCCGCGCGCCTGACGCATTCGTCCACAACTTTGCCAGTCAGTGGTTGACACTACCGCTCCTGAACGATCGCACCGTCCGTGATCGACTCTTCATCGATTACGACCACAATCTTCGAGATGCGATGGGGCGCGAAACGGAGCTCTTCATTGCCAGCACCCTCCGCGAGGACCGGAGTGTCTTGGATCTTCTCAGGGCGGACTACACCTACCTCAACGAGCGGTTGGCGCGTCACTACGACATCCCGAACGTCTACGGTGGTCATTTCCGCCGGGTCACACTTCCCGATCTGGAGCAACGGGGTGGGTTGCTCGGGCACGCCAGTCTGTTGTCGGTAACGTCCTATCCCGACCGGACGTCGCCGGTCCTGCGCGGCAAATGGCTCTTGGAAAATATCCTCGGCTTGGAGGTGCCGCCGCCACCCCCGGATGTCGACACGAACGTGGGAGGCGAGGACGGGGCCGGAGTCGGCTCGCTCCCGTTCCGGGAACTGCTCGAGCAGCATAGGGCGAACCCCGTGTGCGCCAGTTGTCATTTGGTCATCGATCCCATGGGTTTCGCCCTCGACGGCTACGACCCCGTGGGGAGAAGACGGACGATCGACGAAACGGGTAACCCCGTAGATGACGTTGGGACCTGGCCGAGCGGCGCGGAGATAGAAGGGCTTTCGGGGCTCAGGTCGATGTTGCTGGAGAACGAGGAGCAGTTCGCTCGCACCGTGACCGCAAAGCTCATGGCCTACGCCCTAGGGCGTGAGCTCGACTACTACGATAGGCCGGCGGTGCGGGCGATCGTTCGGGACGCGGAGGCGGGTGACTACCGTTGGTCGTCGATCATTCTCGGGATCGTCGAGAGCCCTCAGTTCTTGATGAGCGCGCGCGCGGCAGTGGAGGTCGCGCCGGCGCCGTAATCGGTTGCCTCGCATCTGGAGAGGAGAGCAATGAATTTCATCACGGGCAAACTCATTTCTCGGCGGAGGGTCTTGCGGGGTGCGGGTGCCGCGCTGGCGTTACCGTTCATGGATGCCATGTCTCCGGCCGGGCTCTGGTCGAAGTCGCCCGCACGGGAGGTTGCGAAGCCCGCCCACCGGTTCCTCGCCTACTACCTCCCGAACGGTCAAGCCATGCCGCACTGGACGCCGAAAGGGGTGGGGAGAGACTTCGAGCTGTCGGATATTCTCGAGCCGCTCGAGCCGTTCAAGGATCAATTGATCGCGCTGACGGGTCTTGAAGCGTCGTGGAACTACAACCACCCCGGCGCGTCCACTTGTTTCCTGACCGGCATGACTGGGAAGGGCAGAAGGGAACCCGGCCGACTGGACGAGACGGATCTCTTGGCGGAAACGTCGATGGACCAGATTCTCGCCCGGGAATTCGGAAAGGAGACGCAACGGGCATCCCTCGAGCTCTCGTTGGATGGGCCGCCCACCGCGGGAACCTGCGCAATTCTGAATTGTGCATATACGAACTCGATCTCTTGGCGGAGCCCAACACAGCCTCAGCCGATGGAGAGCCACCCGCGAACGGTGTTCGAGATGCTGTTCGGCGACACAGGAACCACGGACCGGACCGCTCGAGAAAAGCGACTTCGGCAGCAGAAGAGCATCCTGGACGCCGTGATGGAAGAGTTGAGCGACCTCAAGAGGGAGCTCGGCGCGGAGGACCAGAGGCAGGTCGACC
>CAUZAE010000077.1:0-13292 GCA_963577685.1 Gemmatimonadales bacterium UBA6960 | reverse complement strand
CTCACCATGATCGTCCACTCCTCCAAGTAGTGTCGAGACCGGACATGGCTGCCCCACATCCCGTACGAGGTTGGATGCCACGTCACGCCATTCGGTTGGATGACACACGGTCTCGGGTCTTGCGGAGGGACGGTACGGGGTCCGAGAGTGATGAGTTCCTTCGACGTTTCAAACCGGGCTCTTCTGGAAGAAGCGTTCTGAACTCGGCGACCCGACGCAGCCACCCGCGGCCTCACCGTATTGGAGATCCCTTGAGCAACAAACACCCCGGCACCACGGACGCCATGTCCGCTCCCCGCTTCATGGAGGTCGCCACCTTCATGCGGACACCCCTCATCACGGATGCCTCGGCATACGACGTCGCCATGGTCGGCGTCCCTTACGATGGGGCCGTCACCAACCGACCGGGGGCGCGGCACGGTCCTCGGGAGATCCGGAGCGCCTCCACCATGATGCGCTCGATCCACCCCGTGACCCGCGTGGACCCCTATCAGCGTTGTCGAATCGGTGACGCGGGCGACGTACCGTTCACGAAGCTCTATGACGTGGAAGGTGCCCACGCCGATATCGAGAACTTCATCCGCTCCTTGAGCAAAGCGGGCGTCGTACCGTTATCCGCGGGCGGCGACCACTCGGTCACCTTACCCATTCTTCGAGCCTTGGCGAGTGAGAGGCCGGTGGGCCTGGTCCACATCGACGCCCACACCGACACCTGGGATGAGTTCATGGGCTCTCGCCACACACACGGGGCGCCCTTCCGCCGAGCGGTCGAAGAGGGCTTGATCGACCCGGAGAGAACGATTCAAATCGGGATTCGCGGGGCCCAGAATTCGAGCGAGGGGTGGGACTACTCGGAGTCGAGCGGCATGCGCGTCCTGTTCATGGACGCCGTCACGGAGATGGGCATCGAAGCTGTGGGAGAAGAGGCCCGTCGCGTGGTGGGTGACGGGCCGACGTATATCTCTTTCGACATCGACAGTGTCGATCCGGCCTTCGCTCCTGGGACCGGAACGCCGGAGGTAGGAGGATTTACCAGTGGAGAGGTCGTCTCCTTGGTCAGGCAGCTCACTGGGCTCCACGTGATCGGGGCGGACGTCGTCGAGGTAGCACCACCCTGGGACCCTACTGGGACCACCGCGCTGGTGGCGGCAACCGTCATGTACGAGCTGCTTTGCGTGCTCGCGGAAAGTCACGGCTCGTAGAGCTTGCGATCGTTCAGGCGGTGGCACAGGTTGGCGAGACCTGGCCGAGAACACTGTCCAGGGACGGATCCGGTCCAGAAACGGGGCTGACGTCGTCGTAGCACGGAGATGCAATGAGCACGATCGGTCAGACAACGGTGGACTTGGATGCCCTTCGGGCCGCCGTCCAGGAGGAATACGAAGTCGTCGCAAGTGAGCCCCAGCGTGGCTTCCATTTCCATACGGGCCGCCCGCTCGCGGCCCTGCTCGGCTATGAGTCCGAGTGGCTCGAGGGGATTGACGAGGGCCCGATCGAGTCGTTCGCCGGAACGGGCAACCCGTTCAGCATGGGGGAGCTCGCCGCCGGTGAACGGGTCGTCGACGTCGGCTGCGGAGCCGGCATCGACTCCTTGATCGCGGCAAAGATGGTAGGACCGGCCGGTGCGGTGGTGGGCGTCGGCATGACGGTCGCGATGTTGGAGAAGGCCAGAACCGCCGCCGACGGGGTGGACAACGTGGAGTTCCAGCAGGGATTCGGCGAAGAGATCCCGGTCCCGGACGGTTGGGCGGACGTCGTCATCTCCAACGGCGTGCTGAATCTGATGCCCGACAAGGCCCGCGCCCTGGCAGAGATGGCACGCGTCCTGAAACCGGAGGGGAGGCTCCAACTCGGTGACATCCTTGTGGATCGACCCGTACCGGAGAACGCTAAGGAGAAAATCTAACTCTGGACCGGCTGAATCGCAGGCGCTCTGCTGGAAGCAGAGCTCGAGGCCGCGGTCGTGGCCGCCGGATTCAGCGATTTCGAGATCACGTGGCGTGCGGAAGTGTTCAAGGGAGCTCCCCAGCAGTCCAGCGCGGCCGAATTCGGCACCGTGGGAATCAATTTTCGAGCGAACAAGGCTGACGAACAAGGCTGAGAAGACGTCGAGCTAGAGTTCGGACAGATTTGGGCGGAGACTAGGATATGGATAGACGGACTTTGCTCAAAAGGGGCGGCCTGGGAGCCCTGAGCCTCGCCCTGGGTGGCTGTGCCACCGGATCGGGACGGACGGCGCAGTCCCTCTCGCTCGTGCCCGTCAGGGTATCGTGGGATCGGATCATCCGGACCACGGTCGGCCTTCGACCTCACCGGCCGGCCGGTTTCGTGCTCGGGGCGGGCAGGCTCGACGGGAAGACTCTCGTGCACAACTACGGGCACGGGGGCGCCGGCATGTCCCTCTCCTGGGGCACCGGGTACATGGCCGCCGAGATGGCCACCGAACAGGAGGGGCGCCGGGCAGCCGTGATCGGCTGTGGCGTGGCCGGACTCACCACCGCGAGGCAGCTTCAGCGGCGCGGGTTCGACGTCACCATCTACGCGATGGCCGTCCCTCCGAACACCACGTCGAACATGTCGCTGGCCAGCTTCACACCTACGTCGGGGCTCTATGCCGCGGAGGAGCGCACGCCGAGGTGGGATAGACAGTTCAGGAGGGCGGTCGACATCGCGTACAAGCAGCTCCAGCTCCTGATCGGCCCCAAGTATGGTATTTCATGGATCAACAACTACTCGATGATGAATGAAGCGCCTGGGAACGGCGCAACGCGGGAGCGGGACGAGCGAGAACCCGCTCTGATGCCACCCGGACTCCGCACCGGCCAGACGGTCCTAGGCCCCGGGGAGCATCCGTTTCCGTCACGGTATGCCGCCTACCGACCCACGATGCGCTTCGAACCCTCCATCTATCTCGATGCCCTGGTCAGCGATTTCTTGCTCTTCGGGGGTAACATCGTCATACGAAAGTTCGACACCCCCAGAGACCTGACGGCGCTCGACGAACCCGTCATCGTGAACTGCTCCGGCCTCGGATCGTACGATCTCTTCCGCGACCATGACCTCACGCCCCTGAAGGGACAACTCACCGTGCTGGTTCCCCAGCCAGAAGTCGACTACAACACGGGGGGCGGCATCCCCGGCAGTACCCGCGGGGGGTTCATTCACATGCAACCACGAAGCGACGGCATCATACTCGGTGGAACGTCTCAGGCAGGTGAGTGGTCACTCGAACCTGACGAGGAGGCCCTCAGGCGCGTGGTCGAGAGTCACATGGAGATGTTCGGGGCCATGCGGCGACCCCAGGGCGGCATGCGCATCGCCACCTCGGGTCGACCTTCGACGGTCCCAGCCGTCGAGAGCTTCTTTGGACGGGATTTCTAACTCCTAGTAGCACGATCCAGACCCGGATCGCCGGACGGTCATTGACAAGAAGTAGATCTACACCGACGTGATCGTGAGTTCTTCCCCGGTTCCGCCGAACGGCGCTCCGGGCCCAACCATCGTGGACCTCGAACCCGTTCAAGTAGGGGCCACACCGCGCGCGAATCCATGTCTCGATGGGCCTCATCTCAATGAGTCGCATGGAGACCACCCGCGGCTCGCCACGATACGGAGCCCAACGCAGAGTCCATGTCGCGAGCTAGTTCGTCTCATCGAAACGACGTCGGGAAACTCGCTCAGTCCGCCGCCCGACCTCTCCGCGTGACGATCAAGCCGGCCAAGGCCAACCCGGCGATCATCGAACCTGCGCCGAGAGCGAGCGCCGGCTGCGTTCCGACGATTATGGCCAGGATGGCGAAATAGAGGACGACGGTCACCCCCGGGAGCCAGGGATGGCCCGGTACACGGAACGGCCGATCGAGGTCGGGACGAAGACGACGAAGGCGGAAGTACCCCATCAGCACCATCGTGTCCACGGTTATGGCCACCAACATCATGAATCGGATGAGGAACTCGAACTGGCCGGTGATCGCGAGAACCCCGATCCATGCGGAGATGAAGTAGAGCGCGTTGCGTGGAGTCCCGCGCTTGTCCACACGGCCCAATGCGCTGAAAGCCAGCCCGTGATTCGCGAGCCCGAAAGCGACTCGGGGCATCCCCAGAAAGTTCACGTTGAGGCTACTGATCAGGATGAGCAGGCTGGCGACCACGACAAGGGTCCCCGCGGCACCGCCAAACACTCCGGCGATGGCGTCCTGAGCGACGAGCTGCGAGCCGGCCATCTCGGCGGGAGTGAGCGCCGCCAAGAACGAGAGGTTCATCAGAAGGTACAGTGCGGCCACCGCCGCAGCGCCTCCCAGGAGAATCTTCGGGAGCGAACGGCCGGGATCGTGGACCTCTTCAGCCATCTTGGCGGCGTCCTCCCACCCGTAGTAGGCGAAAGAAACGGCCTGATACGCCAAGGCGAACCCGAGCAAACCCCCACCCGCGAGCAGTCCCTCCGAGCCGAATCCCGCCATGTCACCGGCCCATATGCCCGCGGCCGCAATGACGACGACCACGAGGACCTTGATGCTCGTCGTCACGTTCTGAAACGTGGTCGTCGCCTCGAGCCCGCGCGTGTGAAGGAAGAAAAACGCGAGAGCCACCGCACCCGCCAACACCGGCACGGATCCCTTCCCCGCCAAGATGCGGATGTACTCGGCGATCACCACGGCCTTGGAGGCTCCCGAGAAGCCCCGCGTCACCAACAGCTCCGACCATCCCGCCACGAAGCCCATTACGGGGCCCCATGCCTCCCGTGCATAGACGTACTTCCCCCCCGCTTCCGGTAGAGCCGCCGACATTTCGGCAAGCAGGATGGTGCTTAAGGCCGCCACGATTCCACCCAGGACCCAGATGGCCAGGATCAGCCACGGGTCGCCGAGATAGCCCGCGATGAGTCCGGGTGTGCGGAGGATCCCCGCACCGACGACCATCCCCACCGTAATTGCCAGCCCGTCTCGAACGCGAAGGACCCGTTTGAGTGCGGGCGCGGAGCCACGATACACATTTTCGGTCAGTTCCAAGAGAGTCCCCTTAGCTGTTCTACATCTAGGTTTCCGCCGCTCAGGATGCTCACCACCTTCGTGCCGGGCGGAGCGTCGATCAGACCGTGGAGCAGAGCGCCCACCGGCGCGGCGGCGGCTCCCTCCGCGACCAACTTCGCCCGAGTCATCAGCCAGAGCACGGCATCGAAGATGTCCGCGTCGGGGAGGGTGACGATCTCATCCACGAAGCGAGAGACGACGGACCGTGTGTGCTCTCCAACCCTCTTCACGCGAAGTCCGTCGATGACACAGTCGACCTCGTCCAAGGTGACGCAGTGCCCCGCCTCGACGCTCCTCTTCATCGCGGGGGCCCCGGAAGATTCAACGCCCACCACTCTGACATCCGGCCGCTTGCTCTTGAGCGCCATCGAGACGCCGGAGATCAGCCCCCCACCACCGATCGGTACGACGACCAACTCAACCTCTGGGAAATCTTCGAGGATCTCCAAGGCGACCGTCCCCTGCCCGGCGATCAGATCCGGATCGTCGAAGGGATGGATATAGATCAGACCCTCCTTCGCTACCAGTTCGAGCGCCTTCTCATTCGCTTCGTCCCAGATGGAGCCGTGCAGGATCACCGTGGCGCCGTACCCCTCGGTGGCCGCGATCTTCGACGGCGTAGCGTTTTCAGCCATGACGACCACGGCCCGCACCCCATAATGGGCGGCCGCCAACGCAACTCCTTGAGAATGGTTTCCCGCCGACGAACAGATCACACCGCGGGCCCGTTCCTCTTCCGAGAGAAGAGCGATCTTGTTCATGGGGCCGCGAACCTTGTACGCCCCGCCCTTCTGGAACACCTCCGCCTTCAAGCGCACGTCGAACCCGGTCGCCTCACTGAGCGAACGAGACGTGAGAAGTGGCGTGTGGTAGACGTGCGGCGCCACGTTCTCCCTGGCTCTGACAAAGTCCTCCCACGAGAGCGTCAACTCCTCGGCACGGACGACTTCGGTCACGGGCTCTCCCCGAGAAACCCTCGACGACTATGCCGCATCATGACCTCCCGCCTCTAGGTAGGTGATACATCCGTCGGGTCCGATGTGGGGTCCGAAAGCGGGCTTCCTTATGTCCAAGGATGAGAGAGCGAATTCTATGCCGTGCTATCTGATATCTCAACAGCACCTTGGCCGCGTGGCCGATTACCTCGCGGACTTGCCGGTACTCTGACGATCCTTCGATGGTGGGTGATAATGCGAATAGCTCGCAAAATTCGTTACCGCAGAGTCCCGAACGGTCCCTGCGGAGAGGACTCCGAATAGCTGATAAACAGTTACACAATAACACTTTAGCATGCCCACATATGGGCCCCGGAACCATATTTACACTCCTACAGGCGAAAACACTGCCTGAGTACCATTTATATAGATCAGAGACTTCAGCGGGAGCTTTCTAATGCGGGACAGAGACAGTTTCACCCTCATCGAACTGCTCATCGTGGTCGTGATTATCGGGATCCCGGCCTCCATCGCGATCCCGAAGTTCTCATCCACGCGGGAGAAGGCCTACTTCGCGGCCATGAAGTCCGACCTGAAGAATCTGGCCAGTCAGCAGGAGATCTATTATTCCGACACCTATGAGTATACCAACGTGGTCGTTTCGTTGAGCCACGTGAGTTCCTCGGGTGTCAACTCCACCATCATCGGTGGTACGGATGGCTGGTCGGCGACGGTCACGCACGCTGCCCTTCGACCGACGGATGCGCGATCTACTACGGCAATGCGGCCGCCGTCAGCCTCGGAACTGCCGTTCCGATCGGCCCGGGCGATATGGCCTGCACGCAGTAACCGTTCGCCGGCGGCCTGTCGCATAGCGGCCGCCACGGGATACCTTCCACGCCATGCGCACCCTACTCTTCGTACTTCTAGGCACTCTGGCGGTCGTCTATTTGGCCGTCTGGGTGAAAAACGTTCGCGCCGGAGGTCCGGATCGAAGCGTTGAAGGCATGCGGCCTTCTGCGGTTCATCTGCTCATCGGCTTCGTCACGAACTTCTTCGACACACTCGGAATCGGGTCCTTCGCCCCGACCACGTCGTGGTTCAAGCTCCAGAAGGTCGTACCGGACGAACAAGTCCCGGGCACGATGCACGTGGGGCACTCTCCCCCGGTCATCGTCCAGGCGTTCATCTTCGTGGCGATCATCCAGGTGGACCTGCTCACCCTGAGCGCGCTGATCGGCGCGTCGGTGATCGGTGCCTGGCTCGGAGCCGGCGTCGTGGCCCAGTGGCCCCGTCGGCGCATTCAGATCGGTATGGGCATCGCGTTGGTGATCGCCGCCGTCACGTTCGTGGCGGCGAACCTGGGGTTCGCGCCCGTAGGCGGGACATCCATTGGCTTGACCGGCATGACTCTGGGAATCGGCATCGTAGGCAACGTCATCCTCGGCGCGCTCATGACCCTCGGCATCGGGATGTACGCGCCCTCGATGATCATGATCAGCCTGCTGGGCATGAACCCAGCTGTTGCGTTTCCCATCATGATGGGTTCCGCGGCGTTTCTCATGCCGGTGGCAGCCCTGCGCTTCCTGCCAAAGAATGCGTATAGTCTCCGGCCCGCCATCGGTCTCGCATTGGGAGGGTTGCCGGCGGTACTGATCGCGGCCTTCATCGTACGGGCGCTGCCGCTAACCACCATGCGTTGGCTGGTGGTGGTGGTGGTGACGTACGCAGCGATCACCATGCTCCGCTCTGCGTTCGTCGAGCGGTCCGCTGAGTCCCCCGAGCCAGCACCGGCCCCTTAGGACCTACTCAGAAGGAAGCCCCGGGCTTCAATAGAGATACCCCAGGCCGATGTACATCGGAGCCGTCGCTTCGCTGGACTGACCGACATCGATGGCCACGACGAAATTCTCGCCCATCCCGACCCTAACGCCACCGCCGAAAGCGGTGTGGAGGTCGGACAGAAGTTCACCCGCCACGAGGCCGTTTTCCCATACGCGTCCCGTATCCACGAATCCGGAAAGGACCAGGTGGAAGGATCTACCGACCATGGCAAACTCGTGTGCGCGCCACCTCAGCTCGGCATTCCAGAGGAACAGCCCCTCGCCCACGTAGCGGTTTTTCGGAATCCCCCTCAGCGTCTTCGCCCCTCCCAGTCCCTCCTGCTGCTTGAACGACGTCTGGACGATGTGCAGATCGTAGAATGGCGCGGTGCCGTCGACGTTCTGAACCAGGAAGCGATTGGCGAAGGTGAGGCGGGTCCCCAGGGGAAAATACCTGCGGTCGGCGAAGGTCCATCGGACGTATTCAGATTGACTCCCGAGAAGATCCGGAACGACCTGGACGAGAAGCTCCGACCACGTCCCACGTCGGGGGCCGGTCTCCCGATCCCGCGTATCCCAGATGAGGCCCACCCGCACGTGGTTTGACCAACCCTCCGGGCCACTCCCGCCGAGGAGCTCCTGGTCGAGAAACGTGCTGGTCGCGTCCTTAGGGAGTCGCTCGACGGTCGTGTGGGTCGCCCCGCCTCCGATCAGAAAACGGAGTGGCAAACTCCCGAGCTGACGCTGGAGATTCACTGTCCCCTGCCTCCGGTTGCGACCGAACCTGTAGTAGTACTGGCCCTGAGCCTCCTCGAGCGCCTCGTCGTAGACCGATGCGTTTCCAAGGCCATAGTATGGGTTGGCGATCTGGCGCTCGCTCCCCAGAGAGCCGTCGATGCGCCACCCGTCCGAGAGCAGGTGGGGCGCGTCGAAAAAGAGGGTCAAGTCGCGCCGTCCCCCCGTCGTCAGGAACACGGTGGGCTGGAGTGTGAACCGATAGGGGGCGAACCCCCCTTCCCCATAGTTATACGCCTCGAAGAGAACCCCGTACCCGAAGCCCTCGTCGGAGTCGTAGTTGATCGCGGGAAGGCCGGTGAGTTCCCAGCCGGTTGGTTCAGGGGTCTGCTGGGCCCCGATCGGAGCGCTCAGAAGAGCCACGAAGACGATGGTCCTCACCAATACTTTCGGCCGCATGTGTCTCCCCCCTCGACGTGGTCTTCCCAACGAACACTCAGCCGGTCCGAATGCGCCGGGTCACCTGACCGTTGCTCTCCCAATACGTCATCTTGTTGGCAATCGCCGGGTCGCTCAGCGCCGGCTGAAGATTCCCCTCCGTGTCCGTAGCACGGGAGCTGATCGTGTGCTCGCCGGGAGCAGAACCGTCCCAATCCAAGTACCAGTGCGTCCACGTGTCGGGGCTATCCTGTCCTTCACCTAGTGTGACCGGTCGCCACGGACCTTCGTCCACGCTGACCTCCACCCTCTCAATGTCCGCGCCCCACGCTGCCCCATGGATTCGGTACCCACGACCCCCGCGAGTCACCTTGGCCGGCACGGAGTTGATGAGCGTCCGACCGACAGACGTCTCGACCCACATGGACTCACCGTCGACATTCTCTTCCCGAAACGTGACGTAGTCCTTTGCCATGAACCTGCCCATGAAGCGGGTCTGGCGCACCTCGATCCGCTTGAGCCACTTGACGTTGGCAACGCCGTACCAGCCCGGCGCGATCAGCCGCAAAGGAAAACCGTGCGCAGTGGGCAGCGGCTCCCCGTTCACCTCATAGCAGAGGAGAAGTTTCGAGTCCATCGCGTCCTGGATGGACATACTACGAGCGAAATTTTGGGTAACCGTGTTCCCACGGATGTCCTCTTCTCCCTCGTCCGTTCCCCAGAAGACCACCTCAATACCGGAATCCAGGACCCCGGCTTCTTCTAGCACCGAAGCCAGCGGGGTTCCCGTCCACCTCGCGTTGTGGACCGCACCCACGAATCCTGGGAAACCCCGGTTCCCACCGCACTCCAGCGTACAGACCACATCGCGGCGGGGCCGCGCTCGAAGCTCCTGCAACGTGAAGCTCGTCGGCTGGCTCACGAGTCCGCTGATCTCCAGACGCCAGTCGCGCTCCTCGATCACGGGCCGTCCATAATGTGCCACCCGAAAGAGCTTATCGGTGGGAGTGACCCACGAGTCAAGCGCTTCCCAATCCAAGACGTTCACGTCCGGAATGGGCGCTTCTGGCGGGCGATCCAACCAGGGGATGACCTCCTCCTGGGCCGACGGGCCCAACAAGGCGGCCACCTCGTCGGCGCGAAGCAGGGCGAGTCCGGCGGCGGTCACGCCACCCCGAACCAGCAGTTCCCGACGGGACATCCTAGAGAGATCCACCATGTCGTGTGGCTCCTGTCTAAGTTTGGACAGTACTCTACCACCCCCCCTGGGGCAGCTCGTCATATGCGAGGAATGGCCAGGATTTCAGTGTCTCCCCTCGGCCCATCCTCATTCAAGACTTCGAAAACGTAGTTGTGTCGCTCGAGAAAACCCAAGACGAATCGATGCTCCTCGTCCCCGTGGGTAGCAACGAGCAACTTCGGGCGATAACTGGAGATCGACCTTTCCACGCCACGGAGGGCGCCGACCTCACCCCCTTCGATATCGATCTTCAAGAAATCGGGCGCCGGATAGCGTGATCCGTCGATCAAGTCGTCCAACACCACGGTCGTGACCTCCAGATCTCCCCCGACCGACAAGCGGCCGGTGCCCGTGCCCGTTCTCGACTCGAATTTGGCGGATCCGCTGCAGTCTGATACTGCCGCCTCGATCACTTCGATATTCGTGAGACCGTTCACGCTGATATGCTTCTTGATGTAGGCGATGTTCAAGGGTCGAGGCTCGAAAGTAAAGACCTTCCCCCGTTCTCCCGCCAACACGGACGCGACCACGGCGTAGTATCCGACGTGACCTCCGATGTCGTAGACCACGTCGCCCGCTTCGACATACCGCTGATAGGCCTCGGTCTTGAAGGACTCGTAGGAGCCTCTGATGAAGCTCGTCCCGGACGTTGCGACCCACCTCATGCCTTCCAGCGGTCCACCTCTGATCCGTACGGTGAACGAGCATGCCATCAACTTCAGCCACTCTCTTAACTTTCTCAGTACTTTCTCCCTGGCGCCCTTCGGCCCTGATTCGGGTCGGATGGGTCCGTAACTTGGGCGATTATCCAAAGTAGCCGGGCACGGGGGATCCTGCACTCGGACGTACCTTGGACGGTGGCCTCCCTTGTGCACCGAGAGAGGCCGTCCGTAGGATCGAGCCTCAACATTCCGACAGCCGAGCACCAACTACATACAGGAGGCCGAGCACTTGCGTCCGATTACAGCGATCGTCGCTCTCCTCGTACCCCTTTTCCTTGGCGCACCACTTGCGACATCGGCCCAGGTCACGGTTCCGGACACGAGGACCGACGGCCAGCGCCCAGAGGCGAGGGCGGTCCGGACGGACACAGAAATTCGGGTGGATGGTGCTCTGGATGAGAGCGTCTGGCAGCGCGCACCCGCGGCCACCGACTTCATTCAGGCAGAGCCCCGCCAGGGTTTTCCCGCCACAGAGCCGACAGAAGTTTGGGTTGCGTACGACGATACGCACCTCTATGTGGCCGCGTACCTACACGACTCGGCTGAGCCCACCGTCAACGATATCCGGAAGGACTTCTCCGAGAGTAACCAAGACGGATTCCAGGTAATCCTCGACCCGTTTCGGGATCGTCGAAGCGGCTACGTATTCATGACCAACCCCGAAGGAGCCCGCGGAGACAGGCAGGTGGCCAACGAAGGACGGGAAATCAACGCCTCTTGGGATGCGGTCTGGCGTGTAGAGACGCAGCGCGTGAGCGACGGATGGACCCTCGAGATGGAAATCCCCTTTCGTGCACTCCGCTTCGATCCCGACAACGACCGCTGGGGAATCAACTTCGCCCGACTACTCCGCCGAAATAACGAAGTCGCGTTTTGGGCTTCCATCCCGAGGTCCTACAACTTGTACCGGCTTTCGCTGGCAGGCGATCTCGTAGGACTCCCCCGTGCGAGCGCTGGAAGGGATCTCCGCGTAAAGCCGTTCGTCCTGGGAGGAAGGGTACGGGAGACGGGGGATAACGCCTTCATCAGTCAGAGCGAGGTGGGTGTCGACGTCAAATACCGCCTCACGGAGGGTCTGACGTTGGACGTCACGGCCAATCCGGACTTCGCCCAAGTAGAGGCCGATGTCCAGCGTGTAAATCTCACCCAGTTCAGTCTCTTCTTCCAGGAGAAGCGAGAGTTCTTCCTGGAGAACTCCGGCGTCTTCTACGTCGGTGATGCCGCCCGAAACATCCGGGTACGCTTGACGCCTACGCCGGATCAGGACCTGCTTCCCTTCTTCAGTAGACGCATTGGCATCAGTGCGGATCGCTTGGCCGTACCCATCGACCTGGGCGTCCGTCTCACGGGCCAGGTGGCCGGGATGGTGGTCGGGGGTCTGTGGATGCGCACGAACGAATCGGGTGGCGTGCCGGGCAACGATTACGCGGTCGTCCGAGTGCGGAAAAACGTGCTCCGAGGCTCGGACATCGGCGGAATCTTCATGATGCGGGACGCTGTGGGCGGCGGCGACTACAACCGGGTATACGGACTGGACAGCTACATCCGTTTCCCAGGTGAAATCGACTGGAGCACATATTATCTCCAGTCCGAATCACCCGCGTTCAACGACGGGCAATACGCCTGGCGGACCTCGCTCAACCGGGAGGGCACGTTCCATCACATCAAGCTCGGCTCGATGGAGTTGGGGGACGGCTTCACGGATGACCTGGGATTCTTCCGACGCACGGGCATCCGAAAGTACTTCATCGATTGGGGGGTTCGACCTCGACCGGAATCGTTCCGGGCCATCGGCATCCGAGAGATCCACCCACACATCACCTGGAACTACTACGACGATGTCGACGGCTCCATTCGCGCCAAGCGTCTGCACTCGGGGGTCACTTTCTTCCTGGAGTCCGGTGGCAACATCCAGATCCAGGCGAACACGAACACGGAAGTCATCGACGCGCCCTTTACTATCGACACTCGTATCGGTCCGATCCCAGCCGGGCGCCATGACTGGACGGAGTGGGCGCTCACCGGTGGCACCGACTCGAGTCGACCGATATCGGCCACCTTTCGGGGCACATGGGGCGGACTGTGGAGTGGTACGCAGCGGGCGGTGTCGGGAGGCGTGACCCTACGCCCTTCGTACAAGTTCCGGACGACGGTGTCCGTCAACAGGACCTCAGCCGACCTCGACGAGCCCGATGCCTCGTTCGTGAGAACGTTCTGGACGGCCCGCTCCAACTATTCGTTTCACAAGAACATGTTCGCGGACGTTCTCGTCCAGTGGGACCCAGCCCGAAGACTCTTCAACTCCAACGTGCGCTTCAACGTGATCCATCACGCCCTCAGCGACGTGTTCATCGTCTGGAACGAGCAGC
>CAUZAE010000076.1:0-13390 GCA_963577685.1 Gemmatimonadales bacterium UBA6960 | reverse complement strand
GGGTACTGTTCTAAGGAGAATACGCCTATGACGACTTCGACCGTTCTCACGATGGTGCTCATCCTTGGATTTGTCTGGGGAGGCTTCGCGCTGGCCTTGTTCACTGCTGTCCGGAAAGAGTCCGAAAAAGGAGATTGACGCGTGATGTCAGCTCCGCTCCGCCCACCCTGGGTTCGCCGTCCGGGCGCCCTGAATCTTCAAGAATCTCCCGTTGCCTAGACGCTCTGACCTCGATTCCATCCTCATATTGGGCTCGGGCCCCATTGTCATCGGTCAGGCGTGCGAGTTCGACTATTCCGGGACACAGGCGGTTCGTGCCCTAAAGGAAGAGGGCTACCGGGTCGTGCTGGTGAATTCCAATCCGGCCACGATTATGACGGACCCGGACCTTGCGGACCGCACCTATATCGAGCCTCTCACGCCCGACTGGGTCCAACGGGTCATCGAGCGGGAGAAGCCCGACGCCTTGCTCCCGACGATGGGCGGACAAACGGCGCTCAACCTCGCCATGGACCTCGATCAAGCGGGCGTGCTCGAAGAGCATGGCGTCGAACTCATTGGGGCGAACGTCCGTTCGATCCGCATGGCTGAGAACCGTGAGGAGTTCGCTGCCGCGATGGCGCGCATCGGTCTCGATCTGCCCCACGGAGGCTTCGCTCGAACGATGGAGGAGGCGCTCACCATCATCGAGGACGTCGGGTATCCGGCGATCGTACGGTCCAGCTTTACGCTGGGAGGCACCGGCGGCGGCATCGCGTACAACGCGGACGAATTCAAGGCGGTCGTCGCGCGCGCGCTGGATGCCTCGCCCATCTCGGAGGTGCTCATCGATCGGAGCGTTATCGGGTGGAAGGAGTACGAGCTCGAGGTCGTGCGGGACGCTTCGGACAACGTGATCATCGTCTGCTCGATCGAGAACTTCGATCCCATGGGTGTCCACACGGGCGACTCCATCACGGTGGCTCCGACGCAGACGCTGAGTGATGTCGAGTATCAGCGTATGCGAGACGCTGCGATCGCCATAATCCGGGAGATCGGTGTGGAGGCGGGTGGCTGCAATATCCAATTCTCCGTCGACCCCCAGACGGGTGAGATGCTCGTGGTGGAGATGAATCCGCGAGTTTCCCGCTCGTCCGCCCTCGCGTCCAAGGCGACCGGCTTCCCGATTGCGCGGATCGGGGCGAAGCTGGCCGTGGGCTACCTTCTGCACGAGCTGCCGAACGACATCACCAAGACGACGCCCGCCTCCTTCGAGCCGACCCTCGACTACGTGGTGGTGAAGTTCCCGCGCTTCGCCTTCGAGAAATTCCCGGAGGTCGACCCCGTGCTGGGTGTGCAGATGAAGGCGGTCGGCGAGACCATGGCGATCGGCCGGACGTTCGCCTCCGCTTGGCAAAAGGGGATTCGCGGCCTGGAGATCGGTCGAAACGGTTGGGTTGTGGGCGCTCGACTCGAGGACGACGGGCTCGAGTCGGATGACGAGGAGACTCTCTTGGCGGCGCTACGTCGACCGACCGCTGATCGGGCCTTCCAACTAAAGTGGGCCCTCGAGCGGGTGGTGGGTGTGCAGGGCGACCCGGAAGGGGGCCTTACTCTGGAAGCGATCCAGGAAGCCACGGGCATCGACCCCTGGTTTCTTCACCAACTCCTTTCGATCGTCGAACGGGAGGTGTGGTACCGCGAGCTGGATGAGGTCGGTCCCGAGGAGCTCAGGCTCATGAAACGGGAGGGGTTCTCGGACGAGCAGCTGGCGAAACTTCGTGGCGAGGTCGAGGACGAAGTGCGAGCCCGACGGTGGAAGTGGGAAATCCGACCGACGTATAACGTGGTGGATACGTGTGCGGGCGAGTTTCCCGCGGAGACACCGTACTACTACTCGTCGTACGAGCATGAGGACGAGTCGAATCCCTCGGACCGCGACAAGATCGTCATCCTGGGGAGCGGGCCCAATCGGATCGGACAGGGGATCGAGTTCGACTACTGCTGCGTTCAGGCAGTGCTCGCGCTACGCGAAGTGGGCTACGAGACCATCATGATTAACTCCAACCCGGAGACGGTGTCGACCGACTTCGACGTGAGTGACAAGCTCTACTTTGAGCCACTTACGTTCGAGGACGTACTCGAAATCGTCGAGAGAGAAAAGCCGGTGGGCGTGATCGTCCAGCTCGGGGGACAGACGCCCCTGAACCTGGCCGAACGATTGCAGGCCGCGGGCGTTCCGATCATGGGTACACCGGTCGACGCCATCGACCGTGCGGAAGATCGGGGTCGCTTCGAGGAAGTATGCAGAATCGTGAACGCGACGGTGCCGAAGAATGGGATCGCCACGAGCGAGGAACAGGCGCTCGCCGTGGCCCAGGAGGTCGGCTATCCCGTGCTTGTGCGACCTAGCTACGTGCTCGGCGGTCGCGCCATGGAGATCGTCTACGACGCGTCGTCGCTCAAGGGATACTTCGTGCGCGCAGCGCTGGCGTCGCCGGACCATCCCGTCCTGATCGATCGCTTCATCGAAGATGCGTTCGAAGCCGACGTCGACGCCCTTTGCGACGGTACTGATGTGGTCATCGGGGGCATCATGCAGCACATCGAAGACGCCGGGGTTCACTCGGGAGACTCGGCGTGCGTGTTGCCGCCGTACCTGCTGGGCGCCAACGAGCTCGACGAAATTCGTGACAAGACTCGACGCTTCGCACTGGAGCTGGGCGTGGTTGGGCTGCTCAACATTCAGTACGCGATCCGCGACGGTACGGTCTACGTTCTCGAGGTGAACCCGCGCGCTTCTCGGACGGTGCCCTTCGTGAGCAAGGCGACGGGGGTGCCGCTTGCTCGCCTGGCCGCCCGGATCATGGTAGGCGAGAAGTTGGCGGACCTGGAGGTCCCCGCTGAGCCACCGGTGGCCGGTGTGGCGGTGAAGGAGGCCGTCTTTCCTTTCGATCGGTTCGAGGTCGATGTGCTTCTTGGCCCCGAGATGCGGTCCACGGGCGAGGTCATGGGTTTCGACGACTCGTTTGGCATGGCTATCGCAAAGGCCCAGGCCTCGTCCTACAACTTGCTCCCTGTGAAGGGGGGCGTGCTGGTCGTCACCGTCAACGATCGGGACAAGCCCACGGTCACGCCGATCCTCAGAAGGCTCCACGACCTCGGATTTGTGATTCGGGCCACCAAGGGCACGTGTGAATACCTGTTGCGGCTAGGGATACCGGCCGAGCGGGTCTACAAGGTCGGCGAAGGACGACCTCATATCGTGGACCAGATCGTATCCGGTGAGGTGGACATGCTGATCAACACGCCGCTCGGCAAGAGGTCACAGTACGATGACTACGCCATGCGGAGAGCGGCGATCACGCACAAAATTCCGTACTTCACGACCATGTCCGCGACGAGCGCCGCCTGCGATGCCCTGATCGCGCTGCGCTCGCGCACCTACACGGTACGCACCATACAGGAGCGCATTGCCGATGCGAAGACCCGTGCGGTGGTGGGGGCGAGTGGCTGACTCTGCCCAGCCGGTGGGCTTTCTCCTTCATCCGGCTTCACCTCTGCACGATACGGGTTGGGGTCACCCGGAGCATCAGGGTCGGCTTCGAGCTCTGGCGTCGGCAGTGGGCCGTGATCTGCTTGCGCTAGACGGGAAGGTTGTGCAGATCACGCCGGGAGAGCCGAGCGACGAGGACCTCCTTCGGGTACATACGCCCGAACACCTAGGGTCGATCCGGGCAGCTGTCGAGCAGGCGGAGCAAGAAAATACGCTGGTCCGAATCGACGCGGACACGATCGCGTCGCCCGCGAGCTGGGACGCGGCCGTGGGATCCTCGGCCGCGCTCCTCACGGCTGTGGAGAGAGTGGCCGACGGCACCCTGTCTTCAGCGTTCGTGGCGACGCGGCCACCGGGGCATCACGCCACGCCGAATCGTGCCATGGGCTTCTGCTTGGTCAACCACGTCGCGGTGGCCGCGCGCTGGCTACAGGCAACGGGCCGGGCCGAGCGAGTGCTGATCGTCGACTGGGACGTTCACCATGGAAACGGCACGCAGGATGCGTTTTATGATGACGGCACGGTGTTCTACCTCTCCCTCCACCAATGGCCGCACTACCCTGGCACGGGGGCTGAGAGCGAGGTGGGTGAGGGGGCCGGCGAGGGTTGGACGCTCAACGTACCGTTACCGGGGGGCACTTCGCCCGAGTCCTATTCGCGGCACTTTTGGAAGGCCGTGGATGCTGCCCTGGATCGGTGCAGGCCGGATTTTATTCTGATTTCGGCGGGATTTGACGTCCTGGCGGGCGACCCTCTCGGCGACATGCTGCTGGAGCCGGAGGATTTGCATGCGCTCACACGCGGGTTGCTCGAGCGCGGCGGAGATCGCGCCCCGGTAGTGGCGGCCTTGGAGGGAGGATACGATCCCACCCGTACCGGTCTGGGGGTCGTGGCGGTGCTCCGGGCTTTGGCTGGCCTATGACCGGAGGATGCCGAAGCTGGAGGCATCTTTTCAATGTCGAGGGATGGGGTCAGATTTCATGGTGTGGTACGGCTCAACAAGGGGATGGGTTTCGTATGGAAATGACCAGATCGTCACGACTCCTCGGCAGCCTCGTGGTCATAGCGACCATCGTTCTCCCGAGTACGCTTGCCGGCCAAGATCCGGACGGCGTTGTTCTCGTACCGACCGAGCCCCACCCCGCGGCGGACGAAGCCATCTCGAGGCTCAAGTCCCCCTATTGTCCGGGGCTCATGTTGGAGGTCTGTACGTCCTACACCGGCGCCTCACTTCGTGACAGCATCCAGGAGATGGCCCGAGAGGGGTGGACGACCAACGAGCTGGTCGACTGGGTTCTTGCGAATCACGGAGATGAGTATCTCGCCTATCCCCGCATGTCTGGACGGGGGTTGCTCGCGTGGCTCGTTCCTCCACTGGCGCTCCTTCTCGGGGTAGGCGTGGTTGTGACGGCACTCCGTCACATGCGTGCGTCCAGCCCGGAAGTCGAGACGGTGGAGGGTGGACTTACCGAAGAGGACGAAGCGCTGTTGCGCCAGGCTCTCCGAGAGATGGATGCCTCCGAGGAACCCATCTTTTGAAGACTCGGGCCTCATTGGCCCCCCAAGTCAGTACGGCCTAACTTCGAGCCATGCGTCCTGACGAGAACGGTGCAGAACGGATCGAGGCGGACGTCCCTTCCATGCTCGACCTGATCCGGCTGAGCCGCCGGCCCCTCTTTCCCCCCGGCGGTGTGGAGCTCTGTCGGCAGATCGCTCTTCTCACTGAGATGAAGGCGGGAGACGAGGTCTTGGTGGTTCCTGCTGGATTGGCGGTGACGTTGGAGTACTACGTCGCCGAACATGGTGTGGTGGGCTCGGGCGTAGAGAGTGATCCTACCGTGATCGAGCGAGCGGAGGAGAGACTCCGCTCCCGAGGGATGCTCGAGCGTGTGCACATCCAGCCGGGCCAGATGGATGGACTTCCGTTCAGAGACGGGATTTTCGACGTCGTGGTGGCGGAGTTGGGGCTCACCTCCCGGGCGGCCCCTGAAGAGGCCGCACGAGAGTTGGTCAGGGTCGCCAAACCCGGCAGCAGCGTGGTGGTCGTTCAGCCCGTGTGGAAGGCGCCCGTGGACCCCGAGCGGCGCGCGGTTCTCTCCCAGCACCTTGGGTGTCGCCCCCTCATGGTCGTCGAATGGAAGCGATTGCTGATGGAGGCCGGATTGGAGAACCTACACACCGAGAACTGGTCAGACGAGGAGACCGCCTTCCGGCCTCAGATCCGAAAACCGTTTCCAGATTTCACGGAGCTGTTCAGCCCCGCCGAAAAGCTCGGGATCCTCCGGCGCGCTCGCCACCGGTGGGGGTGGGCTGGGGTGTGGACGGTGTGGGCCCGGGAGCGGGAGGTTCACAAGGTGCTCACCAGAGAGCGGCTTCTGGGACTCGACCTCGTGAAGGGCGTGAAGCGAGAGGGCGAGGCCGCCACGACGCCCGCGGATCCGCCGCCGGCTTCCGTCGCCCCGGAGAAGGAGAATCCGGGCCGGGAGCAAGAGGTTGGTGGTGCCCCTGAAGGGCAGGTGACGGGCCTTCCACTGTTTGACGGTGACACGCCATGACCGAGACGCATAAAGAGTCGGGCGTGTTTGCCGACCAGGCCTGGATGGGAATCCTACTCTGACACCACCTCATGAGTCTCGTTTCTTCCTTCGTTCGCGTGGCCCTGCCGCTCCCCTTGGATCGTGTATTTACGTATTCGGTGCGGGGCGAGCCTCCTGAATTGGGCACGCGGGTGCTCGTCCCTTTTCGACGCGACAAGCGTATCGGCTTCGTCGTGGGACACGGGGGTGACGAGGGACTGAAAGGCATCAAGTCGGTGATTTCCGTCCTGGAGTCACGACCCTCCATCACGCCGGCGCAGCTGCGTTTGGCTCGCTGGATGGCCGACTACTACATCACGTCTCTGGGGATCGCACTGCGCAGCATGATGCCGTCTGTACTCTCCGACACGTCCAGAGAGATGGTCGGCCTCCTCGACGGATCGGCCGATGGTGGGACAACAAGGGAAAAACGCGTCATTGCGGCTCTCCTCGAGAGGACGCCACAGACGGTCCAGGGAGTCAGGCGGAGCCTGCGCATGGGCTCCATTTGGGCTGAACTACGGTCCCTCGCCGCGGCCGGAGTCGTGGCCTTGGAGACCCGGGCCCCCCGCCCTCCGCCTGTGAAGACAGAGAGGATCGTACGGCTCGAACGGTGGATCGACGATCTCGATGAGTTGGAGACGTTGACCGGGCGCGCCAGGCGACAGGCCGAGGCGTACAGGAGCCTCGCGGCATCCGGAGGAACGGTCGAGTTGGCGCACCTCACGGGACCGTCGGGATTCAGTCGGAGTGTGATCCGCGGGCTGGAGGACAAGGGCCTGGCAGTCGTGGAGGATCGGATCGTCGAGCGAGATCCGTTCGCGAGCATGACACATGTGGATCACCGTCACGCGCCTACCGGACCCCAGGCCAGCGCAATCCAGGCGCTGATCGCCGCGTTCGATTCGGGGAAGAGTGAGCCCTTCCTGCTTCACGGGGTCACAGGCTCCGGGAAGACCTTGGTCTATATGGAGCTTGTCAGCCACGCCCTCGCTAAAGATCGGGGTGCCATCGTGCTCGTGCCCGAGATCTCGCTGACGCCCCAGACCGTGTCGCGTTTTCGCGCCCGCTTCGGCGATGAGGTAGCCGTCCTCCACTCGGCGCTCTCGGACGGGGAAAGATTCGACGCATGGCAGCAGGTCCGATCGGGCCGCCGCCGGGTGGTTGTTGGCGCCCGCTCTGCCATCTTCGCACCTGTGGTCCACCTCGGCGTCGTGGTCGTGGATGAAGAGCACGATGGCAGTTACAAGCAGAGCGAAGCGCCTCGGTATCAGGCAAGAGACATGGCGGTGGTCAGGGCTGCACAGGAGGGGGCCCTGTGCGTGCTCGGGAGTGCTACGCCGGCCTTGGAGAGTTGGCACAACGTGGAGCGTGGCAAATTCCGTTGCCTTTCTCTACTCGACCGGGTGGGTGGGGGGACGCTGCCTCCGGTTCACTTGATTGACTTGCGGGAGGAACGGAAGAGGGATCGCGGTGCCGGCGAAGCACGAAGCGAGGCCGGTGTGGTGCTGACGCAGCGCTTGGTCGAAGCCGTACGAGACCGTCTCGAACGGAAAGAGCAGACTATTCTGCTGCTGAACCGAAGAGGGTATTCCTCTTTCGTCCAATGTCTGGACTGCGGCGACGTCGAGAGTTGCCTTAATTGTTCGATTTCGATGACCTATCACCGGGGAAAGGGCCGGCTCGTTTGCCACCACTGTGGACACGACCAGTCGGCACCCTTGAGGTGCCCCCGCTGTGGCTCCAGCGATCTTTCATTTCGGGGCCTGGGCACGGAGCAGGTGGAGCGCGTGGTGGCCGAGACGTTTCCTCGGGCTCGCTTGGCTCGCATGGACGTGGACACCACGTCTGGCAAGTGGTCGCATCATGAGATATTGGGCCGCGTAGAGCGTGGCGAGGTAGATATCCTGTTGGGCACTCAGATGATCGCCAAGGGTCTCGACTTTCCAAGAGTGACCTTGGTCGGCGTCGTGAATGCCGATGTGGGGATGCACTTGCCGGATTTCCGGGCGAGCGAGAGGACCTTCCAGCTCTTGAGCCAGGTGGCCGGCCGAGCGGGGCGCGGCAAGCTAGGAGGCGAGGTGCTTGTGCAGACCTCTCTACCCGAACACTACTCGATCCAGGCGGCGCTCGCCCATGACTACCCGGGCTTTGCTCGCAGAGAGCTCATGGAGCGTCAGGAGCCCAGATATCCGCCTGTCGTCCGCCTCATCAATGTGGTGATCAGTAGTCCCGATCCGGAGGACGCGGCTCGGAATGCCGAAGCCGCTGCCGAGTGGCTTCGAGCACGAATGACGCTGGGGGAGCTTGTGGATCTCGTAGGTCCTGCCCCCTCGCCGATCGAGCGGCTCCATGGACGGTGGCGCTGGCACTTCCTTCTTCGGAGTGGCTCGGCCATGGCGCTCGGAAAGGTCGCGAAGAGACTCCAGGCAGAGTTCCGAACGAGAGGTGCGGAGGTCCGGTTGGCCATCGACCGTGATCCTCGAGCCCTCCTGTAGAATCGTGGTTCTTGTGGCGACGGGAGCCTATGGAGGCTCTATTGTGTAGAGGGTGAAGATGTCTGGAGCCAAAGGCCCCAGTGGAACCGTCCGCGGAGTCGCGATGGGCTGCCTTGCCTTGAACGCGTCCTACGAGCCGTTGACCATGATCCCGGCTCGTCGCGCCATACGGCTGATCCTCGACAGGAAGGCCGAAGTTCTCGAAGTGGACGCGGAGCGCGCCTTCCGATCACCTCGCGTCAGGCTTCCTTTCCCCACCGTCATCCGGCTCGTGAGCTTCGTCCATGTTCCGAGACGTTTCCGTCGTCAGGTCACCAACACGTTTCTATTCGCTCGGGACAGTTACCGATGTCAGTACTGTGGGCGGCGAAGGAGACAGCTCACGGGTAGACAGTTCCTTACCCGGGATCACATCCTCCCACTGTCTCGGGGAGGAGAAAATTCGTGGGACAACGTCGTAACGTCTTGCTCACCGTGTAACAATCGAAAGGGAGATTGCTTACCCAGGGAAGCGGGCATGAAGCTTCTCGCCCAGCCCAGGGAGCCGAACTACGTTCGGTTGGTGTGGACAGTGCGGAGCGTCACGCCGACGCAGGCCAAGTACATTCGAATGTTTTATGGGGTGAAGGTTCTCTCCACCCTTCGGGCAGGTGGTGGGCGGGTGGCCCCCTGAGGGCCCGCGAGTAAGCCTATTCGTCTAGCCAGGCGTACGGCCGCTCGTAGAACTGTCCCGAACCGCGGACGGAGCCGGTTTCCGTATACTCCTTCCACAGAATGATCCAGCCCCGATTCTCGTCCCACCTCACCTTGAAGTTGAACCCCGGAAGTTCCCGACGCTCGGCGAGGAACCGAGCCAAGGTCGCGGGCAAGTTCTCGATACCTTCAATCGCCGTGTGCTCATGGTCCTCGATGATCTCATCGCGGATCTTCGCTTCGCTGAGCTTCAGTGCGCGAAGGGCCTCCTCGACGGCCGCCGTGATTTCACCCAGTCCCTCGTCCGGGTCGGATCCCGTACGGGTCCGGATTACGGAGAGGATCTCCGACGTACTGGGAGTCACGAGACCGTCACGGATCTCTTTCAGTTGGATTGAGATCCGCGAATGAAGGTTGAGAAGCTGTCCGTATTCTCTCCTAGCTCCAACCCCCTTCAGGATTCCTTCCGTCATTTGCCCGTCATCTAAATTCAACGCGCACCGGTGCAAGGGGGACAAAGCTGGGTTCGCACCCAGTAAGAGGATCTCACTACCAACCTACGACGATTCCCTCTGTGGCCAACAGAAAAATCCACGCCCCGATCCGACTGCTTCGGGCGCGCGGCTATAGCGAAGCCGCTGGCGGGGGCCCATCTTCTCCCACCATGAGTGATACACAAGCGGACCAGAGGGAGGGCAGCCGCCCGGCCCCCATCCCGATTCGAGAGGCTCTCGGGGAGGTGGCTTCACCGTCGAATGGTCGATCGGCGGCTTTGGCCGCGTCCCCTGAGGTGGCCCCCCGTATGGGGATCGCCAGGGGCGTGCGAAGGCGTCCAAAGAAGTTGCACCACGGGGCCCGGTCGACCAGGGCGGGTAGCGGGCGCTCTCCAAGGCGTGCGGAGTCGGTGAAGCGCCAGTCCCTCGCTCCCACTCCGATCGAGAGCCTTCCTTCCCGGAAATTCGACGGTGACGGGTGTGAGTGGATCGTCCGTCTTTCCGGTCGGGCTTCGGTCGGGTCGCGAGGAGACACCGGCGCCCAGCTCCTGCACCTTACCTTCTTCCGGGCGGAGGATCCGTCGGTGGCGGCTCGCCAGGCTGTGGCTGTGGGAAAGACCATTGAAGATTTTCCCGAAGACCGCCTTCGCGAGTTGTTGGGGTCGGCGAGGGCGGCCGACTAAGGTCCAGGGTTCGGCAGCTGGCGCGTTGCGGGGCCCGTCTAGGTCTAACGTTTACGTGCTTCACGAAGTCTTCGGTAGCAACAAACGGATTCAAACTCAACGGGACGGGCGGTCGCGGTGTCTTCATGGGTGTGACGGACAAGGCATCGGACGGGGACCTCGTTCGGAGAGTTCGAGAAGGTGACAGCCGGGCTTTCGGGGCTCTTGTCGGTCGATACATGAGGGCTGCGTACGCCGTGAGCCGGTCCGTGACCGGCGGGCACCAAGATGCGGAGGACGCTGTCCAGGAGGCTTTCATAGTGGCGCTCGAGCGGCTCGAAGAGTGCAGGAGTCCGGACCGATTCGCAGGTTGGTTCTTGACCATCGTGAGAAACCGATCTCGAAATCTCGTTCGGCGAGAGACCCTTCGCGATACGGACCGTGTGCCTGAAGGGGCCCCGGCCACAGGCCGGACTCCCGAGCAAGTGAGGGAACATACTGAGCTCGAGGAGCGGTTGCAGAGCGCGTTGCAGAAATTGCCACAGACCCAAAGAGAGATCGTGCTGTTGCACGACCTGGAGGGTTGGAAACATGGCGAGATCGCGGAGCGGCTCGGACTTCCGGAAGGAACGGTCCGGTCACATCTGCACTTTGCGCGGAAGGCATTGAAGAGTGACCCAGTCCTTTCTGAGTTCCAGATGGAGAAGGGAGAGACAGTATGACGAGCAATGGTCGACGAGAGCAGGCTAAGGGGGATCCCTCGAAGGGAGATCTAGGGTTCGGGATCCTCGACCCTCAACTGCGCAGTCCGGGCTATTGGGCGCGACTGCGTGGAAATGTCATGGAGCGAGCGGCGAATGAGCTCTACCGTCGCCGCCTCCTGAGGAGTGTCAGCGTTGCCGATCTGCTGCAGTCGTGGGCCCGAATGCTCGTTCCGGCGGCGGCGGTGGCTGCGGCGATCGGCGGTTTCCTCCTGCTCCGGAACCCGTCGAATGTGGCGATCGATGTGGAGGAGGCCCTCTGGGTGGGCCTCGAGGACCAGACCCTCGCGGATGTTATGGCGCAAGGTGATATCGACGATCCCTTCCTCCTTATCGAGGGGACCTTTTGATGTCGGTGACAAGCGTGTTCAGAGTGAAGATCGTTGCGGTCGCTGCCCTCGTTCTGTTCTTCGGGAGCGGGATCGTCGTCGGGATGGCCTGGGACCAAACGGCGAGTGTGAGCACGCCTGAGGAGACACGTGACCAAACCAGGTCGGAGAGGAGGGGGCGGCGCCCCCTGATCGTCGAAGGCGTTGGCCTGACGGCTTTCCAGAAGACCTCGGTCGACTCACTCGTATCGTTCCACAGGAAGCGGATGTCGGACCTCAACGAGGAGTTTCGTCCACGGTATAGTGCCGTCGTCGCGGATCTCCTGGAAGAGATCAAGGGGGTTCTGACCGACGATCAGCGCGAGATGTACGACACTCTATTGGCGGAAAACGACGCCAGACGACGTGCGAGACGCACGCGGGACTCAAGACAGTAAACTTCATGATCAAGAGATTAGCATTCGCGCTCACGGCCGCGGTGGCGTTGAGCCCGCCGGCGATTGCTCAGGAGCGGCTCAAGGCGATACTCGGGAGAAATTCGTGAGCGACCTGATCATCCGGACCGACGGCCTTCGGAAGGATTACGTTTTGGGGGCGGAGACCGTCCGGGCGTTGCGTGGTGTCGATCTGAATATTCACCCGGGTGAGTTCGTCGCCATCATGGGTCCTTCCGGAAGTGGTAAGTCGACCTTCATGAACCTCATCGGCTGCCTGGATACGCCAACGGATGGCCACTATTGGCTGAACGGTATCGAAGTAAGCGACCTGACCGACGACGAGCTCGCCCGCATACGAAATCGGGAGATCGGATTCGTCTTCCAGACGTTCAACCTGCTCCCTCGAGCGACTGCGCTCCACAACGTCGAGCTTCCTCTCATTTATGCTGGTGTGGCAGCGAAGGAACGCAGGCGCCGGGCCGAGGAGAAGTTGGCGCTCGTTGGTTTGAGTGACCGCATGGGTCACCGACCCCCCGAGCTCTCCGGGGGACAGCGGCAACGCGTGGCCGTCGCCAGGGCGCTCGTCAACAATCCGGCTCTCCTGCTGGCGGATGAGCCCACGGGAAACCTCGACTCGGTCACGAGCGCGGAGATGATGGACGTTTTTGTGCAGTTGAACCGCGAAGGACAGACGATCGTGATCGTGACGCATGAACACGATATCGCAGAGTACGCCAAACGACAGATCCACCTTCACGATGGTGTGATCGCGAGAGATTTCGAGCAAACGCACACGGAGCTACCCGCATGACACAGATTCGAGGCCTTCGGCCCTGGAGTACGATTCTCCTCCTTCCATTCATTCTCGCCTGTGATACGGGGGAGGCACAGGAGGCGCCGACGCTCCAGCGGGCGGCGGTGACCCGCGGTGACCTCATGATCACCGCTGAGGCAACGGGGCTCGTCGAGCCCATTCGCGAGGTAGAGGTGAAATCGAAGGCGTCGGGTGAGATTCTTCGCCTGCACGTCGACATCGGAGACGAGGTCGCGCCCGGAGCCCTCCTCGCCGAGATCGATCCTCGAGACGTCCGCAACGCATCCGATCAGGCGGAGGCCGACCTCCAGGTCGCACGTGCAAGGCTCGAGATCTCTCAGGCCCAACTGGGGCGCTCGGAGCTGCTCTTGGCCTCCGGAGTCATCTCCCTCCAGGAGCATGAGAGCAAGAACCTGGATTTCGCGAACTCTCAGGCGACGTTGGTGAAGGCCGAGACCAACTATGAGTTGAGCCAGCTCCGTCTTAGCGACGTGATCATCCGTGCCCCGATGGCGGGCACGATTCTCCAGAAGGACGTCGAGGAGGGGCAGGTCATCCAATCTGCCTCCCAGAATGTCTCGGGTGGTACGA
>CAUZAE010000075.1:0-13523 GCA_963577685.1 Gemmatimonadales bacterium UBA6960 | reverse complement strand
GACCACGTGCCTTTCGACGCCGCGGGTCTGCCGGCGTTCCAGTTTCTGCAAGCCCGAGTCGGCGGTACGGGCGGTCACACCAACCTGGACTTCTTCGACACGATCCCCGTCGAGGACCTGATGAAGAACGCCGTAATCATGGCCACCTTCGTCTACCAGGCGGCCATGAGCGACCAGAGGATTCCGCGAAAACGGATGGGCGCGCGGGAGTAGTGGTGGTTTAGGGCGTTCTGTCCCCCTGGTGGTGGTCCGCTTCCTCGTAGTGCCTCCGAAGCAAATCATCGCCGAAGTCATTCTCCGGATCGCGCCACACCGAGTGAACGTGGTTCGCGTCGTTCTGTACGTTGTCGTACTCGATCAGGATGGTCGGACCGTGGATGCGATAGTAGTGCCCCTCTCCGGGCTCCGTGCTTCCCGCCCAGGCGAAATAGAGGTTGTCTAGGCCCGCCTCGAACATCCGGTTCATTTCTGCTTCGGCGATATCCTTGTCGACATTCCCCAGGAACTCCGCGAGCAGTTGATGCAGCGCCGAGCGCTGCGCGTCGCCCATCTCCGAGGCCGCAAGACCTTTGCGCCGGTCCATTTCCACACTGCGTGCGTTGCCTGTGACGATGTCACTCGGCGCTTCCACTTCGATGATCGCCTGATGGAGCTCGTCTTCGGTCAGCAGGGCCATGAGCTCGCGGGCAAGATCCTCCTCGGCACCGAGCAACCTCCATCCGGAGTGACTTCCCTCGCCGACCAGATGAGGATTCGAGCCCAGAAAGGCCGGCGTCACGGAAGGGACAGCGTCACCCGCGGAAGTGAAATTCAGGGAGATATGATGCCCCTCGAATCGCCAGGCCCACGGATTTTCACCGGAGGGGGATCCAAAAACGTTGAAGTAGTAGTCTTCTGGATCCCGGCGCTCGGGGCGGTTCTCGATCACGCCCAGCACGCCCTCGAGTTGCATGACCCCCGTCGCTTTGAGATAGCCTTGCGAGCTGAGGACGCTTTGAAGCAGTCCGTGCGCAGCGCTGCGCTGTTCGCCCGTCATGTCCTTGAGCCGGACGCCGTAACGCTCGCGCGGTACGAAATGCCAATCGAAGCGCTGCTCGGCCTCCAGGGACCAGGCGCCCTGCGCTCGCTCTTCCTCCCCCAGAGATGCGAGATATCTCTGAGCCGCAAGCGCCATTTTCTGACCCTCGTCGTCGACGGCAGACGTCATGTTCCGGCCCGTCATCGCCACTAGGAATAATCCAGCTAGAACGACCAGGCTCACTAGATGAAATCGGCGGGGTTTGTTCACCGGGTTGCCTCCTTAATCTCAGGCTCGAAGAAGACCACGATTCAGTAACGAGACGCACGCGTTGATTCTGCCCCTCACTGCACCAGAATCGCAAGCTACTGACCTCTCCGGAGATCCCGATCGTGGCAGTAGGAGGAGCTGGCAGTACGACGTCTCAGATGACGCGCACGTCCCCTCCGTCGACTGCGATCTGCGCTCCGGTGGTCTTGGCGAACAGCGACCCTGCCATGGCACACGCCAGGGTCGCCACGTCCCGAGAGCTGACCTCCGTATGCAGAACGTTGCGCGTCTTATACTCGTCGACGCTAACGCCGTAGTGCGCCGCTCGTTCCTCGAGTACTTCAGAGGTCCACAGAGCGGTGTCGTACACCTTGTCGGGGTGCAGGACGTTGACTCGAATGCCTGCTTCCCCGAGCTCCAGGGCTGCCACCCTGGCAAGCTGTGTGAGCCCTGCTTTTGCGACGGAGTACGCCGCAGCACCCGGTCCGGGGGCCGGAACGTTCTTCGATGCGATGACAACCACCGCGGGTTCTGCTCCGAGGCGTAGGAAGGGGATACACTCCTTCCAAAGTCGCTGATGGCTCGTCAGATTCACGGCCATGCTGCGGTCCCAGGCCTCGGGCTGGATCTCCTCGATGGTCCCACTCTTCGGAAAGACTCCCACGTTGTCGATGATGATGTCGAGCCCGCCGTACTGCCGCACGACGGTCTTCACGGCCTCCGCCATCGCCACGTCATCCGCGACGTCGCACTCGATACCGACCCAGGCGTCGGAGTCCATCAGATGTACGACCTCGGGGTCGACATCGACTGCGCCCACGACCGCTCCCAAGCTCAGAAGCTCGTGAGCACAGGCTAGACCGATCCCGCTCGCAGCTCCGGTGACCAGGGCGATCTTGCCGGCCAACTGAAGTGGCGGTCCGGATCGGGCGAGTTTGGCCTGCTCGAGGACCCAATACTCCACGTCGAACACGTCCCTCTCGGGGAGCGTAGTCCACCCGCCCAGGGCCTCGGCATGCTGGATCGCCCGAATCGTGTGGTCCTTGATGTCCGCCACGATACGAGCCTCCCTGGGGCTGCGTCCGAAGCAGATCGTACCGCGACCCGGCCACACGGCCCAGCGCGGCGACGGGTCCAGGCAAGTGAGACCCTCCGTCGCGTTCCGTTGGAAATACTCCCGGTAGCTTTCCACATACGCCTCGACGTCCGCCGCCGGATCGTCCCCCACGACCAACGCAGTGCGTTTGGTCCGGATGACGTGATCGGGAGTCAGCGGTCCGCGCGTCGCGAGTTCTGCCACGTCCTCTAGTTCCGCGAAGCCGACCGACGCGGGATCTGCGTCCCAACGAGCCAACACGGCCTCACCGCGGGCTACGCCGACCGACCGGCGAATCGCGACGAGGGCTTCCAGGTCCTCCGGAGGAGGCACCGGAGAGATTCTCGCCGGGTGGGTCCTAGACAGGTACGCCTCGGCTCGGCTGACGAGGTCGATCATCTTTTCGTACGAGCTCTTCGCGTCATCCGCGAAGGTGAACGCGCCGTGATTCATCAGGATGATGCCGTCGCATTCCGCCCAATCCCTCTCCCGAGTCATCGTGTAGACGGTCCGAGCCAGAGCGAAGCCGGGCATGACGTACGGAACCACCCACACACGCTCGCCATAGATGTCGCGAATGGCTTCTTCGCCGGTCGGTGTGTTGGTAACGGACACGACCGCGTCGGCGTGCGTGTGATCGACGTACTCGAACGGAATGAGTGCGTGCAGAATGGCTTCGACGGAGGGGGAGGGCGCATCGGGGTCGAGCATCGCGGCTCGCTGGGCACGGACCATGTCCGCGTCGTCGAGCTGCTCGAGTGCCGCCATGCTCAGGAGCACGTCCAGACGGACCGGAGCGAAGCCGGCGGCCTCGATGGTTTCCAGGTCCCATCCACTGCCCTTCACGTAGATCACCCGATGAGCATTTCCGAAGAGGTCGGTCGTGGTCGTCTTGACCGAGGTATTCCCGCCGCCGTGTAACACGAGGTCGGGCTCTCGACCGAGAAGGCGAGAAGTATAGACGCGAAGTCCTAGGGGGTCATCGCCGTGCTCGGTGGCCTCACGATCGTTCCACAAATTCTTCATCTCGATCTACCGTCCCCCTGGAGGCAACCTCTACGAAATTTCTCGGACCTCCCAATCTACACGCTTCACTCTACAGACCGCGTGGGGCGCTCGCGAAGTCCGCCTCGACCGAGCGCGTCACCCGACAAGATAATCGGCACCCCCGGCGAGGCCTTCACCGGTTCACGCCATCCTTGCGTTCAGACTTGAGCAGGCCGACGGTTTCCGTATAGAAAGAATCCCCTCGGCACCCGCCTCTAGAAGGGGGCGACTCGTGGACCAGGATCATCCTGATCAGGACCTCAAAGCGCGCGTCGAACGCCCCGAACGGCAAGTCGAGGTGCTCCGCAAGGAGCTGAAAACGCGGGTGTCGCATGGGGAGCGAGAGCCGAGGGGTCCGGAGCGGGCCTCGGGTCCGACTCCTTCCGCCACGGCCCCACCTTTCGAGTCGGCCTTCGAGCCGCGTCCACACGCGTCGCCGAGGCCTCCCCCGAAAGGGTTCTCGGCTCGCGACATTCTCGAGAACGCCGAAGTCTGGTTGCCCCGTGTCGGCATCGGTCTCGTGCTGCTCGCCGTGGCGTTCGCGTTCGAGTACTCGAACGACCAAGGCTGGGTGATTCCTGCTGTCCGCGTTGCCTCCGGATACGTGCTAGGGCTGGCGCTCCAGGTGGCGGGCTTCAAACTGAGCGATTCCCGTCCCGGGTACGTTCAAGCGCTTTTCAGCGGAGCCATTGCCACGTTCTACATCACGGGCTTCTCCGCCTTCCAGCTTTATGGGCGGTTCTCGTATCCGTTCGCGTTCGGACTCATGGTGGCGGCCACCATGCTTGCGTTCTTCCTGTCGCTGCAGTTGGACCGAGCCGCTCTGTCGGTGATTGGTGTGATGGGTGGGTTGGGCACACCCTTCCTGCTGTACACCGGGTCGGGCAACGTGCCGGGGCTGATCGCCTACACGACGCTCGTTCTCGCGGGAGCCTCAGCCGTCTATTTCCATCGCGGCTGGCGTCCCTTACTCCAGGTAGCCGTTGTGGGCGGCTGGTTTGTCCTGGCCATCGCGGTCGGCGCGTCTTCGAGCTCGGTTTTTCTGGACGCCGCCAGCGTCCAGGTTGGGATCGTGGTGGCGTGGTTGTCCTTTTGGGCGATCCCTCTCGCGCGAGAGGTCGTTTCTGGGGAAGGAGTGAACGCCACGCCGACCGACGAGCCCGAGGAATCGCTGAGAAGGGACGTTCACCTGCTGTCGGTCGCCACACCCCTCATCGCCCTCGCCCTGACGAGTTGGGCGTGGCGGCTCTCTACAGTCGAGGCCGGGGTGGTCGCCCTGGGCCTGACCGTTGTCTACGCGCTGGCCGCGCGCATGGTGGTGGAGCGTCCGGGTGTGAGAGATCTGGGCCATACGCCAGGGCTCGTGGCGCTCATGCTGAGCACGCTCGCCCTGAGCCTGCTACTAGACGGAGAGGCGCTGCTCGTGGCCCTCGCGGCCCAAGCGCTCGTGGTCCACGAAGTGGCCAGGAGAATCTCCGATTCGTGGACCGAGGCTTGGGGGCACGTGCTGTCGGGCATCGTGGGTCTCTACTTGGGCGCACGACTCCTTGCCCCGGCCAGCGGAACACCGATGCTGAATGTGGGTGCTTTGGCGGATCTCGGTGCGATTACGGCCGCCTTCTTGGCTTGTCGCCTGGTGGGCAAACAGAAGGTCTACCACTACCTGACCGGGCATGCGGCCGTTTTAGCTCTGATCTGGCGTGAGTTCGTGCCGCCCTCCGGTGGCCACGCCTACGTCTCGTTCCTGTGGGCGGCCTATGCGATCACGTTGCTCGTGGTCGGCCTCCGGAACGCGCGCCAGGTGATGTGGCAGACTGGTGTGGCGACGCTGCTGCTCCTGGTCGGGAAGCTGTTCGTAGTGGATCTGGCAAACCTGGACGCGATCTGGTGCATCCTGCTGTTCATGGTGGTGGGTGGAGGCTTTCTCGCCCTGGGCTACGCGTTTCCCAACCTGCGCAGGCCGGGAGCGGAGGCGGACGCAGGGTAAGAGTGGGTCCCATGCCTGGCTAATACGAATGGGCCGGGGCCGGCCAGTGCGCCTTGACCGCCGGCCCCCTGGCCCCTAGAAGGTTATGGGTGCCTCACGCTAGAGAGTGCCTTCTCCGACCAGAGGAGTTGATCATGCTCGCGTCGTTCCGCTGTCGCCCTGACCCGGGCCGGTTCCTACCGAGCCTCACTGCCCTCCTCATCGCGGCCGGAGCTTCGGCTTGTGGCCCACCCTATGATTTGGTGATCGAAGGTGGCCGCGTCATGGATCCGGAATCCGGACTGGACGCGGTCCGCAACGTAGGAATCGTCGATGGCCGGGTGGCTACCATCTCGGTCGAACCGCTGGAGGGTGCCCGGCATATCCAAGCCGTCGATCTCGTCGTCGCACCCGGGTTCGTGGACCTCCACAGGCACGGCCAGAGCGAGGAAGCGTATCGTCTCCAGGTGCAGGACGGCGTCACGACGGGACTGGAGCTGGAGATCGGGACGGCGGATGTCGAAGCGTGGTACGCAGAGCGTGAAGGCGGTCAACTCGTAAACCACGGGGTCGCCCAGGGCCACATCGGCGCGCGCGCACTCGCGATGGGAGACCCGGTCATGGGGACCGGCGGCGCAACGACCCGAAAGCCGGCCACGGAGGAGCAGATCACGGAGACGGAGCGCCTCATACGCGCAGGGCTGGCTCAGGGGGCCGTCGGGGTGGGCTTCGGGAGCGCTTATACGCCGGGTGCCACGATGGTGGAGATCGAGCGGATGTTCGCCGTCGCGGCTGCCGGGGGGGTGACCGCCTTCATCCACATGCGTGGCGGGCTGGAGGGACTCGACTCGACACTCACCGCGGCCCGTAACGTCGGAGTGCCCCTGCACGTCGTGCACGCGAACTCGAGCGGCGGCACGGATATCGTCGAGTTCCTAGAGATGATCGAAGCGGCGCAGGGCGCTGGCCAGGACGTCACGACGGAAGCGTATCCGTACGGCGCCGGACAGACCGGAATTCAGTCGGCGCTCTTCGACGACTGGGAGAGCTGGGAGGACGATCGCTTTGAGCGCTATCAGTGGGTTCGTACGGGGGAGCGCCTGACGCGCGAGACGTTCGGACGCTATCGGGACGAGGGCGGCTCGGTGATCATCCACAGCCGGACCGAAGAGATGACGCTCGCCGCGGTTACGAGTCCAGTCACCATGGTCGCGAGCGATGGCGGTACGGGACACCCCCGAAGTGCGGGCACGTTCGCGAAGATCCTGGGGCGGTACGTGCGTGAGCAGGGTGCGCTCGAGCTCATGAACGCGCTCGGGCGGATGACAATCCAGCCCGCTCGGAGACTCGAATCATGGGTCCCCGCACTGAGGAACAAGGGTCGGATTCGGGTGGGGGCCGATGCAGACATCACGGTCTTCGACCCGGCGACCGTCATCGACCGGGCGACTTACCTGGACGGGTCGACCCCATCCGACGGAATCGAATACGTGATCGTGAACGGCGTGTTGGTGGTGGACGGAGGCGAAATCGTTGAGGACGTCAGGCCCGGGCGGGCTGTACGGGCCGGGACCTGAGTTCGCGAGCGACGTTGGGGGCCCTAATAGACCAAATGCAACTCCGTCTGTCGCCGCAGCACCCAGCGCATCTCACCCCCCGCGGTGACCTCCGCCTCCTCTTCTAGAGCCATGCGCACCCCCTGGCCGCCCCACTCGGGAACCGGAGTGGTCACTTGGAGCTCAGTGGAAAACCACATGCTCGGGATCACGAACGGGTCCCCCCGGCCCGGAATGCCGCTCTGGTTGTCCCACCGGCCGATCAATGGGCCTGCACCGTGGCCATGATCGCCGATCGGGTGCGTGTACATCGTCCCGTCCAGATCCTCGGAGCGCATCGTGCGCAGGACCGAAGCGAGAATGTCGTTTCCTGACCGGTCGACCCGGGTCTCCTCCATGAGGATGTCCTGCAGACGGTTCGCGTTGGCGAGGGCCCGCTGAAGGCCTTCTGGGGCCTCAGTTTCCCCTTCCAGAAGTACGTAGGCCATGTGTTGTGTATCGGTGGCCATCCCCAGAGCGACGATGCCGAAGTCGCAATGAAGGACGTCACCGCGCAAGATGACTGGCGCGAGCGAATCGCCCATCTCCACGCCCTGTCGCTGCACGGACACCGAGGGCTGGAACCAGGAACCCAGACCGAGATCGTGGACCCGCTGACGCATCCACCATACCACTTCCTCCGTGGTGGTCTTGCCCGGCTCGATGATCACGTCGGAGAAGGCCGTGCCGATGATCTCGTGCACGATCGCCTGCATGCGGCGGTACGTCGGCGTCATACCGGGGACGCGCATGGCCAGATAGTCGACAGCCAGTAGAGGTTTCCGAACCACCCGACCGGCCAACTCCGGCCCCAGGGCGCGTTCCATCTGCTCCCACTCACCCGCCGCCAGTCCATCCGCGAAGTTGATGTCGTGGGAGATGTTGACGGCAATCCGTCGGGGATTTCGGTCCGCGACCATGCGAGCGAACAGGTCCCACTGGTCCTGTCCCCACAGCTCTCCCGCTCGACCATCCGACGCCACCGTAGTGGCCCGCACAGCCTCGTAGACGCCGCCTTGCGAGGTGCCGCCCAACGCCAGGCGTTCCACGCCCTCCTGCTGTCCTCGGTCGTAAAAAATGTAGATGGTACGACGTCGGGCCGCGAAGGTGGTGGGCGAGACGAGAGCCTTGAACACCGGGTCCTCGTTGTACTCACGCATGGCTAACACCCACATGTCGACGCCGTGCTTCCGCATGAGAAGGGGTAGGTTGGTTTCCAGGCGCTCCGTCAACCAAGTCTGCTGGACTTTGGCCTGTTCTTGGAGTGTGCCGAAGGGGTGCGCGGAATCGTAGTCACGGGCTTGGGCCCGGAGTGGATTCGGCACGACCACGGTAACGAGTGCAAGAAGGACCCAGGCAAGGACGAAGCCTACGAGGGGGACGCGAGGACCGTAGTTATGTGAGGTATGCATGGGTACCGTCCTTGCTCGAGAACGTTTTCCAGTGACCGGGATCTCCTCCGAGCAACATGGCCGGGCGATGGGAGCCATCACAAGACTGCGCCAAGACCCACCTTGATTTCTGTTTGTGCTAGGCTGACGTTTTGTTCGCCCTGAACTTTGGTCCTCTACAGTCAGAGAACACTTGAAGAAGTCGCGCGACATCGAGCCCCGGCCTGGCTTCTTCATTCGCAGCGGGACGTTCTTCTTCCGCTACCGGGACGCGATTTCCCCGGCCGTCTTTCTGACGCTCCTGGTCGCGACCCGGCCACGGCAACCCTTCGGTAGCGAGTCTCTGGACATATGGCTCGACGCGCTCGGCTTGCTGCTCTCGGCCCTCGGCCAGACGCTGCGCATCGCGGTGATCGGTCTCGTGTACATCATTCGCGGAGGGAAGGGCCGCAAGGTATATGCGGAGGATCTGGTGACGGGCGGTCTGTTCGCCGTATCCCGCAATCCGCTCTACCTAGCCAACCTGATGATCTATTTCGGGCTCCTCGTGGTCTGGAACGGCCCAGCGATGTATTGGATCGGCGTACCGTTCTACCTGTTCCTATACACCTCTATCGTCGCGACCGAAGAAGCGTTCCTACGCACCAAGTTCGGCCCCTCCTACGAGGCGTACTGCCACGACGTTCCCCGTTGGATCCCTAATTTGGGACGTCTGCGACCGGCATTGGCCGGCCTCACGTTCGAAGGCCGGCGTGTCGTATTCAAGGAGTACGGAACGGTTGCGGCTCTGCTTCTCACGGCGAGCATGCTTCTCATAGCCGAGACCCTCTCCCTCTCGTCGTATACAGCGCACACGGATCGAATTCGCGGGCTTGCGGGCTTTATGGTCCTCGTGATCGCGGTCTGGGGAGGTACCCGCTGGCTAAAGCGGAGAGGTAGACGACGATCACGTACCTGAGGACTCTCCTTCGTCCATGATCTGACTCTGCCACAAGACAGACTCGCGATGGATGACCTCGAAGATCGCCTTCACATACTCTTCATCGAGGCCTTGAGCACCCGCACGGTCCATCCGATCCGCCAGGAGTGCCTTCCAGCGTGCGACTTGGAATGGCTTGACGTTCTTGGCACGCTTCCACTCGCCGATACGCTGAACGACGTTCGAGCGCTCCTCGAGCACACTGAGCAGCTGTTGGTCGACCTGATCAATGGCCTCTCGTAGCTCCTCGAGCGAGCGGTTCGCCGAAGCGTCGTCCGTACCCGACGTGCGCACGTGTGGTTGCCTAATGATCTCGCTGAGACGTTCGGGTGTGATCTGCTGAGCGGCGTCACTCCACGCCTGGTCGGGGTTGGGATGGGTCTCGATCATGAGTCCATCGATTCCGAAGTTCATCGCTCGCTGGAAGATCGATTGGATCAGATCACGGCTACCCGAGATGTGGCTGGGGTCGGTGATGATAGGCAGTTCGGGTATCGTTCGCCGCAGCTCGATCACGATGTCCCACATGGGCTGATTCCGATACAGCGATTTGCCCCCGACGGGGAACCCGCGATGGATCGTGCCCAGCGCCCTCACGCCCGCACCGTGGACGCGTTCGATTTCGACCATCCAAAGTGCTAGGTCCGGGCTCGTCGGGTTCTTGATGAGGACCGGCACGTCAGTCCCGCGGAGGGCGTTGGCCAGCTCCTGCACGGAAAAGGGATTTACGGTGGTGCGTGCCCCGATCCAGAGCAGGTCGATGTCGTGCTCGTGTGCTAATTCCACGTGGTGGGGCTGCGCGACCTCGGTGGCCGTCTTGAGACCGGATTCTGCGCCCGCTCGTTGGAGCCACGGCAGCGCTTTTTCGCCGATGCCCTCAAATGTGTTGGGCCGGGTCCGCGCCCTCCAGATTCCCGCCCGGAAGTAGTGGGCTCGCGTCCCAGACATCCGGTTCGCCGTCTCTAGAACTTGATCTTCGCTCTCCGCTGCGCACGGACCCGCGATTAGGAGTGGTGTGCGTTCTGATCCGGACCAACGGGCCATCGGAGTGCAATTTATGTCCATCGATTCCCTGAAAAGCGTCGGAAATCCTCTCGTAGGTGTTCGGGAGTGGGAGACTCTGGCGTGCCTTCTGACCCCCGCCTAATATATGCTCGTCCCGAACGAGCGCACCCCGAGTCGGTTGAAGAGCCCTGACTCTTTCCCTTGGGAGGTAGAGTGAAGGTAGGTCAGAATATCGAGACCCAACGCGCCGGTTGGACGTTTGACGGAAGTGTTGCCGACACGTTTGTGGACCACATTCGGCAGTCGGTGCCGATGTACGACGAGGGTCACGACCTGACGTGCCAGATCAGCGACCACTTCGTCCACGACGACAGTGTCTGCTACGAGATCGGCGCTTCTACGGGCCAGCTCCTCCGTAAGCTCGCGGAGCACCATTCGAGCAAGCCCACGGTGCGCTGGATCGGCATCGATCCGATCGCGCTGATGATCGAAAAGGCGCAGGAACATTGCTCCGGAATCGAGAACATTGAGCTGTTCGTCGATGATGCTACGACGTTCGAGTACGAGAAAGCCGATCTGATCGTCTCTTACTACTGCATCCAGTTCATTCATCCTAAGCACCGTCAGGAACTGATCAATCGGCTGTACGAGCGACTCAACTGGGGCGGAGCGCTGATTCTCTTCGAGAAGGTTCGGGGACCCGATGCACGGTTCCAAGACATCAGCGTGCAGTTGTACAGTGAATTCAAAGTCAGCCAGGGCTTCGATGCGGGCGAGATCCTCAGCAAGACCTCGAGCCTCAAGGGTGTGTTGGAGCCGTTTTCACGTGAGGGCAATCTGGGGCTCATGCGGCGGGCGGGCTTCACGGACATCGCCACGTTCATGAAGTACATTTGCTTCGAGGGGTTTGTCGCTATCAAGTAGAAGGCGACTCGAGTTCCCCCGGTCGCCGCAAGCGTGTAGGTTCCTCGCGGCTCGTCGTTGCCATTCCAAGAGGATCTGCTTCTGTTGCCCGACACGACGGTGCAAACCCAACAGCCGGCCAGTCCACTCCGCGTAATTGGGGGCGTGGTCTACTTCCTCACCTTGCTATATCTGTTCTTCTTCAGCATCGAGCTGATGAGCGCCGCCTTCAAGATGGGTGGCCGTGGATTCGCCGAGCAGTTGCTGAACACCGCCTCCGATCCGGTGGCGGGCCTGATCATCGGCTTCCTCGCGACGAGCCTGATCCAGAGCTCGTCGACCACGACGACGATCGTGGTCGGACTCGTCGCGTCGAACGCGCTTACGATCCAGCTCGCGATCCCCATCATCATGGGCGCGAACATCGGAACGACGACCACCAACACGATCGTGTCCGTCGCCCACGTGACGCGACCGGCCGAGTTTGAACGGGCCTTCGCGGCGTCGACGGTGCACGATTTCTTCAATGTCCTCGCCGCTCTGGCCATACTGCCAATCGAGATCTTCTTCCACCCTGTGGAGAAGATGGCGACGTTCCTTCAAGGGCTCTTCGCCGGAGTCGGCGGCATGAGCCTGGCCAGTCCGCTCAAGGCGGTGGTGACGCCGCCGTCGGACTTCATCACCGGTTTGCTGCCGTACGAGCTACCCCTGATCGCCATCGCGCTGGTCGTGCTCATCACGGTGCTTACCCGGCTCATGAAACTGATGCGCGGCGTATTCCTCGAGCGCATGGCGAGCCTGTTCGACCGGGTGTTGTTCCGTAACGACGCGACGAGCTTCGCTCTGGGGATGGTGACCACCGCGGCGGTTCAGAGCAGCTCTGCAACGACCTCGCTCGTGGTGCCGCTGGCCGGCACCGGTGTTCTGTCAACGAGGCAGATCTTTCCATACACGCTCGGTGCGAACATCGGAACGACAATCACCGCCTTGCTGGCATCGTTCTCCACGGGGAGCCCCGCTGCCGTGATTATCGGTCTCGCTCACCTGAGCTTCAACATCCTGGGCATTGCCCTCTTCTATCCTCTCCGCGCGATCCCCATCTGGTTGGCGGATCAGGTCGGAGTTCTGGCGGCCAGGACGAAGGCCAGTTCGGCTATGGTTATCGCTGTGTATGTCGTAATGCACATTATCCCCATTCTCTACCTCATTCTGTAAGCAGAAAAGGCAGCAAATCATGTGGAAGGAAATCGTCACGCTCTTCAGGTCACAGGGCCCTCTGCAGGAGGCCTACGACGAGGCCATCCTGATGCTTCGGGCCTCCCACGACATGTTCGATCACGCGGTCAAACAGCTCCACGCCGAAGGGGTGCTGGAGACCGACATCTACAAGCGTGATCAACAACTCAACAAGTACGAGCGAAGTGTTCGGCGGAAGATCGTCACTCATATGTCCGTGTCGGCCAAGCCGGACATCAACCTAGGACTGGTGCTCACCGCCATCGTCATCGACATCGAACGGATCGGCGACTACACCAAGAACATCGTGGAGCTGGCCGGTGCAGTCCCGGGGCCTTTCGACGGGCTAGAGCTCCACGGCGAGGTGGCTGAGATCGAGAAGAGCATGGGTCGGATGTTCGACGACATCGTGCCCGCCCTCGAGGGATCCGACGAGGCCAAGGCCAGGGGCATCATCGGGTCTCACACCATCATCGCATCCAAGGTGGACGAGCAGGTCCGTGCCCTGTGCGCGGGTGAGGCATTGTCGGGGCGGTCTGGGCATGCGGCCACCGTGGCACTTTATCTGCGGTATTTGAAACGGGTTAGCGCCCACCTCAAGAACGTGGCGACGAGCGTGGTGAATCCCTACCACCGCATCGGTTTCCGGGAGAAGGGGAAAGCTCGGGCGGCTCATCCCCCGGGCCTCCTATAGATCAGTCCGTCCTTCATCACGAACACGGTTCGCCTCAGGGCGTTGATGTCCCTGAGCGGATCCCCCTCCACGGCGATGACGTCTGCGAGCTTGCCCTCCGCGAGGTCTCCGACATCGGTCATGGGGATCGCCTCGGCAGCCCGGCTAGTGGCGCTGATGAGTGCGTCTTTCGTGGATTGCCCCGCCGCGACCCGGCGGTCGAACTCGATCGCGGTGTCGCCCGACCACACCCATCCCGAGTTGGCGTCCGTGCTGAACACGATTCTTACGCCCTTTTCCACCGCCTGACTGAAGACGTCGGTCCGCGGGGGTAGGAGTCGCGC
>CAUZAE010000074.1:0-13995 GCA_963577685.1 Gemmatimonadales bacterium UBA6960 | reverse complement strand
GTCTACGACAGCGACGACCCTGCGAAGGCTTTGCGCCACATCGCCGCTTCCGATCAGCCCGCCCTCTACCACTTCAAGGATCTGGCTCCCCACCTGGGGCAAGACGCCATCGTCGCCGCACATATGAGGGAGGCAGCCGAGAAGCTACGGGAGGTGGGCGGGGCCATCCTCGTGACCGGAACCGGCCTGACGTTCACCGAGTCGGTCGACAGAATGGTGACACCCGTCACACTCCCGGGTCCCACACCGGACGAGTATCGGGATCTGGTCTCCCAGATCGAGCGAGACGTGAACAAGCGACAATATGTGGAGATGAGCTTGAGCGCGGACGACGTCACCCTGCTAGTGCGTCACCTGGCCGGGCTCTCACTCATGGAGTCCGGGAAGATACTGACGAAGGCCATCATCGAAGATGGGAAGCTCACGCTCGAGGACATCCAGCATGTGATCGAGGCAAAGATCGCCGTAGTCGAGCGGGATGGCTTGTTGGAGTACTACCCTGTGGAGTCCTCCCTCTCGGAGATCGCTGATCTGAGGGGCCTCAAAGCGTAGCTGGCCAAGAGAAAGGCGGTCGTCACCCAGCCCGAGAGAGCGGAAGAGTTCGGACTGGACTTCCCTCGAGGCGTGCTCCTGCTGGGCGTTCCGGGCTGCGGGAAGAGCCTCTCGGCGAAAGCGGTCGCGGCCGAGTGGCACATGCCTCTCCTCAAGCTCGACCCGTCCAATCTCTACAACAAGTACATCGGCGATAGCGAGCGGAACTTCAAGCGGGCGATGCGAACCGCCGAGAAGGTGGCGCCGGTCGTACTTTGGATCGACGAGTTGGAAAAGGCGTTCGCCACCGGCGGAGTTCCTCCGAAAGGGTCGCTTCGACGAGATCTTCGTCGTCGACCTACCGGACACCGCGACACGTGGCGAGATATTTCGGATCCACCTCGCCAGCCGGGGTCAGGACAGCTCCGCCTTCGACCTCGGCATCCTCGCCGACGCGACGGCGGGCTTTAGCGGCTCGGAGATCGAGGTGGTGGTGGTCTCCAGTCTTTACACGGCCTTTTCGACATCGGATGAGCTCACCATGGCGCTGCTCCTCTCCGAGGCGGAGGGCACGGTACCGCTTTCCGTGAGTCGGGCCGAGCATGTGGAGGAACTGCGGGCCTGGGCGCGCGAGCGCGCGAGGCCGGCCAACTGAAGCGGCACCCACCGTGGAGTACCATCCTGGAGTACCCTCAAGTCGAGACGGGCGTGATACACTCCGCGACGTCGTTCGCAGGCGAGTTCACCAACGTCGACACCGGGTAGGCATCGAGCTCACCGGCAAACGGTGTCAGTAGATTCAGGGCGTCCTGGTGAGAGCCGGCGCCGTCGAGCCACAGGGGCCTGTTCTCCTCCGGAATGATGGCGGGCATGCGTGGATGGAGGTGCCGGATCGAATCGTTCGCGTCTACCGTGATGATGGTGAACGAGTACACTGGCTCCTCTCCGTTGGGCTTCCAGCGCTCCCAAAGACCGGCGAAGCTGAGGGGAACTCCGTCCGGTGGATGGATCCAAAAAGGGATCTTCCGCCCTCCCTCCTTGGCCCACTCGTAGAATCCGTCCGCCGGCACGAGGCAGCGACGGGAGACGGCTGCCTCCTTGAACGTGGGCTTACTCCGGAGTGTCTCGGCCCTCGCGTTGATCATGCGCGATCCGATCGAGCGGTCATCGGCCCACGAGGGAACCAGCCCCCAACGCAGGAGTCCCATCCTCGTGCCCCGTCGATCCGTCGCCACCACGGGCGCCATTTGTGTGGGGACGATGTTGTATCGCGGGCCGTGATCGAATTCCACCGGCGGCACCTCGAAGATCTCCACGAGCTCCCCGAGAGGTGAAGACAACGCGTACCGACCACACATGACTCCCTGCCTCGCTCAGAGGGTGGATGACCCCTGCCGGTCCACCACCAACCGGCCTTCTTCCTCGATGTGTTTGCGGTAGCCGAGCCACCATTTCGGAGTGCGCGCACTCGATCCGCGCTCCACGCCCGGTTGAGATCCCTCCCCATGAAGCGGCGACCGTGTGCCAGTGCGGTCCGATTGCCTGCCAACGCCACGGACTCGCCCCAACTCCCGTGCGATCTCTTGATCCAGTGTTTTCACGTGCTCGACACTAATCCTCCATCAATTCTTTCTCGAGAAGCTCGTACGCAATCGGGAGAAAGTCCGCCTCGGACACCAGTCCCACGAGCTTTCCGCCCTTGACGACGGGCAAGCACGACACGCCGTGTTTCCGCATGAGATCAATGGCCTCCAACGTGGAAGTCTCGGGGGACACGGTCACAGGTTCAGAATCCATGATCGCCCTCACCGGAGTGGTCTCCTTGCCTACGTCCCCGCCCATCTCCGCGACCATGCGGAGAATGGACCGATAGGACACGAGACCGACCAAACGGTGTCGGTCATCCTCCACTGGAACATGACGGATCTCATTGCGGTCCATCAAAAACGCGACCATCTCGAGCAACTCGTCCTCCTGTACCGTGAAGAGCTGAGTCGTCATGTACTGCTCCACTTGGGCGTAGCCCCGGGTCGACCCTCCCGCCTCCTCCAGCCTGGCGAGGTCCCACTCGTGACACGGATCGTGCTGGCCCTGCTTACATGCCATGGCGGCGGTCAGGGCCGCCATACGCTCGGATCGGGTTCCCTGATCACCCATCTCGTTCAGCGAGAGAATCATCCAATCCGACCCCGTCCTTCGACCCTCGACCCGCCGCTCGACCACACCCAAATACTTGTCGATTTCTGCACGATCGACACGACCCTCGAGCCCCGCGCGAGCCAGAGGCAACAAAGTCTCACAGATGAGGTCGGGCGCACTCACCTGACGCCCGTCGATCCAATGGAACCCCGCGTCGAGCCCGTGCCTGGACGCCGCCAAGAAATTGTACTTGGCGTCGTCGAAGTCGAGCCTCTCCGTGATGTCACCGAATTCGTCTCGAGCTCCGAGGATGAGACCGATCCAGAACACCGCGTTCGCCACTTCGTCGAGCACGGTAGGACCAGCCGGAAGCGCGCGGCACTCTATGCGTAGGTGCGGCTTGCCCCCAGAGATGCCGTAGCAAGGGCGATTCCACCGGTAAACGGTCCCGTTGTGAAGGTTGAGCGCCTGCAGACGCGGAACTTCCCCCGCCGCCAGCCGCTCGAATGGATCCTCAACCGTCTCCTGAGCGAGCAACACCCGGAACGCGGCGATGTCCTCCTGGAAGAGCTCCGTCACGGAGCGTTCCACCCACCGGTCCCCGAAACGAACCCTGGGGCTGATCTCCCGTAAGTGGACAGTGGCGCTGCGCGTGTCCAAGGATTGCTGGAATAGGGCGATCCGAGTTTCGGCCCACAGCCTCTTGCCGAACAGGAGCGGGGAGTTGACGGAGGCCGCGACAACGGGCCCCGTCATCGCCTGAGCTAGGTTGTACACCGTCGCGAACTCGTCGGCATCGACCTGGAGGTGGACCTGACAACTCGTGTTGCAGGCCTCGAGCATTACCGAGTCGTGCTCGATATACAGCTCATCCCGGCCCTCGATCTGGAGTCGATACGCTCCCCCCCGCATCCGCGTGAGCGCGTCGTTGAGTTCATGATATCGACGCTGGGGAGTGATGTTGTCGAGGCTCAGATCGGACTTGCCGAGGGTGGGGAGTATTCCGGTCAGAACGACCTCCGCCCCGACCTTCCACGCCGCCCCCCGAACCATCTCCAACAACTCCTGGATTCGTACCTGGAGCGCGCTGAAGCACCCCCCCTCCAGCAGCATCGGCTCGATGTTCATTTCGAGGTTGAAGCGAGCCAATTCGGTGGTGAAAGCCGATTCGTCGAGGAGCTCGAGCACCTCCATCGCGACCGGAGCGGGTCGCCACGCTCGGTCGACGAGAAACATCTCCTGCTCACAGCCGAAGCGACGCACTCCCGACTCGATCGCCCCATCCTCAAGCATTCGCTCGAGTGCTTGGAGATCCGTGAGGAGGGCCTTCGTGAACGTACGGACGCCGGCAGCCCCTATCAAGGAAGCGACTTCTTCACCCATCGAGTCTTCACCATCGAGTCTAAATACTCATCGTCAGTCGACGAATGTGCAGATCTGCTCTAGCGGCTTCTTTTCGATATCCGGGACGGTGGCGTCCGTCTCCGGATAACCGACCACCAGGATCAAGAACGCTCGCTCGTTCTTAGGCCTTCCCAGGATCTCATTGAGAAAGCCCATCGGGGACGGTGTATGGGTAAGCGATACCAATCCCGCACGATGGATCGCGGTGATCAACATGCCCGTGGCGATACCGACCGACTCCATCACGTAGTAGTTCTTTCCCTTGTTTCCGTCCTCGCCGACCGCGTAGCTCTCACCAAAAATCACGATCAGGTAGGGTGCCCTCTCCAGAAACGGCTTCTCCTCACTCGTACCCAAAGGCTCGAGCGCCTTCAGCCATTCTTTCGGGGCACGTCCCGAGTAAAATTCCTTCTCCTCCTCCTCCGCGGCCTCGCGAATCGTCTTCTTGACCTCTGGATCGGCGACAACGGCAAAGTGCCACGGCTGATGGTTCGCACCGTTGGGCGCGGTGCCGGCCGCCAGAATGCACGTCTCGATTACGTTGCGGGAGACCGGCCGATCGGAGAAATCCCGGACTGTGCGACGTCTACGCAACTCCTCCAGGAAGGCATGTGCTCGCTCCTCCATCTCACTTTCCGTGTACTCCACGTAACCGGAAAGGGGGACAAATCCTGAATGTATCGCCATCAATTCACCCTGAGTCGTTGATGGACGAGGACGAAGTCGTCCTCCCGTCGCCACACCTCGAGCACCGCCGCAACTGGGATCCGCATCTGTTCGGATAGGACACGGATGTTAACGAGTGCGATCACCGCCGGATCGGAAAGGGCGACCTCGCCCCAGGAGGCCCTCGGCGTCTCCGCGAAGCTTCGGTACGTGCCCTCCAGGGGCCCGACGTTCGTCTCCGGGGGGAACGCGATGCGGAAGATTCCCGGCCAGACACCATACTGCCGGAGAAGGTCGGCCCACGAATGTCCCTGCCCTCGCAGCGAAGCCACGACATCCCGCGACACCCCGGCTCTACGCGCGACGAACAAGACGACTCCGATCTCTTCGTGGCGAAGCCCCCAATCGGCCAGAATGCCGATTTCGTCCTGGGAGACCCCGAATGCGTTGCCGATGGTGAAGAAGTAGTCCGCGACGGCGTCGGCCCCAGACACCTGTACCCCGTCCAGTGACCCGCCAAACATGGGGCCCAACGCGAACGCGACAATGATCGCCTTCGATGTCTGACCCATGTGTACCCCCTGGATGAAGCGCTTTTTCTCCACCCAATCTTCCACGTGAGGTGAGGATTCGCCAACGGCGCCCATTTTTTCCTGGCATGACTCTTGAAGGGATATACGGGTGAGATCGACGTTGCCGCGGCGACGCGGAGTCAACACGAGGAGGCCATTATGGACGGGCACGACAGCAACAGGTGGGGTTGGAAGCATCCGGCCGGCACGCCGGTCGTTGCGGCCATGCCATCATCGGCTACATCCCTCGAAACCACCCAACCGGTGGATCTCGTTATCGATTTCTTTGGGACACAAATACATGATATAACTGAACTTACGATGATATTGACAGCTCAGAGAATCGCCGACGCCGAGGACCGTCAGGTCTGGCTTGCGGATCTGCCGGACGGAACGTGGAAGCTCCTCGAGGCGATGGGTCTGGACGATCTGTTCGTACGCATCCCCCGCCCGGGAGGTCCGCCGAACTAAGCGGACCTGAAGCGCCAAAAAAGGGCCCACCCGTCACCACGGGGGGCCCTTTTTACGGAAAAATAGGACAACTTTACCGAGTCTGACCCAACCAGCGTAGCCCTCTGCTACCGATCGGAGACGATCTGTCGAAAGCTCTCGGGGTTCCATCGGGGCCGCTCTACGCGGTTGGCCACCTCATAACCCAGATAGAAAATCAACTTGCTGATTCTGGCCGCTTTGTCGGTGTCGATGCGATCTACTTCGTCGTCACGCCCGTGGTAGTCGCTGTGGGTGCCGTTGAAGAAAAATAGGATCGGGACACCCATTTTGGCGAAGTTGTAATGATCGGACCGGAAGTAGAACCGCTCTTCGGGCCAGAGATCGTCAATGGCAGTCATGCCGAGCTCGGGGTGGGCCATGCTGACGGCGTTGAGCGTCTCGCCCAGGTCGGAGTGCTCTTTCCCGATTGCAACGATGGTATCGGTCCAGTTGCGACCGATCATGTCCGCATTCAAGTCGGCGACCACCTGACCGATCGGCACGGGAGGGTTCTCGACGAAATATTCGCTTCCCCACAACCCTTTCTCCTCACCACTCACCAGGAGAAAAATCATCGATCGCCTCGGCTTCGTTTCGAGAGACGCATAGGCCTCCGCAACCTCCAAGATGGCCGTCGTTCCAGAAGCGTCGTCGTCGGCGCCGTTGCTGATCGTATCACCCTCGGCGTTGGGTGCGCCGGTTCCGATGTGATCAATGTGGGCGCTGAAAGCGACATACTCCTCCTTGAGCTCAGGGTCGCTTCCCTCGAGGATCCCAACCACGTTCGGCGCGAGTTGTCGGTCCAGGATTTCTAAGCGTGGCGACAGAAGGAGCGTCAGGCCTCGAACCTCCATGACCGCAGCATCCCGGCGACCCCTTGCCGCGCGTAGGTCCACACCGTGCGCCGCGAGGATCGGTTCGATGGCGCGGTCGCGCACTTCAAGCGAGATGCCCCCGCCCCGTGCACCGTTGAATCCGATTCGAACGGAGCTTCGCCGGGAAAGATTTCGGACGCCGAGCTCCCAGTCACGGTCGGGCCGGTCTGTCGCTACGATCACGGAAAGTGCTCCGCTACGGCGGAGGTCGGTGGCGAAACGACGGCCATCACGGTCGAGCCCTCGGGGCATGGACACAACAATCACATGCTTTCCGGCGATGTCCGCCACCAAGTCTGGCGAGATCCCCCCTGATCCGGACAGCACTACGACCTCCCCCTCGAAGTCCCCCTCCTCCGCTCCTAGGGGCGAAATGAGGTCGCGACCGAATCGGAGATGTCCTCCGCCACTCACTTCAGCGGAAGACGAGATCAGGTCTGGCCGAACGACCTCGATGGCATAGCGTTGGATATACGAGCCGTCGTCCCCTCCCGGCTTGAGCCCTAGAAGCTCGAACTCGCTCGCGATCCATTCGGCCGTCGCGTCCAGACCGGGGCTCGGCGTATCGCGCCCGCCCATACTGTCGTGGGCCATGACGCTGATCTTGCGTAGGTAGTCCTCCCGCGTGATGGACGCCGCAGCCGCCACCACGTCTTGCCCGACGGAAGCACTTCGAGTGGCCCGGGACTCCTGGGCGCAGGCCGAGCCGTTCGCGACGATTATGGCGACGAGAAAGGGAATACCTGACTTCATGGAGTCTTCCGTGAGAGGATGGAATCGGCACCTGCACCGCAAACGCACATCAGCGCCCGCAAACTACCGCGGCGAAGCGAGGGAGCCAACTGAGTCAGCGAGCCTCAACGGCAAGCCCGAGCAGACGGGAAAGCTCACTCTCGGCGAACGGCCCACGGAGCGTGGCGACCCCACCCGGAACGGATCGCACGACCTCGTTCCACCCCTCGGGCAGCGCGTCGCTGGGCGCTTCGTTCGTATCGCGAGACAGCACCTCAGTGATGACGTTACGGTTCTCGGCATCGCCCGCGACCGGCACGAATCGCAGTTCCACCACCTGTCCACCCGTCATCTCCTGGGTGACCACTACGGATACCCCGGAGGCTCCATCCTGGGGGGCGAACCGGACGTCGAGGACCCGGATACCGGGAATCAGCAGTGGGGTGGATACGTCCGGACCGGCGTCCGAACGGTCGTCTGCCAACGCGTCGCGCGCGTCAAGCGAACGCCGGACCCCGGCACCCTCTTGCTCGAGAACCGAGGCCAGTCCCCGAGCTTGGGCGATGTTCTCGCGCGGGGCACTGGGGGAGGCGAGTGGCTCGTCGACGATCGAGCGCTCCCGCTCGGCGGCCACGTCTTCAACAGCCACCTCTGCCCGGGCGGGGCCCGCACCCGTGACCCGGTCCTGCTCTTGCTCTTGCTCCTGGTCCTGCTTTTGGCCCTGGTCCACGGTGCTGCTCCTGGCCTCCCGCAGCCGGAGCGCCGGCTGCGACCGCGCCAAGGAAACCGGGCTCGCACTCTCCGGAAGCGCCTCGCCTGCATCGACAAACGCTGCGCCAACCGTTGGCTCCGCCTTCAACTGCACGTCTACCTGGTCCACCCTGCGCCCCACCTCGGTCTCGTCCTCCACACGGGTCGCAGGCCCGGTGAGGTCTCGCGCCAGCCAGCCAGCGCCCAGGGAGATTACGATCGTGGCCGCCAAGCGGAGCGGGCGCAGACGTGCGCTCACAGAGCCCCGAGCCCCTTCGGGCTTCGCAGACCGGCCGGCTAGGGTCACCAGCTCCTCGAACGGGATCAGGTCCACTGGGACTCCTGAGGTTCTTGCGAGAATCTCAGATGCGTTCCGTCGTAGCTCCCTCTCCTCCTCGAGCCTTCGTGCACACTCCAAGCAGGCACTCAGGTGCTCTCGGATTTCAGCGGCCACGTCCTGCGGGAAATGGCCGAGCGCCCCGTCCAAGTAGGCGTGGAGGTCTCCTCTACTGATGTGCGACATCTTCTTGCTCCTGCTGACGATACGCCTTCACCAGACGTTCACGGGCTCTCGCTAGAGTGGTTCCCACCGACCCTACCGCGATCTCGAGAGTCTCGGCGATCTCCCCGTAGCTCAACTCCGCGTCCCAGAGTAAGAGAGCCTCTTGGTTGCGCTCTCCCAAGGAGTCGAGAGCCCGCTGCACACTTGCTTGTCGCTCGGTACTCTCGAACTCCCGCGCCGGGTCCTCGGACACAGGGCCGGTTTCCGCCTCCGACTTGAGAAGCGCAAGATGCCGCTTGCGACGAATAGCCGTGCGGGCTTCGTCCCGGGCCAGGTTTGCGGCCACCGTAAACAGCCACGCCCTCGGCTTCGTCGGCTCCTCGCGCAACGCGCGGACAAATGTCTCCTGAGCCAGATCCTTGGCCCGCTCGATGTCCCACACCTTGCGGTGAAGGAAGCGGACCAACTCCGGAAATGCCGTCCGATACAGCTCAGCCCAGTCTACGACCACAGCGTCCTCGATGGATTCCTTGAGAGCGACCTCCGAGCCACCCATCCCGGGGATCTCCTACCCCACCGGGTTACCCGGAGAGCCCCCCACATCTCTATTGACGAACAACGGGGGAGATCTTGCACACGTGTGACCCGACAGCAGGGCGGGCCCAACTCCTGGGCGGAGGAATGCGCCTACTCCGAAGGGAGGAACCAACCCCAAATCCCAAACGCAAGAAAAGGGGGAAGTGTACTAGTACACCTAGTACACTTCCCCCGAGAGGAGAATCGCTGGCATGCGGCCCTTCGCTACATGTGGCCTTCGCTAGACGTCGAGGCCGCTCGCCTCGAACTTGTGCGCGTGCTCATCGCGGAGCGCGTCCTCTTCGTCGACCACCTGGCCGTCGAAGAGGTGCACCGAACGGTCCGCCACCGTCGCGTAGCGAGGATCGTGCGTCACCATACAGATGGTCGCCTCATCGATCCACGAGTCGACGAACGAAGCGTAACCCCGACCAATCCGAGTCGATCGCGCAGATCTTGTGATCGACGAGTCCCGAAGCGAGTCCGATGGAACGGACGTGACTTTCGCGTAACTCGGTGGCAAGCGGCGAGCTCTTCTTGGGCCACGCCACCCACAGTCCTCCATCGCTCGTCAGGCGCTCGGCGACTTCGGTGAAACGGGTCTCCAGGTAGACCTCACTGGTCGAGAACAGAACCGCTACATCCAACTCGACCGCCGCGTCGGGCTCGGCAGTGAGCGTTACGCCTTTGGGGACATCCGCGAGGATATTTGGGAAGTGAGACGGCGCGCCAAACGTCCCGACGCGGCCCCCCGCCTTGATCCCGAGCTTCTTCGCCAAAGGTGTTCCGGAGTACCCCGCGCTTGCCGACATGCTGGAACACCAGGGCGTCCAGGGTTGTGGGCAACCATCTCCTCTTTTTTGATTGCCCTAGGACGTCCACATTTAGGGGATGGATCTTCTGACCAGCCCCGAGGCCTGGATCGCACTCGGCACGCTCACCGTCCTCGAGATCGTCCTCGGGATCGACAACATTGTCTTCATCTCGGTCCTGGCAGATCGGCTTCCGCGGGACCAGCAGCAAAAGGCCCGTCAGCTCGGGCTGGCGCTGGCCATGCTCACCCGCATCCTGCTGCTCTTCTCTCTCACCGTCATCATGCGTCTGACGACGCCACTGTTCGTGATTCTCGAACACGCCATCTCGGGTCGCGACCTGATACTCATCATCGGTGGCCTGTTCCTCCTGACCAAGTCGACTCGGGAAATCCACGACAAGATGGAGGGCGACGATGAGGACCGGGCCGGTTCGCGCAAGGCGGCGACCTTCCGTGGGGTGCTGATCCAGATCGCGATCCTGGACATGATCTTCTCGCTCGACTCTGTGATCACGGCGGTCGGCATGGCCGACGACCTGATCGTCATGGTCACGGCGGTGATCCTGGCCGTTGGCGTCATGATGATTTCTGCGAGGCCGGTCGGGGAGTTCGTCTCCGATCATCCGACGGTGAAGATGCTCGCCCTGAGCTTCCTGCTCCTCATCGGCACGAGTCTGATCGCGGAGGGCTTGGGCTTCCACATCCCCAAGAGCTACATCTACTTCGCGATGGGCTTCTCGGTACTGGTGGAGTTCTTGAACCTCCGAGCCCATCCCCGCAAGGTGCCCGAATCTCTGACCGAACCCGGATAGACTGACCCCTTTAAGGGCCGACCCCCGCAGCCGAGTTTCCATTGACACCGGCGGTTCGTCCTGTCACGCTCGGGAATGAATTCATTTCGGCGCTACTTCCTCCCCGGGCTCGTCTTCCAGTCGGTGGTCATCGCGGGCGGGTACGGCACGGGCCGGGAGCTGGCCGAGTTCTTCCTGGGCTACGGACCCCGTGGCGGACTCATGGCGATGATGCTCGTGTCGATGACCTTTTGGTCCCTGGTGTGTGCGGTGGCCTATGAGTTCGCCCGCACGTTCCAGGCGTACGACTACCGCACCTTTTGCCGCCGTCTTCTCGGAAGAGGCTGGGTCGTCTTCGAGATCACCTACTCGGTAATGCTCATGGTCGTGCTAGCGGTCATCGCGTCGGCCGCGGGCTCGATTCTTCAGGAAACGTTCGGTCTCCCGTACGTCGTCGGAGTCGTTGGAATCATGAGTGCCATCGGATTCCTGGTCTTCGAGGGAACGGGGATCATCGAGAGAGCGTTGGCCGGGTGGTCGTTCGTCCTGTACGGCACTTACGTGGTTCTGTTCGTCTGGTCGCTCGCCACCTTCGGACCAGAGATCGCGGCCGCGTTACGGGACGTGCCCGTGGGCTCTGGATGGATGATCGGAGGAATTCGGTACGCAGCATACAACGTCGCGATCGTCATCGTTCTGCTCTTCCCGGTCCGACACATGACATCCCGGAAGGATGCGCTCGTAGCGGGAGCTCTCGCCGGTCCAATCGCCATTATCCCAGGATTTTTCCTGCTGCTGGTCATGGCGGGACACTATCCGCAGGTGGCCACGGAAACCGTGCCGGTGAACCTCGTTCTGGAACAGTTGGGCTCGAGAGGATTTCAGATCTTCTTCCAGATCGTACTGTTCGGCACGCTCATCGAGACCGGCACCGGGATGATCCACGGTGTGAACGAGAGACTCGCGTCGACGTTCGAGGAGGCCGGACGGGAACTTCCAGCGGCCGCCAGACCGCTGATCGCCGTGTCGTTGCTGATCGTCGGCGCCCTCTTGGCGCAATTCGGCCTGATCGGCCTCATCGCGAGGGGCTACGGAACGCTAACCTGGGTATTCCTGGTGGTCATCCTACTACCGCTGCTCACAGTGGGGGTCTGGAAAATCGCGCACGCGACACCCCAGAATGCTTAGCCGAGCTTAGTGCGGCCGATCCGAGATCGGTGGCGAAGCCGCGGGCCGGTACCCCGGGCCTCTGACGATCATGCCGGGCTTCGCCCCTGTATGACGACCGTTCCTAACCACCGCGACCCCGTTCACGAACACGTCGCGAACGCCCTCGGACACTCGATGCGGCTCCTCGAAGGTTGCTCGGTCGATGATGGTCTCGGGGTCGAAGATGACGATATCCGCGTACAGGCCCTCTTTAAGCACCCCGCGGTCTGCGATCGACAGCCGGGTGGCCACGGCCGACGACATTTTCCGAATCGCGTCCTCGAGAGGCAGGACCCCCTGCTCTCGGACATACAGTCCGAGGATCCTCGGGAAAGTCCCATACGACCTCGGGTGCACGAGTGCTACCGTCGTGACGGGGTTCACTCCCCCCGCGTCCGTTCCAAACTTCATCCACGGTTGCCGGAGCTGGAGTCGAACATTCTCCTCGCTCATCAGGAAGTAGACGCTGCCCACGCGCTGGCGCTCCTCGAGCACGAGGTCCATGGCCGTGTCGATCCAGTCCTTGCCGTGTTCCTTCGCGATATCGTCGAGGTAGCGACCCACATATTTCCGATTTTCAGCCTTGCCCAGGCCCAGGATCAGCACACCACTCGGCGTCGCCAGACTGCAGAGGTTCTCCCAGTCTCCAGTCTCATTCTCGATGTCGGCCCGGATCCGATTCCGCATGTCATCGTCCGCCAGGTTGCTATACAGTCGTCCGTTGGCGGAGGCCCAGGGCGGAAAACACGCGGTCAGCCCGGTACTGGCAGCCTCGTACGGATACATATTCGCCTGGATGTCCACCCCGGCGGCTCGCGCCGAATCGATCTTCGCGATGGCCTGCGCGGCCTTTGGCCAATTCTCGCGACCCCCAGCCTTGAGGTGGTAGATCTCCACCGCCACGCCTGCCCTCGAGCCGATCTCTATGGCCTCGTCGATCGCCTCGAGAATCTGGTTGGCCTCTGAACGCATGTGCGTGATGTAGACACCTCCGTAGGGTGCCATCGCCGCCGAGATCTCGCTCAGTTCCGTGGTCGACGCAAAGTTACCCGGCGGATAGATCAGGGCGGAGGCGATCCCGAACGCGCCGTCTTCCATGGCGCGCCGAACCACCATCTTCATGGTGTCGAGCTCGACCGCTGTTGCGTCCCCCATCCGTGACCCGGAAGCGTAACTTCTGATCGTGCCCGCCCCGAGAAAGGATCCCTGGTTGACCGACGTGCCCCGAGCTTCCATCGCACGAAGCCAAGCGTCGAAACCATGCGGCCCGGCGAAGCTCCTCCGGCGTCGCTCGATCCGGGAGTCATCGGCGCCCGCCCGGGCGAGGTAAGCCGGATTGATGGGCGCACTGGATGTGCCCTCTCCCATGATTTCGGTGGTGATTCCCTGGGTGACCTTGCTGATCACCTTGCTGTCCCCGTCGAGCAGGGCATACCGGGACTGACTCTGTATATCGATGAAGCCGGGCGAGACTACGTGGTCATAGGCGTCGATGCGTTGGCTTGCCGACGTTCCCCTAAGCACACCTTTGGGAACGATCCGGGCGATTCGTCCGTTCTTCACGGCGATATCGCCGTAAAACCACGCACTCCCCGTGCCATCCACGATCCGTCCATTCTCGATGATCAGATCGTACTCGGCCGTCGTAGAGATCTCCGTCTCTGGGACTCGCGGCGTCGGATCTCGCTGGGACGGTGTACCGGGCGGTGTGGTGCCCGCACACGCAGACGCCATGAAGGCGGTGAAGAGGGGAGTGAGCCATCGCGAGCGAAGCATGCAGCCTCCGGGATCGTCCAGGTACGGGCGTGGTCGAGCGCAAGCCCTTATCCATGATAAGAACGATCGGCCCCCGGAGCCAAGCCCCGGGAGCCGACTCCACTCCTATGCCTCCCTTGAACGGTGCTCTCCTGCTCTAGCCCTATTGACGTGACCCCCTGAAACG
>CAUZAE010000073.1:0-14192 GCA_963577685.1 Gemmatimonadales bacterium UBA6960 | reverse complement strand
GCGAACGTCGAAGCCCGCAACCAACTCGACTCTCTCGTCTATCAGGTCGAGAAAGACTCTGCCGAGTGGGGAGATCAGGTATCTGAAGAAACCAAGGAGAGGCTCGCTGCGGCCGTAAAGACTGGCAAGGAGGCCCTGAAGGGTGAGGATTCCGCGACCTTCAACGAGGCCCGCGACGAGCTCATGCAAGCTTTCAGTGCGGCAGGCCAGGAGATGTACCAGCAGCAATCTGCCGAAGTCGAGGAAAGTGATGAGGGAGATGCGGGTGACGACGATGTCGTGAGTGAGTCCGAGGAAGAGAATTCCGAAGAAGAGGTCGTCGAGGCCGACTACGAGATCGTAGACTGATGTCGCAGACAGGGGTCGGGCTCGGCTGGCCGGAAGCAACGGTACATCGGTCTCGTATGATCCAACTCCACCGTAGAAGGTGAGAACGGATCGTCCCGTCCGCCTCGCGTGTAGCAGGTGCCGGGACAGTCCACCGAGAAATTGAAGACAGAAACCAAACTGAAGTGTGAGGGAACTGCCGATGTATGATCCGTTGCGCGCAAAGATGAGGGTCACGTTTTACTCCCTGTTGGCCTGCCTGTTGGGAGTGGGGATCGCGGCTGGGCTCGGTTGGACCGGCACGTCTCACGTCATGCCGGTGATCGACACCGAGGCTCAGATTCCTGCGCAGGCCGTGCAGCCCGCCCTCGACCTGAGTGACGCCTTCGTCAATGTCTCCGAGATGGTGACGCCGGCTGTCGTGCGGATCGAGGCACGCCGGCAACGCCCGGGCGCGAGTTCGGCCCGGAGTCGCAACCGCCTATTCGGACCCGATGACAATCCGGGCCAGACGCCCGACCGAGTCGCGGGCGGAAGCGGATTCATCATCTCGGACGACGGCTATATCCTGACGAATAACCACGTCGTAGCCGATGCCAACTCCCTCACGGTCTTCCTCCAGGATCGTCGGTCATTTCCGGCCACAGTGGTGGGGCGGGATCCCTTTACCGATGTCGCAGTCATCAAGATCGACGCGCCCAACCTCAGGAAGCTCAGCTTCGGAAGCTCGAGCGATCTCAGGGTTGGAGAGTGGATCGTCGCGATCGGCAACCCGGGCTTCGGGGGTACCAGCCGACCGCTCGACTACACCGTGACGGTGGGTATCGTGAGCGCCATCGGGCGTCCCCTTCAACTCCTTCAGAGGGAGTTGGCCCAAGACGAGGAGACGCGGAACAACCAGGGATTCGCGATCGAGGACTTCATCCAGACGGACGCTGTAATCAATCCCGGAAATTCGGGCGGGCCGATGGTGAACCTCCGGGGGCAGGTCGTCGGGATCAACTCGGCGATCGCGAGCCGTACGGGATTCTACCAGGGTTATGGATTTGCGATTCCCATCGACCTGGCCCACCGGGTGATGGAAGACCTCGTCGAGTACGGACGGGTGCGCAGGGCTTGGCTCGGCGTCGCGATGCGCCCGATCGACCAGATTTCAGCCGAGGCCTATGGGCTTCCGACGGTGACGGGGGTGGAGCTGACGTTGATCACCGTTGGGGGGCCGGCACAAGCCCAGGGGCTTCGGCTCTATGACGTGCTGGTTGAGGTGGACAAGCAGCCGATCGGACGGGTCGGTCAGCTTCAGCAGACCATCGCCATGCGTCGGCCGGGGGATCGGATCGATGTCAAAGTCTACCGAGACGGCAGACCCCTGACGGTCGAGATACGGTTGGGCGAGGCTCCTCTTCAGCGCGAGCCCGTAGTCGCGGTAACCGAACCGGCGCGGGAGGAGCGGATGGACGACAAGCTCGGCCTCCGGATCGAAGACATGACCCGCCAAAATGCCGCCGAGTTCGGCTATGACGATATTGAGGGTCCGGTAATAACGGACGTCCAGGTCAATGGACCCGCGGCACGACGTGGCCTGACACCGGGTTGGAGGGTACTCGAGATCAACCGTCAGGTCGTGGAAGACGCGGGGGACGTGAGGAGGATCATGTCGAGAGTGGGCCGGGGTGACATCGTGACGCTTCATCTGGCCGCTCCCAACGCGACTCGCCAGATCGTACACGTGAAAGTGCCCGACTGACCTGCTCCGGAACGGATGGACGAAACGGCGTGCCACCGTCGGGTGGCACGCCGTTTGTCTGTTGATGGTATTTTAGGGCCTGGTTATCTTTGGATTGACACGGCACCCTGGCCGATGCTCTGATACGATTCCCTGCGAAAGTGGCGGAACTGGTAGACGCGCAGGATTTAGGATCCTGTGGCTTCGTGCCGTGGGGGTTCGAGTCCCCCCTTTCGCATTACACGATCCTCGGCGATGCCGACGCTGCTGGGAAACGAGCTTGCATGATGAAAATTAGATGGTAATGGACGGAGCGGAGCTTCAGATCTCCGTCAAGGAAGGGGAGCGATGGCGCCGCACGATGAGCGTGACCGTCCCCGTTGGCGTAGTCAACTCGGAGCGACAGCGCATTACTGGGAAGCTTGCATCGCGACTCAAGCTTCCCGGTTTTCGAAAGGGCCACGTCCCCTCTTCCGTTCTGGAGAAACGCTTTGGTGACGCCCTGAAACGGGAAGCACTCGACAAGGTCATCGGGGCGGCGTACCAAAAAGCACTCTCGCAAAGCGAGCTCAGCCCGATCTCAGAGGGTGAAGTCGGTAATGTCCGTTATGAGCCGGAAGAGGATCTGACCTTTTCCATCTCCTTCGACGTGAAGCCCGAGATCGAAATCTCACGCCTCGGCGGCTTCAAGGTTGATCGCCCCGAGATCGAGGGGTTGGAGGAGAAAACGGAGGACGTCCTGAAGCGACTTCGGGAACAAAATGGGGCCTGGCAAGCGGTGAAGGAGGGCCGGCCTGAAGACAAGGACATGGTGAGCGTGGAAATCGAGCGGCTAGAGGAAGGGGGTGAAGGGGAGAGCCAACCCTATCAGTTCGTGCTGGGTGGCGGTGAGGCCATTCCGGATATCGAAGACGCGATCAAGTCCCTCGAGGTCGGACAGACCGGGGAATTCGTGGTTCAATTTCCCGATGACTTCCCGAATGAAGAGCGGCGTGGCCAAGAAGAGCACCTCCGGATTCACCTGGAGTCTCGACACGTCCTCGAGCTACCGGAGTTGGATTCCGACTTCGCCAAGAGCCTCGGAGACTTCGAGGGGGTCGAAGATTTACTGGAAAAGGTCCGCTCCGACGTGGAACGGGAGCTGGAAGACCACGCCGAAGCGGTGGTAAGGAACAGGCTTATCGAGTTCATCCTGGATGCCAACCCCTTCACGGTCCCCGCGTCGATGGTGGATCGATACGTACGATCCGTCTTGGGCAATCCTGAGGGAGTGCCGCCAGAAAAGCTTCTCGAAGCCCAGGAGCAGATCTCGCCCCAGGCCGAACTCGCCGTGCGACGGATTCTCGCGATCGATCGGATAGCCGAGACTCAAGAGCTCCGCGCGACCGAAGAAGAACTCGATGGGCGCGTCGAGGAGATCGCCGAAAAAAGCGGGGAGACACCAGCAAAAATCTATGCCAACCTCCAGAAGAACGATCGCTTGGAGGTACTCGAGCGTGAGATCACAGAGCGGAAGGTCTTCGACTTCTTGAAGGAACAGTCCGAAATCGTCCAGAGTTAGGTCCAGAGACCCCAGAACCAGGAAAACATGCCGATCTATCCACCCTACGTCATCGAGCGGACCAGCCGCGGAGAGCGAAGCTACGACATTTTTAGTCGACTCCTAATGGATCGCATCATCTTCCTTGGCACACCGATCGACGACAACGTAGCGAACATCATCGTGGCCCAGCTCCTGTTCCTCGATGCTGAAGACCCGGAGCGCGACGTCTATCTCTACGTGAACTCGCCCGGTGGTGGGGTATACGCGGGCCTCGCGATCTACGATACGATCCGGCACATGCGGGCCCCTGTATCAACGTTCGCGGTAGGAATCGCGGCATCTATGGCTGCGGTCCTAGTGGCGGCCGGAGAGAACGGCAAACGAAGTGCCCTGCCCAATTCGCGCATCATGATCCACCAGCCCTCCGGGGGGTCACAGGGAACGGCATCCGACATTGAAATCGCGGCCAAAGAGATTCTCTATACGAGAAATCGACTGAACGAGATCCTCGCTTTGCACACCGGCCAAACTCTGGAGCAGGTCCAGGACGACGTGGACCGTGATCGATTCATGAGCCCACAGGAGGCGGTGAATTATGGCTTGATCGACCGCGTCCTCGAGGGTCCGATGGACAACAACGGCACCAAGCCAGCGGACTCGCACCAGAAGGAAGACGCACCCTCCGACGGCGGTGACGAAGAGTAACCAGGCAAGAAAAAATAGACAGGAAAGACGCACGATATGTCAGATGACAAGCACCTCCGCTGCAGCTTCTGTGGCAAGTCGAAGGAGACGGTCAAGAAGTTCATCTCCGGACCCTCCGTGTATATCTGCAACGAGTGTATTTCGCTCTGTAACGAGATCCTCGCCGAGGAAGAAGAGCGTGAATCGTCAGCGTCTACTCGTCCAGATGCCACACCTCAGGAGATCAAGGAAGTCCTCGACCAGTACGTGATCGGCCAGGAGCTCGCGAAGCGTGCCCTCTCGGTCGCGGTGTACAACCACTACAAGCGGGTGAACCACAACGGTGTTCTCGACGAGGTCGAGATCGACAAAGCCAACATTCTGCTGATGGGACCCACAGGCGTGGGCAAGACACTGTTGGCCCAGACCCTAGCCAGGATCCTCCAGGTCCCCTTCACGATCGCGGATGCGACCACGCTAACCGAGGCTGGCTACGTCGGTGAAGACGTAGAGAATATTCTCGTTCGGCTGCTGCAATCCGCCGACTTCAACGTGGCCGAGTGCGAGCGTGGGATCGTTTACATCGACGAAATGGACAAGATTGCCCGAAAGTCCGAGAACCCGTCGATCACGAGGGACGTCTCGGGTGAGGGGGTCCAGCAGGCGCTCCTCAAGATACTCGAGGGCACGGTGGCTTCGGTTCCGCCCCAGGGCGGACGGAAGCATCCCCAGCAAGAGTATATTCAGCTCGACACACGGAACATCCTGTTCATCTGTGGAGGTGCCTTCGATGGCCTCGAGCAGATCGTGGAGGCGCGACTCGGTAAACGACGCATCGGCTTCGGCGAGAAAGCCTCGGACCAGGAGCGGGACGAGCTTCTCAAGTACGTGGAGCCGGAAGATCTTCAGCGCTTCGGCCTCATCCCGGAGCTGGTCGGGCGACTCCCGGTAGCGGTGCACTTGAGCGACCTCGACGAGGATGCGCTCGTGCAGATCCTGGCGGAGCCCAAGAACGCGCTCGTCAAGCAATACAGTAAGATGTTCGACCTCGAAGGGATCGGCCTGACCTTCGACAAAGAGGCGCTGCGGACGATCGCCAAGAGGACGCTGGACCGTGGCACGGGCGCCCGCGGGCTCCGTTCCGTCATCGAAAACCTCCTGCGGGACACCATGTTCGAGGTCCCGTCCCGGACAGATGTTCGCGAGGTCATCGTTACATCCGATTGTGTGGACAAGGAGGTTCCGCCCCTCTTGGTGCTCCATCCGGAAACCCAAAAGAAGGAAGCCTGAAGCTCTCGACTTCGGCCCGCCCCTTCCCCCCATATGTTTTCCTGCGTAGGATAGCGCCCATCGGTCCCGGAGAGGCCCCGATGCTCTATCCGTGTGCCCACTGAAGGGAAGCCCATGGCCACGCTGATCCGCCTCGATCAGACTTATGACATTCCGGACGAACTCCCGGTCGTCGCCCTTCGTGACCTCGTGTTTTTCCCCTATATGGTACTACCTCTCCTCATCGGGAGGCCTCTTTCCCTCGCAGCCTTGAAGGCCGCCGAGACCGGAGAGGGATATATCCTGCTCCTGGCACAGAAAGACGTACAGGTGGAGGACCCGACTGCAGAGGATACGCACGGCGTCGGCGTCGTCGCCAAGGTTCTCCAGATCGATCGACTGTCGGACGGAAATGCGAGAGTGGTCTTCGAGGGGATCGGGCGAGCAAGCGTGCGACACTTTCTACCGACAGAAGCCGGCTTCCGGGCGGCGATCGAGCCTTTCGCTAGCGAGGAGCGCGACGATCTGCCGGAATCGACGGAGGATGAAGCGCTGGCTCGAGGGGTCCTGCGCCTCTTCCACGAATACGTGCACCTCAATGGCCGCGTGCCCGCCGACATCCTCGATTCGATCTCGGTCGAGAACGATCGAACGAAGACAGCGCATCTGATGTCAGGGCATCTCCTCGTACTCCCCACCGAAAAGCAGGAGCTCCTCGAGGCACCCGACGCTTCCACATGCTTCAGCCTACTGAGGGAAATCCTTGTCCGCGAGCTCGAGATCCTCCGAATCGAGGAAAAGCTGGACGCTCAGATACAGATGGAGGCCGACTCCGATCGACGGCAGTTCTATCTGCAGGAGCAGCTCAAGGCCATCCACCGGGAACTCGGGTCCGATTCGTCGGAGGAATGGTCGGATCTCGCGGCCACCGTCGTCTCCGCTTCCCTGCCGCCACAGGCGCGGGAGCGAGCGGAGCGGGAGCTACAGCGCCTAGAGAAACTCAACCCGGTGTCACCCGAGGCGGCCGTGATCCGGACGTACCTCGACTGGATCCTCGAGCTTCCGTGGACCGAGCGCGCGGAGGACAACCTGGACGTGGCGCATGCAGCCTCTGTGCTCAATGAGGCCCACTACGGCCTGGGCGAGGTCAAGGAACGCATCCTCGACCACGTCGCAGTCCTTTCATTGGTAGGCCACCTGAGGGGTCCGATTCTCTGTCTGGTCGGACCTCCCGGAGTCGGCAAGACGTCGCTCGGTCACAGCATTGCCGCTGCGCTGGGCCGTGAGTTTGTGCGGGTCAGCCTCGGCGGGGTCCGAGACGAGGCGGAGATCCGAGGTCACCGTCGCACGTACGTCGGCGCGCTGCCCGGTAGGATCCTCCAGGGGATGCGGCGCTCCGCAAGCGTGAATCCCGTGTTCCTACTCGACGAGATCGACAAGATGGCCAGGGACTTCCATGGGGACCCCGGAGCGGCCCTACTCGAAGTCCTCGACCCGGAGCAGAACAAGGCGTTCACGGATCACTACCTCGAGTTGGACTACGATCTTTCGGATGTCCTGTTCGTAGCTACGGCCAACACCCTGGCGGGCATCCCTGAACCCCTTCGGGACCGTATGGAGATCATCAGGCTGCCCGGCTATCTCGACACGGAGAAGGTGACCATTGGCCATCGCTTTCTGTGGCCTCATCAGGCACGCAGTCACGGTCTTCCGACTGACGCGATCCTCACGGAGAGGGCCGTGACCGGCATCATCCGTGGGTACACTCGGGAGGCTGGCGTTCGGGAGCTTGACCGCCGTATTTCCAGGGTCGCCCGCAAGGTCGCCCGCGCCTTTGCGGATGGCGAGGGTGCAGAGCCCCCGGTGATCAAGCCCGAGGATCTGCACGATCTTCTGGGACCGCCCCGCTACCTGGAGCGAAGCCGGGACGAGGGGGAGCGTTCGGGGATGGCGAACGGCCTAGCCTGGACGGAGGCCGGTGGGGAGGTTCTGGATGTCGAGGTGGCAATCATCCCCGGTACTGGACAGGTTCAACTCACGGGAACGCTCGGCGACGTGATGAAGGAGTCGGCCTTCGCCGCGGTGACCTACGCTCGATCACGAGCGAGTCGGTTAGGCCTGGATCCGCGCTTTCATAAGAACGTCGATATCCACATCCATATCCCTGAAGGGGCCACACCGAAAGACGGCCCCTCGGCCGGCATCACCATGGCGACCGCGCTCATTTCGGCACTCACGGGTGTACCTTCACGAGCGGACGTCGCGATGACGGGAGAAATCACGCTGCGAGGACGTGTCCTGGCGGTGGGCGGGGTCAAAGAGAAGATGGTCGCCGCCCTCCGGGAGGGGCTGAGCACGGTATTGTTGCCGGCCGACAACGCGCCCGAGTTAGAGCTCTTGCCCGAAGAGGTGTTGGCGGGACTGAAGTTCGTCCCGGTCCACACTATGGATGAGGTTCTCGCAGCAGCATTGACGTCGGTACCGGACGTACAGAAGGCCCTGCTCGAGGGGGGTGCATCCGTTGGAACTCAACTCTCGCAATAACGAGCGGCGCCGGAGCAGAGTCGGAAGGTGGCAGTCGTGGATCGGTCCTATGCGAAGCAGATGGGGATAGCATGGAAGTTCGATCCGTAGAGTTCGCCGGAAGTCTTGTCGCGCCGGGTGCCCGGCCTCCGGGAGATCTTCCTCAAATCGCGTTCTCCGGGCGCTCCAACGTGGGCAAGTCCTCGCTCATCAACGTCCTTCTCCGTCGGACGAGGAAAAAGCTCGCCCGCGTGTCAGCCACGCCCGGCAAGACTCGTGCTCTCAACTTCTATTCGGTGAATGAGCGATTTTTCCTCGTCGACCTTCCTGGGTTCGGCTACGCCAAGGCCTCCGCAAGCGTGAGGCGCTCATGGAGGACGCTGGTAGAGCAGTACTTAGAAGGGGAATCGAGACCGCGGGGTGTCGTACATCTTGTCGACGCGCGCCACGAGCCCACGGTAATAGATCGGCAAATGGTGGAGTACCTCGCCGTGCGGGAGTTGCCTACACTCGTAGTTCTCACGAAGATGGATAAGCTGAAGCGCATGGAGCGAGAGCGCTCTGTAGACAGAGCCGTACGGCTGCTTGGCATCGAACCCGAGCAGATGCTCGGGTTCTCGTCGAAGACGGGCAAGGGTCGCCAGGAGCTCCTGGCGGCTCTCGATGATCTGCTTGGGTCGGGGGAGGAGGACGCGTGAAATCGAGCTTCGTGCGTGCGGTCACGTCAACCGTTTCCGTAGCCTTGCTGGCGGCTTGTGGGGGCTTTACCGGTACGCCTGATACAACCCCACTCACGGGTTCGAGTGGTGAACGGGCACTGGTGCCTGCCGGGTACGGTACACTGGCCCAAGACGAATTCACCCTGACGCTTCAGAGTGGCCCACTCCAGGCGAAGGTGACTCCGCTCGCTGAATCGGTCATCCGACTAGCCGCGCCGGATACCTACGAGCGCCTGGCCGGAATCGCGGGATCCGCCAGGACGTCCCTACTCTCCGCCTCTAATCGCGACGCATCCCTCTTCCTGGTTTCGTTCTTCAGTAGGGAGCCCACGGTACGGTATGAGCCCGAGAGTCTCCAAATCGTGAACGGTGGGCTTCGATATCGCCCCACGGCCATTCATGCCGTGACACCGGGCTGGGGAGGACAGCGTCTTCGTCAGGAGGAAACGCAGATCGCCGTGTATGCCTTCGACAGGGTCATCGACCTAGAGCTCACTCTCGCGGTCGAGTATGAGGGAGCGAGAGACACTTCGTGGGAGGGCATCCTCAATCGGCTGGAGCTGGAGAGGGCCCGTGTACGGGGCAGGGTCGGAGGAGGAGCGATTTCGCCTGACCCGTCTGAGACAGCACACTAGTCGGTTTCCTCCTCCAATCCGAATTTCTTGATCTTCCTGTATAACGTGCGTTCGCCGATAGCGAGCACCTGAGCCGCCTTTCTACGGTTGCCTTTCACCTCTTCGAGAGCCGCGGCGATCACCTCCCGCTCCATGTCCTCCATCGTCAAACCGGACCGGTATACGACAGGCCGTCCGACCTCCTCGACCTCCACGGATTCCACGTGCTCGCCCGTTTCCCAGGAGCCTTCCTGCATCGTTCCAACGGGCTGCCGGACACTGATCTCGACCTTGCCGGGTTCACTCGGGAACGACGCCGCTGGCGACGTGCCGGTGGGACCGCCGTCGCAGTAGGAATCGAACTCCTGACGTAAGTCATCGACGTCCATGCGAAGGTCCACGAGCGTCCGGAAGACGAACTCCAGTTCCGGCCGGTAGCCCTGGTCGGTCGAAGGCTCTACGGCCTGAGCGCTTCCCAGCCCCACCGGCATGAGTGCACCACCGGCCGTCGTCTCGCCTCTCACCTCACTCGGGATGTCCTTCGGTAACACCTCACGACCGGGCGCGAGCACCACCATGCTCTCCACCAGGTTCTGTAGCTCTCTAATGTTACCCGGCCAGTAATGCGCCTGGAGAATCTCCATGGCTTCCGGCGAGATGCCCTCGAAGCTGCGGTCATGGCGGCGGCTGGCATCCGCAATGAATGCCTCCACGAGGAGAGGTATGTCCTCCCGTCTACGGCGGAGAGGAGGAAGCTCGATGTGGAGGACGTTCAGCCGGTAGTACAGATCCTTGCGAAAGCGTCCTGTTGCCACGAGTTGTTTAAGATCTTGGTTCGTGGCGGTGACGAGCCTGATATCGACACGGATCACGTCTTCTCCGCCGACACGGTGGAACTCGCGTTGCTCCAGCACGCGAAGAACCTTCGTCTGGGTGGCGAGAGGCATATCCCCGATCTCGTCAAGGAAGACCGTCCCTCGGTCCGCAAGCTCGAAGAGCCCCCGACGGGAATCGATGGCACCCGTAAAGGATCCCTTTTCGTGCCCGAACAACTCGCTCTCGAGAAGCGTATCGGAGAGCGCCGCTACGTTGACGGCGATGAACGGGTTGTGCCGTCTGGAGGAGAGGTGATGGATGCCGCGGGCCACCAACTCCTTGCCCGTTCCCGATTCTCCCGTGATGAGCACCGTTGAGGATACCGGAGCGAACTGCACCACCCGCTCGAGCACTTCCCTCATCGCGTCCGTCTCACCCACGATTCCCGCCAACGCCTGGAGACGCCGACGCTCGATCACGCTTCGCGCCACGAACACGACTTCGTCCGCACGAGCGTCAATCGAGAAGACCTCGAGGTAATCCGCCCCGAGGTGGAGAGCAGATTCGGAGTCGTCGACGATGGCGAAGGACGGCGCCTGAGAAAGATTACGAGCCTGTTCTCTCAGGTTCACGGCGGACCTGGAACGCGCGGCCCCTGTGATCACGAGCAGCTCGATAGGGGCGTCCCCACTGACGTCCTCGTCGGGCGTAACGAGGTCCACCGTGTAGCTCGCCTCTTCGAAGGCCGACTTGAGCTCCCCGGCTCGCTGGAGGTTGTGGGTGGATACGAGGACCCGACCCTCCGCACTGGTACTCATCCGGTCTGGGCCGCGGTGGGGTGGCCCGTGGCCTCATCCCTGAGAAGGTCGACGATATGGGAAAGCAGCCCCTCGAGGACCGCCAAACCGTCTCGCACACCCCCTGGACTCCCCGGCATGTTGGCGATGAAGGTACGGCCTCGAGATCCCGCCAAACCCCGTGACAGAACCGCGCCGGGTTGTTTTGGAAGGCCCTGCCGGCGCATCGCCTCGGCTAATCCGGGCGCCTCCTTGTCCAACACGACGCGAGTGGCTTCCGGGGTCACGTCTCTAGGCGCGAAGCCGGTACCACCCGTGGTCAATACCGCATCGATCCGCCCTGAGTCCGCCCAACCCTCGAGGAGAGGAACGATGGCGTCGGTCTCGTCGGGGACGACGACGTGTTCGACGACCTCATACTCCATCCGGGCACACCATTCCCTGATGAGCCCTCCGCTCCGATCCTCCCTCTCCCCTCGGAAGCAACCATCACTGACCGTGAGAATCGCCACCCTCATTCAAACCTCCCTGGAATCAGCGGCGGACCGACCCGTCCTTGTAGAACGGTGGACGGATCACGCTCGCCGGGATCACCTTGTCTCGGATTCGGATACCCAGATCCGTCTCGGCGGCGGTCAACCCTGCTGGGACGTACCCCATGGCGATTCCGACGCCGAGCGTCGGGCTGACCGTGCCGCTGGTGACGACGCCCACGTCGTCTCCGTTGTGGACAATGGCGTAACCCGGTCGCGGAAAACCACGCTCACTGAGCCGGATCCCGACCAACCGTCGTTTTACGCCTTCTTCTTTCTGTCGCATCAGGGCTCCACGGCCCGAGAACTCTCCCTTGTCCAACTTCACGAGCCACCCGAGACGCCCCTCAAGTGGCGTGTGCTCTTGGTCGAGGTCGTTCCCGTATAGAGGGAATCCCACCTCGAGTCGCAGAGAGTCGCGGGCGCCTAGCCCTGCGGGGCGCAAACCTGCGGACTCTCCCCGCTCGAGAAGCGTATTCCACACCGGGCTCGAGTCCGCATTGCTCAGGTAGATCTCGAAGCCGTCCTCTCCCGTATATCCGGTGCGGCTGATAATCGCCGCACATCCGGCCACTTGTCCTTCGACGAACCAGTAATATCGGACGTCGTCGAGATTCGCGTCCGTCAACGGCGCGAGGATCTCCGCAGCCCGAGGCCCCTGAAGAGCCACGAGCCCCATCTCATCCGACCGATCCTCCAGCTCCACTTCGAGGCCCGAGGCGTGTAGTGAGAACCAATCCCAGTCCACGCTACGTCGCGCACCGTTCACGACCATCATGTACGAGTCTGCCCTGCGATAGACCACGAGATCATCGAGAATGCCGCCATCCTCGCTACACGTCGCCGAATACTGGCACTGGCCAACTGCGAGGGCCGAGGCGTCGTTTACGCTGACCCTCTGAACCAACTCCAACGCCTGCGGACCGCTGACGATGAACTCTCCCATGTGAGAGATATCGAAGAGCCCCGCCGCCGTCCGTACCACTTCGTGCTCCGCGGTGATGCCAGACGGGTACTGTACCGGCATCTCATATCCCGCGAACGGCACCATCTTGGCCCCAAGCCCTAGATGCGCCTCATAGAGAGGCGTCTTCTTGAGCATATCTTGCATGCCGCGTCGGTCCTCCTGGTGGGATCAGCGTGCTCGGACCCAATCATCAGCGCCACAGGAGTGCCTCTTCACGTGCCTCCCTGCAGAAGATTTTCGGGATATGAAAAATATCATTCCCTGTAGGCCACGGGTAGGGGATTCAGCCATTCTGGCAGGGATTCTCGCCCGCCTGGCCGTTGGATCAGAGGATGTATCGGCGTAAGTCCACGTCATCGACGATGGCGGTGAGATTCTCTCGAACGAACTCAGGATCCACGACGATATGGCCAGCGCCTTCCTCTGGCAGATCGAAGAGGACCGACTCGAGCAGGGTCGTGAGCACGGTGTGTAGCCGGCGGGCTCCGATGTTTTCCATCTGATCGTTCAGAACAGCCGCCAACCGTGCGATCTCCTCGATACCCTCTCCGGTGAACTCGAGTGTCGCCCCCTCCGTCTCCACCAACGCCCGGTATTGATGTACGAGCGCATTCTTCGGCTCTTGTAGGATTCGGACGAACTCGGCCTCACCCAGACTCTCGAGCTCGACCCTGATCGGGAAGCGTCCCTGAAGCTCCGGGATCAGATCGCTCGGTTTCGCGACGTGAAACGCGCCTGCCGCAACGAAGAGAATGTGGTCGGTACGGACCAGCCCGTACTTCGTCTGCACCGTCGACCCTTCCACGATCGGGAGGATGTCCTGCTGGACGCCCTCCCGGCTCACATCCGGTCCACTGCCTCCCCTCTCTCCAGCGATCTTGTCGATCTCGTCGAGAAAGACGATACCCATGTCCTCCGCTCGGATGAGGGCTTCGTTGACGACCTCGTCCATATCGACGAGTCGGTCCAATTCATCTTGCGTGATGATCCTCCGAGCTTCCGTAACTGAGACCGTGCGCTGCTTCTTGCGCTTCGGGAGCATGTCCTGGAGCATCTCCATGAGGTTGTGGTCCATGCCCTCCATGCCCACCCCCATGGGGACGACCATGCCGTCCAACGAGGCCGCCTGAGAGACCTCCATCTCGACCTCACGGTCCTCAAGCTTTCCGTCCCGGAGCAGAGCTCGAAGCTTGTCCCTCGTCCGCTCGCGACGGGCGTCCACGGGGTCTTGTTCAGCAGCGTCACGGGGCTCTGCCCCGTCCGGACCGACCACAAAAACTTGCGGTCGATTCTCTCCGCCCTCCGCAGCGGGGTGCTCGACGGGAGGCGTGGACACCGGAAGAGGTAGGAGCAGGTCCAGGATTCTATCCTCGGTCCTCGCGTCCGCCACTTCCTGCACCTCATCTTCACGCTCGGCACGCACCATGTTGACCGCAACATCTACGAGGTCACGGATCATCGACTCCACATCACGGCCGACGTACCCCACCTCCGTATATTTCGAGGCTTCGACCTTTACGAACGGAGCACCGGCAAGGGTTGCTAGCCTACGGGCGATTTCTGTCTTTCCCACCCCCGTGGGACCGATCAGGATGAGATTGTTGGGAACGATCTCGTTGCGGAGTTCCTCCTCCACTCGCTGACGGCGCCAACGGTTTCGGAGCGCGATGGCAA
>CAUZAE010000072.1:0-14246 GCA_963577685.1 Gemmatimonadales bacterium UBA6960 | reverse complement strand
AGAAGGGGTCGCACCACGAGGGGCGGATCCAGACGATCCACGGAGGCGAGGGGAGCCGACAAGGCCGAGACCGTGCGGTCTGAACCATCGCCCGGGGGTGAGCCGACCGCTTCGGCTCGAGAGGTGGACCCGGCTCCGTTACGGGCCGCGTATGATCTGATGCTCGACTCCCTGAGGGAGTTCAAGGAGAAGGGGAAGGACTCGGTTCGCGACTCGGACGTCAAGCGCAAGATGCTCGCACGCCGCACCGGCTTCGACGAGGCGGAGTTGGGCTTCAGCAAGTTCAGTCGATTCTTGCTGCAAGCGCAGGAGCAGGGGGTCGTTCAGCTCGAGAAGACTGAAACTGGAAACTATCGGGTTTCTCTCAAGGACGGCGATGAGGACTGTCCTCTCCAGACGCAAGAGGGGTTAGCCCCAAGCCCGGAGGAGAAGAGGGCCGAGGGGCCGGGAGAAGACCGTGACGCCTCACGCGGCATGGGTCCGAGGGGTGGTTCGGGAGGTCGCCGTGGCAAGGATCAGCAGCCGGTGCTCTTCGAGGGGCAGGCGGTGGGCGGGAGTATCGGAGCGACCACCCCGTCACAGGGTAGCGGTGCCACAGGCGTCGGTGATCTCGGGTTGCCGACGAGCGTAAAGGCCATGTCCAGCTATCTCACCAATTCATACAGTGGGGTCGGCAAGAAGACGGCTGATGCGCTGGTCGAGGCTTTTGGGAAAGAGCTCTTCTCCGTGTTGCAGAACTCCCCCGAGCGGGTGAGGGAGGTGGTTCCACGGAGAGGGGATCAGGTTCTCGAGGAATGGCGGGCGGACTTCTCTCGTCGCGTTGAAGGAGGAGTACAGCGAAGTGGAGGGCCGGCCGGAGGGGCGCAACCGGAAGTTACGGCCGATGCGGGACCGGAGGAGGCACAATCCGGAGTCGAACCCACGTCCGAGAGGTCACAGGCGGGGAACGAACCCAGGTCTGAGGAGCCACGGTCCGAGGCAGCACCCACATTCGAGAGGTCACAGCCCCGGGCAGAGCCGACGTCCGAGACGCTGCAAGCACAGGAGGAACCCACGCCGCCAGCGAGGCGAGCGCCTCAGGCGCGTGGAGGCCAGCGGCGGACCCGCCGGGGTGGGAGGCATTCTTCCCCAAGCTCCGAAGAGGGAGCCTGATCGCGAGTCTCTCGACGAGCGGGTCTGTTGTTGTGCCGGTCGCGGCGACTGACTCTTGGACCGGGACACCAACCGAGCAGGTGTTTTCGCCAGGGTTTTTCGACCGATCGGCGGATCTCGTCGCGCCCGATCTTTTGGGTGTCAGGCTGGTGTCTACGGTAGGGAGAAAGCGCACGGTCGGCGTGATCGTGGAGGTCGAAGCCTATATCGGTGCGCAGGATCCGGCGTCGCACGCAGCGGCTCGAATCGGCAGGACCCGGAGAAACCGAACGATGTTCGGTCGGTCCGGGATGGCCTATGTATATCTCAGCTACGGCGTGCACTGGTGCCTGAACATCGTCACGGGGTCCGAGAATGATCCGTGTGCCGTCCTCGTGAGGGCGGCCGACCCCTTGGAAGGGGTCGACTTCATGGTGGAGCGAAGGCACGGGTACCGAGATCTTGCATCAGGACCGGGTCGGCTCGGACAAGCCTTCGGCGTCACCGGCGAGCTCGATGGACACGATCTCTCCATCCCGCCTCTGAGACTCTTGCCAGGGTGGCTCGTGACGAAAGACGAAGTTCAGGTTTCGCCGCGAATCGGTATCAGCCGCGCGGTGGACTGGCCACTTCGATTTTCAGTTCGGAGTAGCAATTCCGTATCCAAGGGAAGAAGCAAATTCTCGAATGCCAACGAGTTGGAGTGACGGTGTGAACAGCATCGTGTGTATTAAGCGGGTTCCAGACACTGAGGCGCGCGTCAGGATTGCCGAAGGAGAGACTTCGATCGAGTCAGACGGCGTGAAGTACATCATGAGCCCATACGACGAGTTTGCTCTCGAGGCGGCTCTCCGTACAAAGGAAGAGGGCGGCGAGGGTGAGGTGACCGTGCTCACCCTCGGTGATGACAGCTCTCAGGAGACGTTGCGGGCTGCATTGGCCGTCGGCGCTGACGCGGCGATTCTGCTTCAGGGAACCGTGACCGTGGATGGCCTAGCCACCGCGAAGGCGTTGGCCGCGGAGCTGAAGCAACACGACCCACCGCTGGTGTTGTTCGGGGTCAAGTCGGGCGATGTCGATCAGCAGCAGGTGGGACCCATGGTCGCCACGTTGCTAGGACGTCCGTGTGCGTCGAGCGTGGCGGGTTTCACCGTCGATGGCGACACCGTCGTATGTCGGCGCGAGGCGGAGGGTGGTGTAGAAGTCGTCGAGCTCGATCTGCCCGCTGTCCTCACGATCACGAAAGGGGAGTTCGAGCCACGCTACGCTTCGTTGAAGGGGATCATGGCGGCGAAACGAAAACCCCTCGACGTGAAGGGAGCGGAGTTGGCAGATAGCAAACTGACGGTCGAACGACTCGAGTACCCACCAGAACGGGCTCAGGGCCGGATCGTCGGGGAGGGCCCCGACGCTGTTCCGGAGCTGGTGCGCGGCCTACGTGAAGAGGCGAACGCGCTCTGAGCCAGACCGGGCCGAGCACCTTACCAAGCACCTTACCAACGCAACGTCGGAGAAATGGAATGGGCGACATACTCGCCTTTGCCGAGCAAAAGGACGGGGAGATCCGCGGAGTAGCGGCCGAAGTCGTGTCCGTGGCGGCGTCTCGCGCGGGTGAACTCGGCGGTCAAGCACACGCCGTGGTCCTGGGAGGTGCAGGGATAGGGGAGGGCGCAGATGGCTTGGGAGCGTACGGGGCAGAAATCGTGCGAGTTGCCGAGTCCGACTCCCTGGTAACCTACAATCCCGAAGTTTACGCGACGGTCGTTGCCGAGATTGCTCGCTCGGGTAACTACGATGCCGTCCTTTTTCCTGCGACGGCCCTGTGTAAGGATTTGGCGCCTCGCGTGGCGGCACTCCTCGACAGTGCGCTCGCGTCCGATATCACGCAGCTGGAGGTGGACGAGGGCGAGCTCGTGGCCGTGCGCCCCGTGTACGGTGGAAAAGCGTTCGCCCGCATCAGGTTCCAATGTTCGCCCGCGGTGATGTCCTTGCGGCCGAACGTTTTTGGTGTCGTGGAGTCCCCGGCGAGCGGAGTCGTCGAGGTCGTCACTCCGTCGATCGAGGATTCAGGCCGCTCACGTGTTATCGAGTTCCAGGCTTCGCGGAGTGGGTCCGTCGACGTGTCGGAGGCGAGCATCGTGGTGTCGGGAGGCCGAGGCATGAGGGGCGCGGAGCATTGGGTTCTGCTGGAGGCCCTTCGGGATGCGCTCGGTCCAGACGCGGCGTTGGGCGCTTCTCGGGCTGTCGTGGACGCAGGATGGCGACCCCACGGGGAGCAGGTTGGACAGACCGGGAAGACGGTAGCCCCCAAGCTCTACTTCGCCATCGGGATATCCGGTGCGATCCAGCATCTTGCCGGCATGAGAACCGCTCAGACGATTGTGGCGGTCAACAAAGACGCCGACGCCCCGATCTTCGGGGTCGCCGACTATGGCATCGTCGGTGACGTTTTCGAGGTCTTGCCTAGACTAACGCAAGAGATCTCCGACTCACGTTCGGAGTAGCGAGAAAAGCGGCTCCGGCGATCGTCAGGGACCCGGTCGGCCCCCGAGCATCGCCACGGGGTCGACTTGTTGCCTGCCACGCCAGACCTCGAAATGCAGATGTGGGCCTGTGGCGTTGCCCGTGCTTCCGCTGAGCCCGACGACCTCTCCTCCGGAGACGGCCTGGCCCTCCTGCACCAGGAGTTCCGACAGGTGAGCGTACACGCTAAGAACATCACCTCCGTGATCGAGCCAGACCACGAGGCCGTAGTCCCCCATGGTTCCGGAAAAGCGCACGTGGCCACTGGATATGGCCCGGACGCTCGTTCCGGTGTCGACTCGGATGTCAACCCCCCTATGAACGTCGGGGACAATCCCGCTCCATCTGAGCCCGAAGGGCTCGACCATAGGACCTTCGACGGGCCAACGGGGCAAGCTGCAGGCGGGCACACCCACCACGAGCGAAAGAGCTGACGCTCGAATCGCAGCGCGTATCGTCATTCAGGACCCTACGCTCGGTTCGTCGAAGAGGCCCAGGGGGCCGTCCAGCACCATCACTTCCACCGAGGAACCCTCGGAAATTGTCCGAATTCCCTCGGGAACGATGGCCAAGGCATCCGCTGCGGCGAGGCTTCTCACCAGGCCGGATCCCTGCGGACCGGCGACGAAGGCGTCGGGAACCCCATCCGCTTGCACCAACCGAACTCGCAGAAATCCCGTCAAACCTTCGGCGACCGTCAGATCGGTACCGGCTCGTGCCGTGATCACGGGCCGTAGTACACGACCATGGCCCGCGAGGGACAGGAGGAACGGCCGCACGAGAACCTCGAAAGTCACGAAGGTGGACGCGGGGTTGCCCGGCAGTCCAAAGACCGGTTGATCCGAACCGATTTCTCGTGGGAGATGCCCAAAGCTCACTGGGCTTCCCGGGCGGATCTTCACCCTCCAGAAGTCGAGTTGGAGTCCGGCCTCGTCGAGTACCCTCTTGAAGAGGTCGGCCTCACCCATGGAAGCGCCCCCGAGTGTGACCAACACGTCCGCGCTGCGGGCCCGCTCGACATGCTGGCGGAGGTCCTCCGGATCGTCACGGGCGATCCCGAGACGCAGCGGGACAGCTCCGCACGCATGCACGGCGGCAGCGATCAGATGGCTGTTGCTTTCGGGAATGCGATCCTCGTCCAGGAAAGGCGCGTCGAGCTCCGTCAACTCATCGCCGCTGGCAATGATCGCCACCGTAGGTTTTCGCCGCACCGTTACGGTGGACGCTCGGGCGGCCGCCAACGCGCCGACCTGTCCTGGACCGATGCTGGAACCGGCTTGCAACACCGTGGAGCCCGGCGCCCAGTCCTCGCCTGCGGGTCGAACATTACGCCCACAATCTCGGTCGGTGAAGATTCTCAGGCGACCGAGATTGGCCTCCTCACGGTCTGTATCCTCGACCCGAACGACCGTATCGGCGCCGTCCGGCACGGGGCCACCGGTCATGATTCGCACCGCTTGCCCCGAACGAACGACGCCGTCGAAGCGCGAGCCTGCATGGATGACTCCCGTCACGGTCAACTCGACGTGCCGATCCTTTGTGGCCCCTTCCACATCGGCGCTCTGTACGGCATAGCCATCCATTGCGCTGTTGTCCCAGGGCGGAAGGGGTGTGGATGCGAGGACGTCCGCGGCCAGTGCCCGTCCAAGACTGTGGGCGAGCGGTACGTCTTCCATGGCGAGCGGAGAAGCCGCTCGTAGGATCCGCTCGAGGGCGGTGGAGAACGGGAGCCAGTCGGCGGATCTACTCTCGAAGTCGGTCATCCCAGGTCTCACCAACGCCAGGTCGCCCCGATCAGCAGGTTCTGACCCGCCAGCCATTCGCCGTCCGGATTGTTGCGATCGGGATCGACTTCGACCGTCACCCAACCGGTGGGAGTTCCCATCTTCCCGAGGGTTAGCAGGCCGTCGACCCGGAGGTAGAGCCGCTCGGCCAGGCGGAAGTTGACGCCCGTGCCCAGAGTCGCGGTAAGGCGATTGCCGAAATCGAAGCGATGGTCCTGGGGCATCACCGCCTCCTCCTCAAGCGTGCGGTCCACTCCGGCCTCACCCGCGATTCCGCCGCCGAAGGAGACAAACGGCTGAATGCCATGCCAGGTTCGGTGACCGGTGAGATTGAGACGTAGGCGCACGTCGAACTGCACGATGGTCATGTCCGATTGGCCGAGGACCTGATCGTTCTCCGGCCTCGACGGGTCCAGGACGTCCCTTTCCGCCTCGAACATCGTGCCGTTGACTTCCAGGGACAGCGTACCCCCGATGTCGAGGGCCCAGCGGGCGCCTGCGGTGGAGGCAGAGCTCGGGTCTAGTCCCAGTTGGCCCGCATCCAGGTTCGTCGAGCCGACGAACATTCCGAAACTTTGTCTGGACTCGATAAAATCGTAGGCCGAGGGTATCACCTGGCCGGCGGCCGCCGAGGCGCGCACGAAGATGATCGCCAGATTCGTTGTGGCGATTATTCTTAGGAGTCTCATGAAGGCTACTTTAAGGTCACTGCAAGGAGAAATTGACGATGGCGATTCGGTCGGACAAATTTGTCACAGCCGGGTACGTAACGCTCCGGAGCCCGGCAAGATCACCCTTTGAACACCGGCTGTCGAGGATCGTTTCCCCACGATGATTACGTCTGCCACGCCATCCCACATCGGACGCCTCGTCTTCGGCGTCAGTCTCCTCTTGGTCTTGGCGTCCAACGCTGTGGCTCAGGCCGGACTGGTTACTACCGAGGAGAACTTTCGAGCCGAGCCGAACGGCGTGTTGTTGGGTCAGGTCCGTCCGGGTGTAAGTGTCGAGGTTCTGACGGAGACGGAGGACTGGCTGCAGCTCGAGCTAACGGGATGGGTTTGGACTCGTTCACTCCAAGCCACGAGTCGACGGGACCTAGGCCTGATCGTGTCCGCCTCAGGGGGCGAAAACCTCCGGGGCTCACCGTCTGGAGCGGTTATCGGAAGACTGGAGGAACGAGTCCTTCTCGAGGAGATCGAGCAGGTTCCTGAATGGACGCATGTACGTCGAGTCGTCTGGATGTGGAGGCCATCGGTCGAGCTGTTCGGGGAGAGGGGGGCCGGGCGGGGCACACCGTCGACCGACGTGACGTCCTCGGAGGATTGGGCGCGAGGTGGGTCGGCCGGGACTCCTATCTTGTCCTCCCCCGATGGTGACACCCTGGGGGACATCGCGCCGGGAGCGAACGTCAGGGTGTTGGCGAGGGACGGTAACTGGGCTCGAGTCCGGGTGGACGGATGGATTTGGCTTCCGCCAGGCAGCGGAGAGGCAGGCGAAGAGACCGTGGTTACGGACATGACCGTACAGGAGGTCTCGGCGGTTCCAGATGATGGGCTGCGGGGGCGGGTCATACAGTGGGATCTCCAGTTCATTTCCTTGGAGCGCGCTGAGAATATCCGCACAGATTTTTACGAAGGGGAGCCCTTCCTTCTCACGAGGACTGGAGATGCCGGGGGGCTGTTCGTCTATGTGGCCATTCCTCCCGAGCGGCTACGGGAGGCAGAAGGTCTCAGCCCGCTGGAGCGGATACGAGTCGTAGGCCGCCTCAGAACAGGGTCCGCAAGACTCACAGGCAGTCCCATCCTCGAGTTGCTGTCCCTGACGAAAATATCTGGGTGACGGTCTCGTTCCGTCGTCGCTTCTTGTGGGCGATATTGGTTCCCTTCCAACTCGTAATCACCGGGTGCTTCAGGGACGGACCGACGGAGCCCCCGCTCGGCGACGTCGTCCTGTCGTTGGTCTCCGGCGACGAGCAGTTCGGTCCTGCGTCTCAGTTCCTGATCGACGCCCTCACCGTGGTTGTCCGGAGGGAGGAGAGCGGTCAACCGGTATCAGAGGTCGTGGTGGATTGGGAGGTCACCGAGGGGGCGGGCGCGGAAGTTGAGGAACGGACGGTCGCGAGCGACTCTACCGGCTTTGCCAGCGTCCGACTGAAGCTCGGCGGTACCCTCGGGCGCCATCAAGTTCGGGCTTGGCTCCGGGAGCGTCCTGAGGAGTCGGTCGAGTTCCTCGCCTGGGCGGTACTTCCGCCCGAATTGAGCCAACTCTCGGTAACAGGTGCCATGGCGGGGGACGTCATCACACTGGAGGGTGAGAATTTCAGTGCGATTCCCGATCATAACGTGGTGCTCTTCTCGGGGATCCGTGGAGCGGTCACAGGAGCCCGGGTCACCCAACTCGAGGTCGTCGTTCCGCCCTGCCTTCCCACTCGGGCCGTGGACGTATCCGTTCGGCTTGGGGGAGAGTCCAGCTCTTCCATCCTCCTGGCCGTGGCGGCCACCACCACGGTCCTCGACATGGCTCCCGGCAGTGACACGACCCTCATCGTCGAGAACGCGCCGGCGTGTCTACGACTGGGCTCGGTGGGCTCACAGGGGTACCTGGCCGTGGTACAGTCTGCCAGCGACATCGGCGCGACCAGATTCGACTATACCTTCACCGGCCTCCGAGAGGGCGGAGTTCTCGCGGCCCCCGGGGGGTCCGTGCCGTCGATACGGATGCGCGAGGGGCCCCTTAGCTCGGGTGTCTCACACCGTGCTCAAGCCGATTGGGACTCGTTCGTGCGCGCAACGGAACGACATCTTCCCCCTCGCTCGCCCGGAAGATCTGGCGGTGCCGCAGTGCTAGGGGCGAGCGTACCTACCGTTGGTGAGCTCAAGGATTTTCACGTTCTCCAAGGGGATGGGAGTTTCGAGGAGGTGACTGCGGAAGTCCGGTTCGTCTCTTCTCGAGCCGCGTTTTATGAGGATGTCGACGCGGTTACCAAGATCTCGCAAACCGAGTTCGGGAACTTCGGACAGCTCTTCGATGACCCGATCTTTCCGGTCGACGTGGGTGTGTTCGGCCAGCCGTCCGACTTGGACAAAAATGGTAGGATCATCATTCTGGTTACCCCGAGCGTCAACCGCCTGGCCGCACCAGGGTCCAGCGATTTCGTCGGCGGCTTCTTCTTCGGCCTGGACCTGAGGCCGGATCTCGACGACAGCAACGCGGGAGAGATTTTCTACGTGTTCGCTCCTGATCCGACAGGCGCATATGGGAACGTGCGCACGCCTGATTTTCTTCGCCGGGCGCTCCCGCCGATACTGGCTCACGAATTTCAGCACATGATCCACTACAAGCAGAGGGTTCTGGATCGAGGGGCGTCACGAGCCGAGGCTCTCTGGCTGTCAGAGGGCCTCGCCCAGATCGCTGAGGACTTGGTTGGTGAAGAGCTTCACAACCGAGGAGATCCGGTCGCAGGGGACGATTTCCAGCGCGGGAACTGGCAACTTGCAGAGCTTTATCTCGAGGCTCCCTCCGAGGTCAGTCTGATCGGCGTCACGGGTCAGGGCACGCTGGAGGAGAGGGGCGCGTGGTGGTTGTTTCTCCGGTATCTGAGGGGACAGGCCGGAGGCGACGCGATCATCACTGCGCTGACCCAAACAACGCTCTCGAGCATCGACAATGTAGAGGCGGCGATGCAAAGTGACTGGCCGACTCTTTTTTCTGACTGGGGCGCGGCCCTCGAATTGGAGCGACAACTCGCGGAGCGGAGTGGGCTCACGGTTCGAGAGGCGTTGCAATTTCGGGATATCGATCTGGTGGATGTGCTCGGTACAGGGGGCGGCGGGTTTCCTCTTCAGCCCGTCGTTCACGGCTCGGGCGATTTTGCGGTCGATGGGCGGTTGTGGTCTTCGTCAGGCGCACACTTCTTGCTCCTCGTCGGTGAAGGAGGATTGGCGACGAGTCTGGCGGGCCCGCTCGGAGGACCCGCTTCTCCGGAAGCGGCGATGCTGCTCAAAATCGTGAGGCTGTTCTGAGTGGTCGACCCTGAAGGCCGAAGGCAGATCAAGGCCGTGAATCTTCACCGGAACGAACACGTAGTGTCGAGTGTCTATTTGAAAAACCATCGATGAGGACCCATGCGCTGTCCCACCTGCGGTGAGCACCTGAGAGATCATGAGACCGCCTGTCCCACATGTGGGGCGGCGGTCTCGTCGCGCTCGATCGTGCCCTCCGTGCGCATGGGTGTGCGGAGCTGTGGGCGGTGCGGATATGTCGGTGGCGGTGTCGAATACTTCAAGCGTACCGGCCATATTTGCCTGTTGTTGGGTGTCTCGGCCTTTACCTGGGGTCTTGGGGGGCTGGCTTATTGGATCGCTCGCCGCAAGCACCGGATCTGTCCTCAATGTGGGCTGGGGTGGGAGCATGCCCACGTGAGTGGGCCGAGCCTCGCTGGCCGGGCGACGAGCCTGGTAGAGGCCGGATCGGGCCCCAACTTTGGGGTGGACGACCCGCTCCCGAGACGTGGCATCGCTCGTCGCGTGCTGGGTGTGGCCATGGTACTTTTGGCCACGCTGATGATCGCCGTGGGGTTCACCGAACCCGAGTTGGCCGTCGTGGCCGTCGGAAGCGTGATGGGTGCGGGTGGCACGGTGACGATCTGGTGGGGGCTCAAAGATCGCCAGGATCGCCGTCGCGCGCTCATGACGAGACTTCAACGCCGTGTGCTACTTCTCGCGACGGAGAAGAGGGGAACACTTACCGTCACCGAGGTCGCCGCCTCGTTGAACCTCTCGCTGTCAGCCGCGGAAAACGTGCTCGAGTCCATGGACGATGGACTCCGTGTGCGCTCGGACGTTACCAACCAAGGGATCATCGTGTACGAGTTCCCCGAGGTCATGCATCACCCGAGACTCGAATCGGGATCGAAGGGCTGAGCTTCAGGCGTTCGAGGGACTCTCATTTGACGCGTGCGGCGCGCGCGACCCAAACGCCTAGGATGATGATTGCGGCGCCCAGTATCTGGAACGGGGAGGGCCGTTCTGTCAGCCAGATCGCGGCCGTGACCAGGGCTACGACGGGGACGAGGTTCGAAAAGGCGGCCGTGCGGGGAGCACCGATGTGTTCGAGGCCATAGTTCCAGATGAGGTAGGCGACAGCGATCGCTAGGATGCCTGCATAGGCCACACCGAGCCAAGCCATTACCGGGACGCCTGCGAGATCTGTTTTCGCAACCGAACCAGCACCTGAGGCGACGATCACGACGGTGCCGACCCACAAAGTCCAGGAGGTTACGGCCAGGGCTCCATAACGACGGGTGAGGCTCTGACTACCGACCGTGTATACGGCCCATACGATGGCAGCAGCGACCAGCATCAGATCACCCGCCAGGAACCCCTCACCCAACCCCACCGTAGCGCTGCCCCCCACAACGACGAGAACCATTCCGATCAGGGTCGCCAATACCCCGAGCCAGGCCGTAGCAGCGTGGTGTCCCTGGCCGATCGCGGTGGTAAGAATGAGCGTCCAAACCGGTGTCGTCGCCAACATAAGACTCGCGTTGCCCGCCAGCGTACGGTCGATACCGAAAATGAAGAGAAACTGGTAGGCCACGTTGCCGAGCAAGCCGAGAAATACCACCTGGGCCCAATGTTCGCGTTTGGGAAGCGGAATGGGCCCTCTCAGCCTTAGGACGAAGAACAGCGTCGCGGCCGCCAAAGGGAAGCGGAGCGCATTGAAGGCGAGAGGCTCGAATTCGGCCAACGCTACCTTGATCACGGAAAAATTGACGCCCCAGATGACGCCGAGCATCAGGAGCGCGAGATCCGTCCGGGAGGGCGACCGTCTTTGGGTAGGGGTTTCGGCGTTCGACACGGCCGTGCTCACGTGCTCGGTACCGATACCGTGACAGCCTGTTTCCCCGCTGCCAATCCAGAGAAGCTCAAGACCGTTGTTTTTCCAATTTCTGACCCCTAGCTTGGAGGCATGCCGCAAACCTATTTGGTCTATCTAGCATAGCTACTTCAAGCGTGTCAAAGCTCGCGGGTTATCGCGATCGGCGAGAGAAGCGATTAGAGCAGACGTCCGCTCTCTACCAGGGCGATTCCGCGCGCTCGTGTCTTCTCAGGTACTTGTCTACCGCGGTAGACTCGATTGGAGCAGATCGAGCGGTGATCCTGTGGGTGGACGAATACGGCCCAGGTCTCGTTCATGTCCACTGGTCTCCTCGATCTCATCGGCGACCCACCCCGTCGGGACTTTGGAACGCGGCCATGGAGGAGTTCTCTCGGCGCTGCGGTGCCGGGGCTCTACGACATGCCGCAGGTCGTCCGCGGGGTGGAGAGCTACCTATCGCCCGGAGTCGGAAGCTCCTGCTGCATCGCGATGGGAAGCGATGGCACCAGGGCGTGGTTTCTCGTCCTCGACTCATTGACGCCGCGTGCGTCCCTGTCTGTTGAAAACGCCGAGGCATTGATGTTCCTCGCCGGAGAATCGGCTGCTGTCGTATTGCATCGGGATCTGGATTGAGCGGGGGATACGCGCAAGGTAACGAACAGGACGACCCTTGCGAACGATGACAACAGCTTTTCGGGGTGGAGTGTCCTCAAGGATCTCGAGGGACGGGAGGCGAGCCCCGAGGCTGATCGCCGGATCACCACACGCTTTCTTCTGGCCAGAATGGTCGCCGCCAGAGGCGGCATGTCTTTCGTACTTCGGCACTTTCTCAGCGAATGTCGTTTTCACAAGCGCGCCGCCCGGTCACGGGCTTCCGTGGCCTGACCTCGGTACTGGTTTGAGTTATCACGGTACCGACCCGGGCCAAGACAATCCTCCTCGTGGAGACCGCTCATGAGGGAATTTCTCGACGAAGACGGACAGCCTTGGCTGGCCACGATCCAGACCGAGGGTGGCCTGGATTATAAGGGATGCCACTACCTGTATCTCGTTCCCCAAGGCGAGGGGGAGGAGGGCGGGTATGGACTCGAGGACGTTCGTTGGAACAGCCGGGGGACCGCCGCCAGGACCTTGTCCACGATGTCGGAGGTGGAGTTGCGTCGGCGTCTCCGTTCGGCTCGCGGCCGGGGCTGAGGATCGCACGTCTTCTAGTCCCTCAGGTCCCTACGGGTCGTTCGAGATCTCCGGACCCCGTCGGAATTCCGCCAGTCGCACCCCGAGCCGATTCTCTACCCGTTTCGCCGCACCGGTCGATGCGAGATCGTTCGAAAGTATGCTGAAGAGTAGCGTCTCACCGTCCCTGGTTCCGACAACCCCTGTGAGAGCGGAGACCCCATCGATCGTGCCGGTTTTGGCCCTCAAGTTTCGCGCGGCAGGTGTACGGTACATTCGTCGGAGGGAACGCCCTGCCTCAGGGAGCGTCGACATGAACGGCTCCCAGTAGGGCGATTTGGCGACGTAAGATAGGAGTTGGACAAAGGCTCCGGCCGAAGCTCGATTCCCCTCCGACAGGCCCGAGCCATCGGTGGCTTGGATCTGATCGCTGGCCAACCCGAGTTGTCCAGTAGCGAACGATCGGATGGCTCGAGCACCCCCCTCGAAGGACCCTTCTCCTTGCGAAATCTTGCCCACCGTTTTGAGAATCGTCTCCGCGAAAAGGTTGTGACTCTCGTGATTCATGACGGTGAGGTAGTCGATCATCTTGGGAGACGTGTGCTGTGCGATGAGACGCGGCTCCTCCGGGCCGATGAGTCCTGGAGCCCAGGACTGCCGCCCGGTGATCCGAGAGGGGCTGGGAAAGTGGACAGCGTTCTCGGGGTCTCGTACCCAGACACCCACAGAATCCAGCGTCTCCCTGAACGCACGAGCGGCGAAGAGCGCGGGGTCTGGCACGGTCAGGCGCCGCCAGATGTCCGGGCCCCCCTGCCGGATCTCTCCGTCCATCCGAATGACCGCGGTCGGCGTTACTCGGTCCAACCAGAGGCGGGGCCTCGGGCGTCCCGCGACCGTCTCGGCGCCGTTGTTCATCGCCAACGGAAAGTCGGCCGGGATCGTTACGACACGGGGTGGAGATCCGAGTTGCGCTGCCGGAAGAATTTGCAGCGTGACCATATTTTCGTTGAAGGAGAGTGAGGGCGCGGCGGCCGCGAACCATTCGTTGAGATCACGGGGATTCCACTCAGGCCCCAGATCCGGTCCAGAGAAATACGTGGCGTCACCGACGACGGCGCCGTCGACATGGGTGATGCCATCGGCCGCCACCTGATCTGCCAGGTGTTCGAACGCGCCCGAACGGTTTCTGAAGAACCGGTCTGAAATTCCAGGATCCCCCGTACCGTACAGGATCAAGTCGCCCCGCAGATGTCCGTCCACGATGGGACCGTCGGCGAAGACGAAGGTTTGGTACTGAAATTTAGGTCCGAGAACGTGAAGAGCGGCAGCGGCAGTCACGATCTTCATGTTCGACGCGGGAGCCAGTGGGCGATATGGATCCCGGGAGAAGAGCGTGTCACCCCGGTCTAGTGAAACGACGAGGACGCTCCACTTGGCTCGCCGGAGGGAGCCGGTGTTCAGGAGCTCCGAGAGGTCCCGGCGGAGATCCATGATGTTGGGCGTCGGGGGCGCCGGGGCAGCGGACACTACCACCGTGGAATCCGGAGGAGCCGGTGCCTCGGCCACGATCTTGTCCGGTCGAGGTAGGCCCAGGACGGACACGATCGAGAGGGCGGCAAGGCCCGGTATCCAACTCCCGCCCCGGGTCACGTGGCGATGCCGTGCTGAGGCCACAGGCCCTCAAGCGGGTCCTGGCCCGGTCGAGGCAGGATTACGCCGGGGTTCAGAATACCGACAGGATCGATGGCTTCCTTC
>CAUZAE010000071.1:0-14448 GCA_963577685.1 Gemmatimonadales bacterium UBA6960 | reverse complement strand
CAACGCTGGGTGGTCTCTCAGGAATCACATCCTGATTCTCATTGAAATATGTTAGCGCCTCCTCGTCCGTCACGACGATGTCCGTCTCGCTCTGGCCCCCTTTGGCAAAGAACCGCTCCTGGAGCAGTTGCCGTCGGATGAGGTTCTTCCGCTGCTCACGGAAAACGGCCATGGTCATGTTCTGCTCAGCGAGTGCCTGTTGAAGCAGGCCCAAAGTACCGAACTGGCGGACTTGACCGTCGATCTCTTGCTGGACTCGGTCCTCCAGTTCCTCTTCAGTGACCTCCAGAAGCGTGTCTTTCGCCGCTTCCTGAAGAATCACTTGCTGGTTGATGAGCTGGTCCAGGACCTCTAGCTGCGCCTGGAGAAGTTGGGCCGGCCCGGTCGGGCGATTCCAACCCCTCGCCTCCATCGAAAGGAGGAATTCCTCCACCTCCGTCAACAGGACAACTGAATCTCCGACGACCGCGACCACCCGCTCGACCACGTTGGTGCCCCGCGGGGTCCCTTGACCCTCGACCTGGCAAGGGATCAGGACCAAGACAGCCGCGAGGAGCGCCAAACTTCCGGATGAAGAATTCATGCGTTGTCTAAACCATGAGAGAAATCGTGTTCCTGAGCGGACTTCGTGTCCACCGTCAGTTCTGGACGGAGTCGACGACGGATGGCGCACTGGGTGGAACGGGAACGGGCTGGGCCGGCGCCTCCTCGACGATCCCCCTCAGATCATCGGTTCGCTGGACGGTTGCTGCGATCGAACTCTCGAAAATATCCCAATCTGCCTCTCGACGAAGCGATACGATGATTGCGGCCATCTGGACGACTCTGCGTGTACCCGCAGAGATTTCACGAAGGACCTGAAGAGTCGTGCGGTCCAACGCGTCATCGGCTGACTCACCCTCCAAAGGGGAGATCGTCCGAAGGCCGAGTTCATCGGTCGCTTCTCTGATTCTTTGCCGCGCTTGGGAATCTAAAGAATCGATGTGTTCCTGAGACGGCGTGATTCCGGCTTCCGCGGCCCGAGCGAGCAAAACCCGCGCCTGCCCCAGGCGGCTCAGGAGATTGCTCAGGGCCTCGTCGGGCGCTGTCGCGAGCTGACCCGGAAGGTCGGTTTGCTGCGTATTCAGTAAGAGCAGCGCGTCCGAAACCGAGTACGAACCCCCACGATAGGACACGAGCGCGCGGTTCGCCGCCCTGCCGCCGAGTGAGGCCCCCGGGTTCATGGCGAGTTCACGCAAAACAGTGACGGCCCCGGCCTCGACCTCGATCTCGCCTTTTTCGTCGATTTGGGCCAAGAGGATCGAGTCGGCTTGTCGCAATCTTCCAAGAACGAGCGAGTCCCGTAAGCTTGTGCGTGCCCCCTCGAACGTCGCTGCTTTCCGGTCCGTGACCTTGATGACATGGAGCCCGAACGAACCCAACACCGGGTCGCTGACTTCACCGACAGCCAGGGAGAATGCGGCCTCTTCGAACGAAGGCACCATCATTCCCCGGCCGAAGAATCCGATGTCCCCCCCTTGGACGGCGCTTCCGCTGTCTTCACTGTACTGGCGGGCCAGAGTCTCGAAGGACTCGCCTGCCGCAGCCCGCTCCTTCAGTTGTGCTGCGAAGGCGGCCACGCTATCCACTTGGGCTTGGGTCCCCTGCTCGGGAAAAGCGAGTAGGATGTGCTGCGCCCGGACTGAGTCGGCCGGGGGATCGACCTCCCACATTGTTCTCAGGTCCGACTCAGAGATCGCGGTGTCCGGTCGGACGGCCGAGTTCATGTATGCGTCGATCGTCTCCTGCTCGAGCTGCGGCCGGAGAAGTGGATCGAGATCGAGAGTCGTAAACAGCGAGTCGTCCCGGGCGCGCACCCCGATGAGTGTATAGTCGATCCAGAAGTTCGCGAGTGCGTCCACGACGTCGGGTTGGTTGGGTACGCTGTTTTGCCTTGCGAGGATCTCGACCATCTGATCCACCGTCAGTTCGTGACCCGCCGCCCGGGCGAGAACCCTCCCTGATTCCGCCTCACACGCACAAAGAACGACCAGGACTCCGAGGGCTATTCCTTTGGCGCATCTGCCCTGGGGGCCAGAAGCGAATCCGGCGTGTTGTGTCATCGTCACTGGTCTCCGTAATCGTAGGGTCACGCTGCCTCGTCCCGCGCCTTGATCAACGTCGTGAGGGCCAGGATCAATGTCGAAACTAGCGAATCCGGGCCCGCTTGATGAAGGACCAGCGATAGGGGCGTCATGCGTCGGACTTCCACATCGACAGCGTGTTCTTGGAGAGGGCGCTCGAGAACCGAAAGGCGTGGCACAACCGTGGATCTGAAATTCACTCGCGCCTCCCCCTGTCTTACCAATATCCGTTCGACTCCGATTCGCCTTCCCAAGATTCGTAGTGCGGCGCCATCGAGCAAGTTCTCCACATGGACCGGAGGGGCACCGAAGCGGTCTGCCAATTCTTCTCGCAGGGAGGCCACCTCGGCCATCCGGCTGAGTTTAGAAAGCCTTTGGTATAGATGTAGTTTTTGGCTGGTGTCGGAGATGTAGGAGTCCGGTAGATATGCAGAGCCGGCGATCGAGACATCCGGGTCGGGGAATTCGCGGCCTTCCTCCGCTCCCTGGAGGCGCTTGACGGTCTGCTCGAGTAAACGCATGTACGCGTCGATGCCGATGGAATGGGCGAATCCGGACTGCTCACCGCCGAGCAAGTTTCCCGCCCCTCTCAACTCCATGTCTCGGAGCGCCACCGAGTAGCCGCTTCCGAGTTCCGTGTGATGCTCCAACACCCTGAGGCGGCGCTCGGCCTCCTCGCTGAGGTTTGCAGGCGCGATGAGGTAGCAGAAAGCCCGGCGGTCGGACCGACCCACCCGTCCTCGGATCTGGTAGAGCTGGGACAGTCCGAAATGTTCAGACCGGTTCACGATCAGCGTGTTCGCGTTCGGGACATCGAGGCCGTTTTCGATGATCGACGAGCAGACCAGGATGTCGATCTCCCCGTTTACGAAATCTCGCATCACCCGGTCCAGGTCCCGAGGCTTCATCTGACCGTGGGCCGTCTCGACTCGGGCCTCCGGGACGAGTTCCCGGATGCGCTCGGCCGCTCCCTCGATGGTCGAAACCAAATTGTGTAGAAAGAAGGCCTGTCCGCCTCGGTCCAACTCTCTGAGCAAGGCCTCCGCAAGGATGTGGTCCGACCACGGAACCACATGCGTGATGATCGGCATCCGATCGCGCGGCGGCGTACGGATCAGGGAGAGGTCCCGCAGGCCCACCAGCGACAAGTGCAATGTTCGTGGGATGGGCGTGGCCGTCAGCGTCAACACGTCCACCGACGCCCTCAACTGCTTGAGGCGTTCCTTATGGCGCACGCCGAAGCGCTGCTCCTCATCGACGATCAGGAGGCCGAGATCGGCGAACTCGACGTCGGACGAGAGCAGCCGGTGTGTCCCCACCACGATATCGATTTCCCCCCCCGCGAGTCCCTTTAGAATCTTCTTCTGACTGGCCGGCGTGCGAAACCGGCTGAGCGCTCCGATGTGCACCGGATAGTCCGCGAGCCGCTCCGCGAAGGTGTGCCGGTGCTGCTCCACGAGCACGGTCGTCGGCGCGAGCACCGCCACTTGCTTCCCGTCCTGGACCGCCTTGAAGGCTGCCCGAATCGCGATCTCAGTTTTGCCATACCCGACGTCGCCACAGATCAAGCGGTGCATGGGCCGGGTGGACTCCATGTCGCGCTTGACCGCCTCGGTCGCCGTCCGCTGGTCGGGTGTGTCTTCATAGAGGAACGACGATTCCATCTCCTTTTGCCACAGCGTGTCGGGGGAGAAGGCGAACCCCAGCGTGGACTCTCGCTTGGCGTACAGCTGGAGGAGCTCGAGGGTCATCATTTCGATGGCTTCGCTCGTCTTCCTCTTCAGCGTCTTCCAGCGCTTCCCCCCGATCCGGTGTACGGCCGGAGGGACGGCGCGCTCGGATTCACCCACCCAGCCCTCGACGAGGTCGAGCCGATAGACCGGCACGCGCAGGATTTCTCCGCCGGCATACTCGATCGCCATGGACTCGAGCTCCTCGCCCCCGATCTCGACATGCTGTAGCCCTCTGAAGACGCCCACGCCGTGGTCCATGTGGACCACGGCGTCCCCTGGACTCAAATGGGCCAGACTCTCGAGCGCCACCGCCCCACGGAACCGACGCCTGCTCCGGACTCTCCGCGAGCGGCGGAAGATCTCGTGGTCCGTGAGTACCTGAAGGGGCGGGGTCGCGTCCTCCAGTACGAAGCCGGCGAAGAGCGAACCGACGACCACGTGCGCCCCGGGTGGGATTTTCTCAGGACCGCCGAGTATTTCCTCGAGCCGATCACATTGCCCCTGGTTGTCGCAGAGCACGAGACTGCGACCGCCCGACGCGGAAACGGCTCGAAGTGAAGCGCGCAGCCGTGACATATCTCGCAGGATTGCCGGTGGAGGGCTGCAAGAAAGGGAGATCTCCGGGCCGGGGGCGGCGCCCAAATCGACACGGGCCAGTGCGGCGAGCCTTTCCTCCGCATCAGTGGCCGGAAGAAAGAGCGTGTCTGGAGGATCCGGAGACTTCCCGTCGGCCGTGAGTTCCTCGTGGAGCTGGCAGACATAGCGCCATGTCCGGTCGAGTTCGGCGCGCCACTCCGCTCCGTCCTCTTGATGGACAGGTAGGAGAAGGGCATCGGCCGGGAGAATCTCCAGAAGGGAGCGGGAAACCAGCGAGGTGGCCTCCGGATCCCGCTGAAAATCCACGGGCAGGATGTGCGCTTCGGTGATCGTGCGCTTCGTACGCTGATCGAGGATGTCGAAAAACCGTAGCGAGGTGATCTCGTCCCCCCCAAACTCGACCCGTACGGGCTCAGGTGTGCCGAATGAATAGATGTCGAGGAGGCCTCCCCGGACCGCGAACTGCCCTACCTCCTCGACGAGCGGCACGCGCTCGAATCCACGCTCAGTGAGGTCCCCGATCAGCCCCTTAAACCCGACCTCTTCCCCGACACGAAGGGAAATCCGCAGTCCGGCGAGTTCGGCCGGTATCGGAGCGCGTTCCTGCAACGCCCGTAGGGTGGTCACCAGCAGCCGGGTCCGGCCACCCAAAAGTGCCTCGACCGCCTCGACGCGAAGTGCCCCGATTTCGAGGTGGGGTTCGCTCGACTCGTACGGCCGTGCCTCACGCTGGGGAAACAGGAAGGACGTGCCTTCTCCGAGAAGAAGATCGAGGTCCACCTCGATCTCGATCGCTCGCCTGGGAGAAGGCGCGACCACGACCAGGAGCCGCGTCGGGAAGTGCTGGTGCAGCGCCGCAACCGACGCGGTTGCGGCTGAGCCTATTGCGCCGGACAGGGCGCGCCGCTCGCCCCGGCCGGGAAGCGCTTGGCAGAGCCGTTCAAAGCTCGGGCACGTGCCCAGCGCTTGGACGATGGGGTGAAGGCTGCCAGACATGTCAGTCCAACACGGTTTCCTGTACGGTTTCCTGCAGTCCGGGGGCGGCCCTGGAGCGGGATTCACCGGACGAGGGGCCCGAAGCCGCGACGAGGCTTTCGGCGACGAGCACCAGCGCCACCGCAACGAGGAGCCACCGCCAGATCTCGGGTCCTTGTCCAGCCGAGAACACGGCCCTGGCCCACTGGGCACTGTCCGCGACCAGTGAGAAAGGCCCCGGCAGGAGGCTTCTGAGCACGTCGGTCTCGATAGGGAACAGGAGGGATTCCTCCCGTGGCGCGTTTAGAGCGATCCTCTGGATCATGGAGTCACCCGCCAGAAATTCGTATACTCCCGCTGCGGGCGTTGCCGCAAAGGGTTGCGTAGCGTCCACCGGATGAAGTGTCCCTGCCGGGTCTCTGATGCTCGTCGTCCCCGGGGGAGTGGACATCGGCATGCCGGCGACCGCGCCTCCTCGTATTCCCTGTGTATCACCCCACCGGGACACCATCCATTCCATCAGGGGCATCAAGGCCGCGGTCACTGGGAGGTTGGTGGACCGTTCATCCAGATCCGACGCGAAAAGCAGATAGGAGCCCCTGGGAGTGGTGCCCTCAACGAGCCAGGGGTCGCCGGACGAAAGGCTCGCCAACACGCCTTGATTCGGCCCAATCCCGTCTGGGATCAGTGCGTAATGGGAGCGGATGCGCACCACATCCAGATTGACGGGCCCGCTCCAGCGGGTGACGGCGGCCTCTCCCAGGGCGGTGGTGAGCTCATAGCGCCATGGTATTCCGGCAGAGGCCAGCGCACGGTTGAGACCAGGGAGCAGCGCCGGGTCGCTTGGTGGCAAGACGACGACTGCCCGACCCTCTGTCCCAGCTTCGGTCATTCCGACTCCCGCCACGCTGATGAGGATCTCTGCGTCACGGAGGGATGCCGGACGTACGCGGCCCGCGTCGACTAGGACCTGGATGGCCTCCGCCAAGAAGAAAGGAACCGGGCCGGCCGTTGCGAGTGTGGGAGCCGAGCGCACCCGAAAAGCGAAAAATCTCCGGTCGTCCCCGCGAAGGTTGTCCGGGTCCGTCTCCACATAACCGTCCACATAGCCCGCCGCGAAGGGCCCAATGGGCAGGAGCGCCGAGTCGTCCACGCCTCCGGTCGCCGCTCCGCGAATTCGATTGGCGACAACCAGACGGAGAGGGACATCCGCGCTGTCCGCATCACCGGCCAATCGGACGGACAGCCTCGTTCGCTGATTCGCCAGGGGAGGCAAGCCGTCGCCGATCAGCAAGCTGTCCAAGTAGGTGTTCTCTCTATCACCCGACCCTGCATCGAAGACGACCACGGGCACCGGACCGGACTCGATCGCAGAGCCGGTCCCCTCGAACGCGGAGGCCTGGAGGTCGGAAATCAGATGGATCTCGGCCGCTTCCAGCCCGGATCCATACGTCAGGGCCACGGCCCTCTCCAGCGCGGTCCGGAGATCCCCTCGGGCGTCGGTGACCTCGGTCTCCGATACGGCAGCGCTCACGTCGGCTCGGGACCCTGTGATTGCCGGCCCCCAAGGCTCTCCGGCGCGGATCAGCCAAAGCCGGTCCTCATCGCTGGCACGATCGACGCTTCGGATTGCCACTGCCTTCAGAAGGTCCAGAACTCGAGCACCACCTCTGATCAATCCGGAGCTCATCGAGTTGTCGACGATCAGAACCGTGGCCGTCGGGTCGTGAACCCCGCCGCCTCCGCGTAGGAAGGGGCGAGCGCCTGCGGCGACCAGTAGGAGAATGGCCGCAATACGGAGAAGGAGTAGCAGAAGTTGGCGAAAGCGGATGGTACGGGCGTGCTCTTTTTCGGTGCGGAGGAGATACTGGAGCGCTGGGAACACCATCCTCTTCGCGTCATGCCTGTGGAAGAGATGCAGGATCAGCGGCACCGCCACGGCCAGGCCCGCCAGCAGAAAGATCGGCGACAGAAACCCCACTACCCGAGATGCTCCCGCTTTCGGAGATAGAAGCGCAGGGCCCTCGAAAGCGGCGTTTCGGTTCCGACCACCACATAGTCGATCCCGTGCGGTCGCAGGCTCCGGTCCCATTCTTCGAGGGCGTCCTTCACGGCGTCCCGGTACGCTGAACGGACGTCGGCGATATTTACGTTGAGCTCATCGCCGCTCTCAGGGTCGAAGAGGCGTGTGTCTCCCGCGGCTGGAAGCTCTCGCTCACCCGGGTCGATCAAGTGGAAAACGAGAACTTCATGTCCTTGATGCCTCAGAAAACGGAGTGCGGTCCGCGTGGCTTCAGGGTCCACCAAGAGATCGGACAGCAAGACCACCAGCCCTTGGCGACGTAGCCGGACGGCGATGTCACGGAGCGCAGTGTGGGCCGATGTGGTTCCTTGGGCTTCGAGCGGAGACAGTCTGCGAAGGAGTTCGTGCCACGAATGTGCCCCCCCCCTCGGAGCCACCCGTGCCACGACCTGGTCGTGGAAGGCGGCCATGCCGACGGCGTCGCCCTGACGGAGCAGAATCAATGAGAGAGAAGCTGCCAAGTGCTTGGCATACCACAGTTTAGTGGGAAGCACACCTGGGTTCGAGGTCCACCCCATCGACGTACTGATATCTACCAGTAGGTACGCCCTCAGGTTGGTCTCTTCCTCAAACTGCTTCACGTAGTACCGATCGGATCGGCCGAACATACGCCAATCGATATGGCGCAGATCGTCGCCCGGCTGGTAGGCGCGAAGCTCCGCGAACTCGGCTGAGAACCCTCGGTGCGGGGAGCGGTGGAGACCCATGATGAACCCCTCCACGACTTGCCGGGCAATCAACTCGACGCCGCCCAACTGCGAGAGCGTTTGGGGATCCAACAGATCCGGTCGTGGGCGCACGTAACACCTTTGTGGAGGAACTTTTCGACTGAGGAGACTAGAAGGCTGTTGAAGAAGTACAGTGGGTCGCGTTGCGGTGCCACGGCCTCAGATCCTAGGCGGAGCGACGACGCCGTAGCCCTAGCTACGGTTAGGAGTTCCAACAACGGAGATGAGGCCGTGCCACCGCAACCCCTCAACGTGTAAGCTTATGTCAAAAATGGGGTCGGGCACAGGGCGGTTGTGCGGTTGATCCTGCGTCTCTCCTCCTCGCCGGAGCGCTGCTACGCCTCGTCGTCGTTTCTTGCATGAACGCGCACAAGCGCCCTGTGCACGACCCCCTGTACTTCTTTAATAGCCTTCCTCCTGCGTCACCCGAGAAAGGCAATGGGCTTGCGGCGCCACCATGGGTGTCCACCAGCGTACTTATGCCGTCCACTTTTTTGGACGAACGCCGGACCGAATCTGGTGGCATCACTCGTTTTTCGGCTCCGATCGTACCCTTTCCTCGTGGCACGGCTCGTGCTTAAATGATGGTTGAACAGGCCCGAAGACGAGCACGCGGCAGAGGAGGAAAAATGTGGATCGTGGGGGTCGTCACCATGGCGACCGTGCTCGCTTCGGGCCTGAACTCTGATGCAACCGAGTTACGGGTTGATGGGGGTGGCTTGGACCGGTACGCGTCCTACGTCCATGCCCAAGAGGTTCAGGAGCCCCGCATCTGGCTGGATCGTGGAGTCGATCCGGTGCTGGAAGCGGGCGATCGCGTTCGGATCTATTACCGGACCGATGCCGATGCGTATGTGGCGATCCTTCAGATCGACACATACGGCACGACGAGGATGCCGTACCCCCGCTCTCCCACCGAAAATCACTACGCGAGGGCGGATCGGGAATACCGGTTGCTCTTCCCGCGTTCTGCCTATTGGAATGTCGATGACCGGCCCGGCGTCGGGTATTTCTTTATCGTGACCTCACCGACACCGTTCGATTTTTCGGACTTCGGGTACTCGTCTTACGACGGTGGATGGGACCTTTCCGCCGCTGGGAGCACGGTGTACACGGATCCCTACGTTGCCATCGACGACTACGTTGCCGGGCTCGTCCCCGATTGGGAATACGCGGACTACGGCCTGGATTTCATTTCCTACAGTGTGGGAGGCTCTCACCAATTTCCGCGCTTCTTATGCTATCAGTGCCACGGATTCCGCCCATACAGTACGTGGAATCCCTACCAGTACGCATGCGTGAATTTCAGGGTGGTCGTCTACGATGACCCGTACTTCTATCCGTCTTACCGGTACCGTGCGGATCGCGTCGTGATGGTGGGCCCCTGCAACCCGGCACGCCCACGCTTCGCGTTCAAGGAGCGGGCTCCGGGCGACGGGGGCACGGCAAGGTCGAAGAGATGATCCAGCCTCCGTGGCCGGCCGGCCGAGGGCCGACCAGACAACGGGTAGGGGTCGGGTCGCTTCGCCCCCCGTTGCGCCATCCCCGACGGCGGTCGGGTGACCTCGCCACCGGCCGGTGACCGGGCACCGGGGCGCCCGACGCTACAGCGGCGGTCGGATCGTCCGGATCAGAGCACCCGGCGGCTATCTGAGACGGCCCGGCCAAGGCCGGCCCAGCCGCGTCCGCCTCCACAGCCGAGCCGGCCTTCCACGAGAAGGCCGGACAATCTCCGGGTCGGGCCCTCTGCTCGACAGCCCTCGGCTCGACCGCCTTCGCAGCGTCCCTCCCTGAGGAGTCCGGCCAGAACCAGAGCGCGTTGAACCCTCCTTCTTCCGAGGATTCCACCGGACTATCTTGGTAGGGTTCTACCAAACGCCACACTCGACGCGGAATCGTCCCCTACGTGAACCTCAACCACATACGGAATTTCTGTATTGTCGCGCATATCGATCACGGCAAATCGACGCTTGCCGATCGACTCCTCGAGGCGACCGGCACCCTCGACCAGCGAGACATGCGGGAGCAGGTTCTGGACTCCAACGAGTTGGAGCGGGAACGCGGGATCACGATCAAGCTCCATGCCGTCCGGATGGCGTATAAGGCCGACGACGGGGAAGAGTACGTTCTGAACCTGATCGACACGCCGGGACACGTTGACTTCACGTACGAGGTCTCCCGCTCCTTGGCGGCATGTGAGGGCGCGATTCTCGTGGTGGACGCTACCCAGGGCGTACAGGCTCAAACGCTCTCGAACCTCTTCCTCGCCTTGGATGCCGACCTCGACGTCATCGCGGTAATCAACAAGATCGACCTTCCGGGGGCGGAGCCCGAACGCCGGCGAGAGGAGGTCGCGGACCTTCTCGGAACAGATCCGGAAACAATCCTCTTGGCGAGCGCCAAGGAAGGGATCGGGATCGAGACGATTTTGGAGACTGTGGTCCGGGATATACCGCCGCCGAGCGGCGATCCGAACGCGCCCCTCAGGGCGCTCATCTTCGACTCGTCGTACGATCAATATCAAGGTGCGGTCCCCAACATCCGTGTGGTGGACGGTGTGTTGAAGCCCGGGATGTTGATCACGTTCGGCGCCGTCTCTCAGAGTTATGAGGTCACGGAGGTGGGGGTGATGCGCCTTGGGCGTATCCCGAGACCTGAGCTCGGTCCGGGTGAGGTCGGGTACGTCATCGCCGCGATCAAGGACGTCTCCCACACGCGTGTGGGAGACACGATTCTGGATGCGGCCCGCCCCGCGACCGAACTCCTGGAGGGCTACAAGGATGTGCACTCCATGGTGTTCGCGGGGCTGTATCCGACGGATGGCGACGACTATGAGGGCCTACGAGACGCCCTCGACCGCCTGAAGCTCAACGATGCGAGCCTGAACTACGTGGCCGAGACCTCGGTCGCTCTGGGATTCGGCTTCCGTTGTGGATTCCTGGGGCTCCTGCACATGGAAATCATCCAGGAGCGGCTAGACCGGGAATTCGGCGTGGATCTCATTACGACCGTGCCCAACGTGGAGTACCACGTCACCCTGACCGACGGAAGCGAGGTCGTTCTGGAAAACCCGACGCTCCTCCCGGAACGTGGGCGCATCGTGAGCGTTGCGGAACCGATTGTGAGGGCGCGGATCCTGTGTCCCGCAGAGTACATTGGCAACGTCCAAAAGCTTTGCCATGACCGGCGTGGGGTTTTTCAGGGAATGCAATATCTGGACCCACAACGCGTTGAAATCGAGTTCGACTTGCCGCTTGCCGAGATCGTGCTCGATTTCTACGACCGGCTGAAGGGCGGGACCCGCGGGTATGCGGCCCTGGATTATGAGTTTCTGGAGTTTCGGCCGGGCAACCTGGTCAAGCTGGATATCCTGGTGAATGGTGATTCCGTAGACGCGTTCTCCGTCATTATCCACGAGGACAAGGCGATGGAGTACGGCCGCGATCTGGTTCGCCGTCTCAAGAAACTCATTCCTCGCCAGCAATTCGAGGTGGCGCTCCAGGCCGCGATCGGGACTCAGATCGTGGCACGCAGCAACGTGAAGGCACTTCGCAAGAATGTGACCGCCAAGTGTTATGGGGGCGACATTACGCGGAAACGAAAGCTGCTTGAGAAGCAGAAATCCGGAAAGCGGAGGATGAAGCAGGTGGGCTCGGTGGAAATTCCCCAGGAGGCGTTTCTCGCGGTGCTCAAGCTCGGCGAATCATAATGAGGGTCATCGACCTCCCGGCATCATTGGACTTCCAGACGGTGGACGCGCTCTTTACCGAGGTCGTCGAGGCGGGGGGCGCAACGGTCCTCTTCGACGCACGGAACCTCCACTGGGTCGGACCCAACGGTATGGTGGGTCTCCTCGCGGCCGGCTCAGTCGCACGGGACCGAAGCGGTGAGGCACCCATCCTGGAGTTGGGTGGGGCGGACGACGTGAAGAGCTATTTGGGCCGCATGGGATTCTTTCAGGCGGCCAAAGGCATCTTTGCCGCGGGGACTTCCTTTCCACGGCGGCCTTCGGGGCCGTCCGAGGTCATGCTCGAGATCACACCGATCACCCAGAACAGCGACGTCCATGATGTGGTGGAACGCATTCAGGCGGCGGCGGGCGCGATCCTGTCCAACACCCTCGGCTACCCGCAGACGTCGGTCGTACAATTCAGTGTTATCCTCAGCGAGGTCTGCCAGAACATCCTCGAGCATGCTGAGGCACCCGGTTGGGTCGCAGCCCAGTCCTACAACTGGTTGAAGCGCTTGGGTCGACACGTGGTCATCATTTCGGTCGCCGATCTCGGAAGAGGATTTCGGGGGTCTCTTTCCGACGAGCACGCCGCACGGTTCGCCGATCGCTGGGGGGATGTGACCGCACTCGAAGCGGCCTTCATTCATGGCCTTACGCGCTTCCCGGACTCTGGGAGAGGCCAGGGTATCCAACAGATCCGCAAGCAAGTTCGTCGTTGGGGTGGCCTGATCTCCATCCGTAGCGGCACGGCGCGTATCGCCGATGTGCCAGAGTGGTTCGATGCGCCACCTTTAGAGGAGGGGCTGTCGGATTTTCCGGGCACCCAGATCAACATTCTTTTGCCGGAGCGGGTCGACCATGGGGATTGAGCCAGGCGTCGAGCCGATCTCGATCGACGTGGGACTCGTCTTACGCAGATCCGTCGAATCCCTTTATTCCCATCTGGTGACGCGGCCTACAGGCCGTGCCGTTCGCCTCGCCATCGAAGAACAGGTCACCGGCAGTGCACGAACGGCTCTTTCGTTGATCGACCTTTCGGACGTGATCGTCATGGATTTCTCATGCGCGGACGAGGTCGTCGCGAAACTCTTGATGCGTTTTCTCGACGAGGACCGGCCCGGGGACATCCTCTTCGTCTTCAGGGGCGTTCGTCAGAGCCTTCAAGAACCGATCCAGACCGTCTTAGAGCGGCGGGAGCTGCTGGCTGTGGCGCAAGGCAATGATGGCTCTTGCGAACTGATGGGAACGCGGACGGAGGAGGAGGAATACGTTTGGACGGTTCTCGAGGGGCGCCGCCGGATCGTCGCGGCGGAGGTTTCTGAGGTGTTTCCGGGGTCTCATCACCGAGATGTTCTGGAAGAGCTCGTCCTCCGGCGCGTCGTGTTCGTGCCGCGTGGAGACCGCATCTATCACGCGCTCAGTACGTTAGTGGACGGCGCCTGGTGAGGACGCCGCCTAATGTGGTGGCTGAGGCACTTCCGGGACACGACACCATGGGGGGAATCGACATGAGCAGGAAGGCGAGTGAGGAGCGGGACGGACACCGTTCGTCCACGGTCGGAATTCATGCCGGGTCACCCGATCCCGTGCCCGGAGCACCGGTCGTACTACCCGTCGTGCAGAGCTCTACTTTTTTCGGAGGGGCCGGTGAGCCGGCTTCCCAACTGCTCTATTCCCGGTATGGCAACAATCCGAATCAGGCTTTGGTGGGCGAGAAGATGGCGGCCCTGGAAGGCACCGAGGCAGGCTTTCTCTTCTCCTGCGGTATGTCGGCAATCGCGATGACGGTTCTCGCCGGCCCTTCCCGAGGGGTGGACACGTGGTCGCTTCTCAGCATCTCTACGGAGCGTCGAGGGCGCTCCTGGAGGGAGAGCTACCGAGACGCGGCATCACCCCCACCACGCTGATCGATCCTGAGAGCAGGGAAGACTGGGAGAGGGCTTTGACGCTGCAAACCGGCGTGCTGTTCCTCGAGGTACCCACCAACCCGACACTCCGGGTCTTCGATGTGCGAGTGCCCGCCGAAATTGCGCGAGATCGTGAGATTCTGCTGGCGGTCGACGGCACCTTCGCTTCCCCGACCTCAGAGTGGGCGCTGTCATCCACAGCGGTACCAAGTATCTGGGGGGACACTCCGATTTGGTGGCGGGCGTCGTCTCAGGATCGGATGAATTCATCGGGCGAGTCCAGAACATGATGAAGCTATACGGTCCCGCCCCGGATCCCCATATGGCGTGGTTGTTGGACCGTGGTCTCAAGACGCTTCACATGCGAGTGACTCAGCACAACCAGAATGCCATGGAACTGGCTCGCTAAAATTTTGCGTAACGCCCTCAGATTGCAAGCGGTCCGCAGATTCTTACCATATTCAATATACGCCCGTCCGCTTGACTCGTGTGGTGAAAATCCCCAAGCTTTTTCAGGGGCTTGAAGCATTCGATCACGGAAGCGTTCTCATGCCGAATGCCGTCGAGAC
>CAUZAE010000070.1:0-14587 GCA_963577685.1 Gemmatimonadales bacterium UBA6960 | reverse complement strand
GGGCACGCGTTACGATCCCTCGATTCCGACACTAGAGGATGTGGTCGGCCATGATTTCCGTGAGGAGGTCACGCCGCCGGACCAGATCGTCCGGTACATCGAGGCTCTCGCGGCGGCCGCCCCGGACCGGACGCACCTGATCCACTACGCTGACAGTTGGCAGGGGCGTCCGCTCTTCATGCTCGTGATAGGATCGGCCGCGCGCATGGCACGCCTCGACGAAACCCTGGCCGGTCTTGCACGGCTCTCCGATCCTCGAGGCCTCGCTCAAGCGGACGCCGACCGTCTTTTGGCCGAGCTTCCGGTGGTTACGGCGCTGGTCCATGGGATTCACGGAAACGAGATCAGCTCCAGCGGAGCGGCGATGGCCGAGGCGTATCATCTGCTGGCCGCCCAGGGGGACGCAGGGGTGGACCTGGTCCTCGCCGAGTCACTCGTGCTGATCGATCCGGCCGAGAACCCGGACGGACGTGCTCGGTTCGTCATGCAGAATACGGGTGCACGCGCCCGTTGGCCCGACCAGGCGACGTGGTCCGCCGAGCACGATGAGCCGTGGCCCGGAGGGCGTGGGAATCACTACATGTTCGACATGAACCGCGACGTGTTCATCCAGAGCCAGCCCGAGACGCGCGGGAAGGTCGCCGTCTTTCGGGAGTACACCCCGCACATCGTCGTAGACCTCCATGAGATGGGCGGCAACTCGACCTATTTCTTCCCGCCCACCGCCGAGCCGACGAACCCGTGGTTCACCGCGCAGCAGATGGACCTGATGGACGTGATCGGCCAGGCCAACGCGGCCGAGTTCGATCGCCGAGGCTTCAGCTACTTCAACCGGGCGACGTACGACGCATTCTATCCAGGCTACGTGGATATGTGGCCCACCGTTCACGGCGGTGTGGGCATGACCTACGAACAGGCGTCCGCTCGGGCGTTGGTGCTCCGTCGGGACGACGGGGACTTGCTCACCTACGGTGACGGCGTGCTGCATCACTTCACGGCGGCGATTCAGACCGCGGAGACGGCCGCGGTCAACCGGGACCGCATCCTCCGGGATTACCTCGCGTTTCGGAGGAGCGCCGTCGCGCTCGGGGGTGAGGGGCCGGCAGAGCTGGTGTTGACCTCCGAGCACGACAAGGGGATGGCCGCTCGACTCGCCCGCAACCTCGTGCTCAACGGTATCGAGGTGTATGCGGCGTCGGGACCCGTGACCATAGGAGATCGCACGCTGGCGGCGGACAACGCTTTCATCATTCCCGGAGCCCAGCCGGCGTACCGAATGATCAGGAACTTGCTGGACGCCGATACCGAGATGGATCCCGACTACGTTCGCCGACAAAACGAGCGGAGGGCCCTGCGGCTGCCCGATCAGATCTATGACGTGACCGCGTGGAGCCAGTCGACTCTCTGGGACGTCGAGGTGATCGCCAGCCAGCGGGAAACGGGTGCGCGGGGTGCGCGGCTCGCCGCCGACACACCCTACGAGACGGTCTCGCTGGGACCGGCGGTGGTGGGATATCTCCTGCCGTGGGGAACGAATGCCGCCGCCGCCACCGCTGAGGCGCTCCGAGAAGGGATTCGTGTGAGCGCCGCCGGTGGAGCGTTCACGCTGGGGGGCCGAGAGTACGGGGTGGGCACCGCCATCGTGCGCACGTCGGAGAACGGTCCGGACCTGGCCGCGCGCCTCGGAGCCATCGCCACCCGGCACGGCGCGGAGGTCGTGGCCATCGATGATTCCTACGTGCGCGAGGGCCTATCGCTCGGGAGCAACAGCGCGAGGGTGCTCAGGGCACCGCGTGTCCTCCTTCTGTATGACGAGCCGGGATCCGCGTATTCGGTGGGGTGGGCCAGGTACGTGATGGAACGCCGCTACGGCCAACAGACCACTGTCGTCCGATCTTCGCGCCTCGGCGGGGTGATCCTCTCGCAATACGACGTGATCATCTTTCCCAGTGGAAACTACGGTTCCGCCGTGGGGGAGGGGCTGGTCGCGCGCCTGCAGAGCTGGATGCGAGACGGTGGGACCTTGATCACCATGGCTGCCTCCACCCAGTGGGCCGCCAGAGAGAGCGTGGGCTTGCTGAACACGGTTTCCGAGCGGCGAGGCGGGCGGCCGGAGGGGGAGGATCCTCCAGGGGCGGACACGCCGGAGCAGCCGATCGACTACCTGGAGGCGATCGCCCCGGAGGACGAGGGTCCGGAGCAGACTCCCGGCGCGATCCTCAAGGTCGTGCTCGACATCGAGCACTGGCTCTCGGCCGGGACGGACGGAGAGATCGGCGTGCTGGTTCAGAGTAGCCGGATCATCAGTCCGATCCGGCTCGATGAGGGCCAGAACGTGGGGAGGTATGCCGACGAGGGGGACCTTGTCCTGGGCGGTATCGTCTGGGACGAGGCGGAGCCTCAACTGGCGAACAAGGCGTTTCTGATCCATCAGCCCGTCGGTCGTGGCCAAATCGTGGCGTTCGCGGAGGACCCGAACTACCGGGCCTATGTGGAGGCGACCGAGCTCCTGTTCATGAACGCCGTGTTACTTGGCCCGGGGCGGTAGGATGCCAAGGAGGGTGTGATGAGGGTGTTCGGAACGGGGTTGGGCCGGTGTGGCTATCTGGCGGCATCCCACGGACTCTTTAGATTGTACGGAAAGTTCGATCACTCAAGCCGGCGCCCGCGTTGTGCTGGCTACAACGGAGAATTGTCCATGTTGAGCCTCCGGACCCGCCTCCTCGCGGTGGTTACGGTCCTCACGATATTCGTGGGGATCGATGCCACCCCGGCTTCCCCGCAAGCGACCGCCTTGAAGCGTGGCAGCGACAACATACAGGTGTTGGGGCATATCCCGTTGGGGCCGACGTTGAGCGTCTCCGACATGGACCTCGAGCAGGAGCTCTCCCGCCCGTACGCCTATGTCTCTCGGATGCGCTACGGAGCGGCGGGCCCGCGGGGACTGGACATCATTTCGATCGAGAACCCGGAGCGTCCCGAGCGCATTTACCAGTGGCGCATCGAGGATCAGGAGCTGCACCTCGGGACCGGCGCGATGGACGTGAAGCACTTCAAGGTGAATGGGCGCTACTATGTCGTGCAGTCGCTCCAGTTCGGGCAAGGTGGGCCGGATTCGGATCTCGGGGCGGTCATCCTGGACGTGAACGGGCTGCCGGACGTATCCACGGTTCGGGAAGTCGCCAGGATTCGCGAGCCGCTGCTTCCCGGAGGCTTTCACAATATTTTCGTCTACAAGCACTCCGATGGCCGGGTGTTGCTCATGGCGACCGTCGGGGGACCCTACGCCCACGTGTACGACCTGGGTATGGTCGTTCAGGGCGCCGATGCTGACGACGCGCTCGTCGGCCGCATCCCCAACCCTCAGTCCATGTCCACGGGCGGGAACCGGGGGTATCACGACTTCTATGCCGCCTATCATCCTGATACGGACGAGGACCGCTTCTACGGTGGTGGTGGCGGCGGGTACTACATCTACGACATCACCAATTTGTCGGAGCCCCAGCTACGGGTCACGCTCACGGGGATAAGCGGCGTCAGCAACGGGCACACGTTCACGCCGAGCCCGGACGGGCGTTACGTCGTGGCGGAATCGGAGTACGAGTTCGCTCCGCTCAGATTTTTCGACCTGAAGCCGGCTCTCGACGGCGAGGTCGCGAATATCCGTCGGCCGATATCGGGGTGGACCGCGGATTTCCGCAATCTGGTTCACAACCATGAAGTCCGCTGGCCGTTGCTGTTCGTGTCGGGCTATCTGGACGGGCTCCAGGTTGTGAACCTTCAGGATCCGACGAATCCCATGACGGTCGGCTACTACGACACCTACATCGGTCCGCGGAGCACGACGCGTACCCCGGTCTTCAACGGGGCTTTCGGTGTGGACATACGCAATGCCGACGGACTCATCGCGATCAGCGACATGAGCACGGGGTTCTGGACGTTCCGGATGGACGGGTTCCAGGGTTGGAACGGCGAGGATTGGGGAATGCCGAACATCTCGAGCGCGCAAAACTGGGATCAACCCACCCGGCGTCCGATCAGCGATCAGCCATGACCTCACTCGTACCCATCGTGTGGGCCGCGGTCGTCGCTGCAGGACCCGGCCCGGGCGCCGAATGTCGAGCCGCGGGTTTTTATTCGGCTCCGGAATTTTATGCGATCGAGTTGATCTCCACGAAGAATGTGCCCGGCTCGGGCCTTGCCGGCGGTGTGGCCGAGATCATGTTCGCACCGTCCCCATTCGGCGTGAGCCTCACGGAGAATGGTGACTATCTCCAGGATATCGTGGTCAAGGTGAACAACCTGAGAGCACCGAGGCAGGGCAGCTACGTCGTGTGGGTGACGACACCGTCCTTGGATCGCTCGGCCCGGATCGGGGTCTTGGGCGAGGACGTCCTGCGTGGGCAGGTCAGCTGGAACAAGTTCCTGGTGGTCATATCGCTCGAGGAGGACGAGGCTACCCGTCAGGAGAGGTGGGGGGGACCCATCGCTCTCCGGGGCATGTCCAGAAGTGGGGCTATGCACACCTCGGCCGGACACGGCCCCTTCGAGATCGAGAACTGTACGGGGTACGGCTTCAGCGGGTAAATGGTCTTCCTCCTCACGTTTCTTCTGACTGCGGCCCCGGCCTTGGGCCAACAGATGGACATGTCGCAGATGGGCTCGGGCGACAGCTTGGCGTGGCGTATGCCTCCAGGCGATGGCAGCCCGAACATGGCCATGATGATGGCACCCTTCATGGGGCTCCTCCCAGCGGTCAGTCCTTTTCTCCCTGGGCCTGGGATGGACGTCGACATGTTGCCGGAGGCTTCGGTCGGTGGGACCCTGCCGCTGGCCGACGGCGACACTGTTCGGCTCGAGGGGCAGGTCCTCCGAAGGGAGATCAATGGTCGAGCCGTCGCGGTCTACGGCTTCAACGGACAATCTCCCGGGCCCACCTTCCGGGTTCCCCAGGGCGCCACGATCGTCGTGGAATTCACGAACCACATCGATTTCGCCACCACACTGCGCTGGCACGGTGTACGCGTCGAGAATCGCTTCGACGGGGTGCCCGGCCAGACCCAGTCGCCCGTGCAGGTAGGGGCCACCTATACCGCGGAAGTCCACTTCCCGGATGCGGGCATTTTTTGGTACCATCCCCATCAGCGGGCGCATATCGCCCAGGACCTGGGGATGTACGGGAACATCATCGTCGAGCCGCGGGATCCCGACTACTACAGCCCGGTGAACTCCGAGGAGACGCTGATCCTGGACGACGTCCTCCTCGATGAGGGCGGATGGATCCCGTTCGGCTTCGAGGCGCCCTCGCATGCTCTCATGGGGCGCTTCGGAAACGTGTTTTTGACCAACGGTGAACCCGGGTTTCGGAAGGAAGTGAAGAAGGGAGACGTCGTTCGGCTCTTCATTACGGACGCGTCGAATTCGCGACCCTTCAACCTCCGTATCGAGGGTGGCGTGCGTATGAAGTTGGTGGCGGGCGACCTGGGCAAATTCGAGCGGGAGGAGTGGGTTCCGACCGTGATCATCGCTCCGGGGCAGAGGTACGTGGTGGAGGCGCGTTTCGAAGAGGAGGGTGACTTCGCCCTCACCAACCGCATCACGGCCATCGACCACTGGATGGGGGAATTTCGGTATGAGGTGGACACGCTCGGCGTCTTCTCGGTTTCGAGTGACGATACCGACGAGGACTATGGCGCCGAGTTCGAGACCCTAAGGACGAATGCGGAGGTCACGGCAGAGTTCGAGGCCGTGCGGGCGCAGGCGGATCGATCCGTGGACGAGGAGTTGGTCCTGTCACTACAGATCGGAGAGCTTCCTATCCCCGTCATCCAGATGATGGAGATCGATACGCTCTATTATCCGCCCGTCGAATTCAACGATCCGATGCCGATGATGAACTGGCTGTCTACCGGCATGGACGTGCAGTGGCTGCTCCATGAGCCTGATCCGGACGCCAATCCGCGGGACCTCGGGCCCGCGCGTGGCTGGCGGTTCAACCAGGGCGATCTTGTAAAGATCCGCCTCTTCAATACCGCGGAGTCATGGCACCCGATGAGCCACCCGTTGCATCTCCATGGACAACGATTCGTCGTGATCGAGCAGGACGGGGTGCGGAGTCAGAATCTCGTGTGGAGAGATACCGTGCTCGTGCCCGTGGGATCGACGGTGGATCTCCTGGTGGAGATGTCCAACCCGGGGACCTGGATGCTGAATTGCCAGATCCCGGAGCACGTGGGTTCGGGGATGGCGATGACGTTCACGGTGCGCCCGAGCGGGTAACGGTTCCTCAGGTCTGCGGACCTAGGGGCGCACTCTGGACGTGGCACCAGGGCATCGTCGGACCGGCCTTCTCCCTTCAATCACGTCCGGGGCCAGGCGGGCCGTTCGTCTCGACCTCGAACGACGCCACACCCGCGCCTGGGCACCAATCCCCGGTGCCCCGGAAATGGCTGTTCAGGCACTTCAACTCCGAGCCGAGCGATTGCAGCAACTCCACCGTCTCTGGGTACGGCGGTCGGGAGAAGTAGCCGGCCCGGCCCCCACGTGCCATGTCGGCCGTGGACTGGCCGAGCGTGCTGAGCGCCGTCACGTCGGCGCCCTCCGACACGAGGTACTCGATGAGGTCATTGCCGCCCCTGACCGATGCGTAGTGGAGCGGCGTATAGCCCCACCCATCCGGCAGGTTTACGTCGGCGCCGTGCTCCTCCACCAAGTACCGAACCACGTTGAGAAAGTTGTTCGGCACGCTGTTCATCATGAAGGGTCCGAGCCCCATGTACCCGCCCCCCGCAGCCGCGTGGATCACGTACATGTTGGGGGTGCCCTCGGGCAGCATCGGGAGCCCCGAGTCCTCCTGCAGTCGCCCGTCGTTCTGCCGCCCTTCCCTCAGGCCGGGCTCGGGCAAAGTCGTCGGCATGTTCGGGTCTGCACCGAACGTTGCCAGCGCCCTCATCGCGTCGAGATCCTGCGCGAGCGTGGCCCGCCAGAATGGGGTCGCGCCTGTCAGGTCGAGGCCGATCTTCCCCCTGAGAAAGTCCGAGTGCCAGAGATGGCTCTTCAGGGCCACGTTCGGGTCCGCGCCAGCCTCGAGAAGTGCATTCAGCACCTCCATGTGCCGAGTCTGCTCGTTGTCCTGAGCCCGGGGCTGTGGGTGGTCGGTATACCTGAGCGCCCACTGCGTCTGCAGCACCGCGAAGAGCGGTGAGATACCATCGGTGCTGGTGGCAATGTTCGGATTCGCCCCGCGCTCGATCAGCCTCATCGCCAGGTCGAACCGACCATTCAGAAGCGCGATCACGAGGGGGCTGCTTCCGTCGCCGCTGACCTGGTCGATCTGGGCTCCACCGTCCAGGAGAGCCACCGCCGCTCCGATATGGCCCTCACGGGCCGCATGCAACAGAGCCGTCATCCCGCCTGTCTTCCCGACCAACGTCTCGAACTGAGGACGCTCGAGAATCTGATTCTCGGCCTTGAAGCCCGCTGGTGTATCCCAAGCCGGTCGGCGAATCACCAGGTCGTCGGGATCGAAGTCCGCGAGCACTGCCTCGATCTGCTCCTCTGAGTTCAAGAACTCCCGCTGGAGGGCGAGGGCCTCCTGCAGCTCCCCGTCGCTCATGGCCCTGCCGGTTCCCCCCGGCGAGCTTCTTCGGACCTCAGTGAACGCCTCCCGTAAGCGTCCCTCCGCCTCCCTGTCGATCGCCATCCTCTGGAGGACATCGATGACCTCCGTGCGGATCGCCGGATCCGCGTCGTGGCTCACGATCTCGCGGACCGATGCTGTGCGACCACGGGCGGCCGCGAACATCAACGCCGTCTGGCCAGCAGCATACTCGCGTGCGTCCACGGCCACGCCCTGCTCCAGTAGTGCCCGGACCGTGCCCTCGCCGTTCAGTGCCTTCGCGGCGAGGTGGAGGGGGGTCACTCCGGTGCGCGACGTGATCGCCGTCGGGTCGGCACCGGCGTCGATAAGCGCGCGAACGACTGAGGCGTGAGCGCCCCCGCTGGCCAGGTGCAGAGGCGTGTAGTCGCCGATGCGCGTCTTCGCTTCGACATTCGCCCCCGCCCCGATCAGAGGCTGAGCGATCTCGAGGTTCCCCTGCTGGGCGGCCAGGTGCAACGCGGTCAGGCCGTCCCCTTGAGCCACATCAGGATCGGCACCGTCTTCGAGAAGGGACCGTACGGCGACCACGTCACCGCGCTTCGTCGCGTTGAGGAGCGGACTGTCCTGCTGAGATGCGGCGTTCGTGGCATCCGCCAGCAGCGCGAACGCAAGGACGGCACCGGTCAGGCCCACCCGGCTTCGCCTAGTCATGCTCCCTCCTTGGAACCCGACGACGGGCCTCTGGCAAAACTCAACGGGAACTCGCCCGTGCTGTCGCCGAACTGCGACACGTCGTCGTGGCCGATTCCCTGCATCAGGCTCACGAACACGTTGGCCATGGGTGTCCCCGTCGGAGCCCTCAGGTGGAGGTTGCCCTCGAGCGCACCGTTCGCGCGGCCCATCAGGAGCAGGGGGCACCGGCGGTGGTTGTGCAGGTTGGGGTCTCCCATCGGCGAGCCCCACACGATGGCAGTCTTGTCCAGCAGAGAAGCGTCGCCCTCCATGGTGTTCTTCATCTTCTCGAGGAAGTACGCCATCTGACTCAGGCGGTGGGTGTTGATGATGTTGAATTCTCTGACGGCGCTGGGGACGTTGCCGTGATGCGATGCCCCGTGGAACGACTTGTTGGTCCCGCTGTCCGGGAAGACACTGTTCTGCAGATCGAATCCGGTCTTGAACGTGATCGACCGCGTGAGGTCCGCCTGGAGAGCGAGCACCTGGAGGTCGAACATCAACCGCATGTGGTCCTCCCAGCGGTCGGGGATGCCCGATGGTGCCTCCGGCATCTGCCGCTCCTCGCCGCTGCTGTTCTGCGCCTCGACCAGCCCGATCCTGCGCTCCAGCTCGCGGATGTGCGTGGTGTATTGGTCCAGGGCCTGGCGGTCGACAACTCCCAGCTCCCTCTTCAGATCGGCCAGCCCGCTCGCGACAAAGTCGAGCAGGCTCCGGTTGGTCCGTAGCCGGTCTGCGCGGTCGGCGGGGGAGTCACCGGCGCCGAAGAGCTGCTCGAATACCACCCTGGGCTCACGGATCGCCGGAAGTGGCTGGGTCGGTGACGACCAGGCCAGCGAGGTCGTGTATGCGCAGTGGTAGTTGTAGGCGCACCCGCCCCCCCGGTCCATCTGCTCGGTGGTGACCTCCAGCGACGGTAGCGCGGTCTCCTGACCGAAGCGCTCTGCGTGCACCTGATCCATCGACTTCCCGATGAAAACTTCCGCTTGCGTCTGCAGCGGATGGGACTGGGTCAGGAACACCGCCGTCGAGCGATCGTGGTCGCCGCCGATCTCTTCGGCGCGGTAGGGCTCAGCCATGCGGCAGTCCGTATTGCTGACCACGGTCAGGTAGTCCCGGTACGCCTCGAGCGGCTTGAGTTGGCTGTCCGCCTTGAACTCGAAGTCGCGGCCGATCTTCGCAGGGGCGAAGAAATTCTGCGAGTCACCCCAGTCGTTCCCGCCCGCACACCCCATCGACTCCTCGACACAGACCAGGCGCGTGAACTGCTCCTGCGCCGGGTCATGCCAGCCCCGCCCGGCGGGTACCATCCCGTCCAGGAACGGGAGGGCGACGGAGGCTCCCGCGCCACGGATGAAGGTGCGGCGCGAAAGGTGTCTACCAGTGATGAAGTTCATGGCTGGTTGCTCCCTGAGTCGTCCGTGTTGGTCTGCGTTTGTCTCATCTGGAACGGGTCGCTCACGACGATTCCATTGATTAGCGACGACATCCTGTAGTCGTTTGTCTCAGCCGCCTGTGTGATCATCCGGATCGTCGGTTGGTCGAGGTAGTTCGCAGGACGCCCGATCGCATAAGTCAGCAGGTGCTCAGTAAAGTTGCGCACGAGCGGGATCGGACGTTTCAGGAGAACGTCGACCAGCTGGCCGGGGGTGCCGATCGTCGTGCCGTCGTAGAAGACGCCTTCGGTGTCGAGGTCGGCATTGTTCTCGCGGATCCGCCAGGCGCCGGTGACGTCGAAGTTGTCGAGGGCGAGGCCGATGGGGTCGATGAAGTTGTGGCAGGAACTGCACACCGGGTTGGTGCGATGCCGTTCCATTCGCTCACGGGTGGTCAGGAGACGACCCGTGATGGAGGCCGGAGACTCGTCGAGCGTCGGCACGTTGGGTGGGGGAGGCGGTGGTGGCGTCCCCATGAGCACTTCCATGACCCACTTCCCGCGCAACACCGGCGACGTTCGAGCCGACATCGAGGTCAGGTTCAGAACGCTTCCATGGCCGAGGACTCCCCGTCGCTGGTCGGTCGGGTACCGCACGCGGCGGAACTCCTGTCCGGAGACGCCCTCGATGCCGTAATGCTTGGCCAGACGCTCGTTGAGGAACGTGTAGTCCGCGCTGAAGAGCTCGACCAGGCTCCGGTCCTCGCGGATCAGGTGCTGGAAGAGCAACTCGGTCTCCCGTACCAGTGCCTCGGCGAGCTGTTGCGAGAAATTCGGGTAGAGGTAGGCCTCCGGCCAGACCTTCCCCACGTCCTGCAGCCGCAGCCATTGATGGGCGAAGCGTGTGGCCAGCGTCTCGGACCTGGGATCCGCCAGCATGCGTGCGACCTGCCGCTTGAGCACGGCGGGCTCGGAAAGCCGGCCGGCCGCGGCGACCTCGAGGAGCTCGTCGTCGGGCGCCGAGTCCCAGAGGAAGAAGGACAACCGCGACGCGAGGTCGAGGTCCGTCAGTCGGTAGACCTCACCCGCCCCGGCGTTCGCGGGTTCCCGCTCCAACCGGAACAGGAACTCGGGTGAGACGAGGATCGCCTGCAGCGCCGCTCGCACCCCGACCTCGAACCCCCCCTCGGAAGCAGCCTCCTCATAGAAATCCATCAGCTTCGCGAACTTGGTCCCGGGCGGCGGTCGCCGATACGCCCGCGTCGCGAGCTCCATGAGGACGGACTCGGCGCAGGGACGCTCTTGCTCCGGCGCCGTCGGGTAGCAGGTGAAAACCTTTTGCCGACTCGTCGTCTCGGATACGCCGGTCACGTTGTCCGGGCCCGTGATCAGCAGCTCGGAAAGATGCGTCAGTCCGGTGACGCCGTACTGCCCCAACGCCGTCCCACTGGTTGACCACTCCGCAGGACTGAACCGATCCTCATAGGGACCCTCGATCAGGTTCACGAACGCCGCCGACACCCTGTGCTGGCCCGCACGGACGAAGATCGGCTCGGTTCTGATGGCCGGGACCGTCGTGCCTGCGTTGTGCTCGAGCATCAGGAGCGCGACCGGCTCGCCGTCTATCGAGATATCGATGTCCTCCTGGGCCGTCGCGTTTCCACTCCCGAAGGTGGTCTCCACCTGGAAGACATACTCACCGTCCGAGGGGAAGTCGTGCGTCACGACAATGCCCCCCCGGGTCCCGAACGGCGCGCCTTCGACGTGATCCCAGGCGTGCTGAGAGACCTCCAATGGGTTCTTGTGCTTCGTCGTGGAGGATACTGCGTCGGGGTTTCCGAGGGCCAGCCGGCTGACGTCGGCTGCGGCCCGCAGATACGAATCCAGGAGCGTGGTCGAGAGCGCTTGGGCGGCAGACATGTTGTCGAAGCTGCCCACGAGAACGTCGGGGGGGAGCCATTTCCCTGCGTCCACCTCCAGAGCGAGGAGGTCACGGATGACGCGCTCGTACTCGGTCTGACTGAGCCGCTGGAACCGTCGCACGCCCACGTTGGGCGCGGCTCGGGCCGCTTCGTCGAGGTCCGACTCCAACGTCTCGACCAGCGTCAGGAGGGTGTCACCAGCGGGACGCGGCATGCCCGGTGGCGGCATCATTCCCGCGCGCAGCTTCCGGACCATCTTCTCGGCCTTCTCGGCCTGATCCGGGGCGTGCTCGACCGAAAAATTTTCGAGCGACAAGTTCCCCGTGAGCATCGCTTCGTTGTGGCACACCACGCAGTAACGCTGCACTACTTGGGTCAGCGTCTCCCGGGCTACCGGAGAGGAGGAATGAGTGGCCGTGACGTCGGCCCGGGTGGGAGCGGAGTAGACGGCTCCTACGTCGTGCGCGTTTGGGGGCGACGACACGTGTGACGGATCGCTGCCGATCAACAGCAACATCCCTGCAAACACGCCAGAAAGGGAGAGCGTCTTCATATTCCGTCCTGACAAGACTTGGAGAGCTGTACGGATCCACTCAGGAGCCGGCCAAGTGTTAACAGATCATAACATACAGGCCGGTTTATGGCATGCAACCAATCCTTGGCATCGAAAGACTAGGACCGAGGGCGAACGACCTTACCACCCCGGATCACGAACAACGGCCGGCGAAGGACTGTGATGTCCGCCGACGGGTCGTTTTCGTAGACGACCAAGTCTGCGACCTTACCGACCTCCACAGACCCGAAGTCGTCGGCCACGCCAATCACGGCCGCCCCTACGGAGGTGGCGGATGCGATGACCTCGAGCGGAGTGAGCCCGACGGACTCCACCAGCATTTCTGTTTCGTCGAAGAGCGACGGCCCGTCTGTTCCGGTTGAGATCGGGATGCCCATTTCATGTGCTCGCCGCGTGAGTTCGACAGCCCAGACCGACGCCTCCTCTCCTACCGAACCTGATATGGTGGCGATCGTCGCATCCAGGATCATCCCCCGTTCACGTATGATCTCAAGAACTGCGGTCACCTCGGGGGCGTCTGGCGAGACGGACTCATAAGGTGCGGGCGGTCCAAACGGATTGAATGGATGGGAACCGTTGTAGGTATCCGGCAACTCGGCAGCGCCCTCCCAAACGAAGAGGGCGGCGTGCGAGATGACGTGCACGCCGCTGGCCGCCACAACCGACGGCCTTGTGGGGAACACGACCGGATGGCTCCAGACTCTCATTCCGGCGTTGTTGGCCGACGTCGCGATCGTCGTCATGAGTCGCGGAGGTAGGTCCGAGTAGATCTTGATCCCCGTCGCCCCAATCTCCCTCGCACCACGCAGGGCGGCGTCGAGATCGGTCGTGTCTGTCACGGCGAGCAGCCACGACGCGTGACCTGTGCTGGAGTAGGTTGGCTGTATTCTGGGGTCGTCTCGCATGAACGTGGGGCCAGCCCAGAACGCGGACCAATACAACCGCGTGAAATGGGCTGTGTCTCCGGAAGCAGAGATCTCAGCATAGTCGGCGGCGCAGCATGCCATCTCGCGAGCGGATGTGATGCCGGTCCTGAGCATCGAGTCCAGGACCCTCGTTATTCCGTCCATATCCCGCTGCACGATGTGCTTGTGGGAGTCGATGAGTCCGGGTGTGACGAAGAGTCCGGCCGCGTCGAGTGTCCCAACTTCGTCGCGCAGCGCCGGTCTAACTGAGGTGATCCTGCCGGCCGCAACCTCAATGGTCTGATTCGGCCTTGGTGCGGAACCGAGGCCGTCAATCACTGTGACGTTAGCCAGGACCAGGTCTGGCGTGGGACCGGGGGTTGAGTCGGGTCGAGCACAGGCGGCGAGGAGAGGGACGCAAGAGGCCAGCAGTCGAAAACATAGCTTCATGTTCGGTCCCCATTTGGCAAGGTTCGCTGGCTCTTCTATCAGGTCAGGCGCATGTACCCGCGGCGTTTGGCGTCGGGGGCCCCAGCTTTGTGCTTAGGAGCCTCCAGAAGAAAAGGCCATAAAGGCCCGCGACGATTACTACCAGGGGAACAATTTGACGCCGAGTCAGGCCCGATCTACCCGAATCAAGGACGACCCCGCACCAAGTTCCCTCGACATATATCCCCCCCTCTGACCGTACAGCCGGCGCTCTACGTGATCGGCTGCCTCCGCTTACGCACGATCAGCAGGCCCTCACGCATGCTCGTGAACACGATGATGCCACTCTCGAAGAACGGATAGTTGCTCCAGGAGCCCGCGAAGCCCGGGTCGTTGCCTCCGACCGGAACCGAGTCGAAGTAGGCGACCTCCCGGGGATTGGCGGGATCGGAGATATCGAGGATGCGCAGCCCGCTCACGTAGTTGGACTGATACATGAATTGGCCCCGGACATAGAGGTTGTGGTCTGAGGCGGAGGTTGTGCCGAGGTGCTCCGTCGCGAGGACCGGGTCGTCCAGATCCTCGATGTCCCAGACCAACGTACGCGTCCGAGTGACCGTCCCTGCGATCTCATCGCCCTCGTCGTTCACGAAGAAGAAACGATGATCGTCCGAGATCCATCCTTGATGGACGTATGCCGCGTTGGGGTACGTCGCGGAGGAGATCGCCACGGGGTTCGCCTTGTCCGTCACGTCCCCGATGCTGAGCGCCGTCTCGTTCGAGCCGAAGCAGATCTCGTGGCCGCGGTACTCATCGTCCGGGCCCGCATAAGTGAGGCACTGCGCGTCGTGGCTGTACCCCGTGCCCGCGTTCCCGGTGTTGGAGTCGGAGAAACATCCCGCAAAAGTCGGGTTGGTGGGGTCACGGACATCGATCATGTGAAGCCCGCCTCCGCAGGTCTCACCGCCCATGCTCGATCCGACCGCGTAGGCGAAGCCCGTATCCTCGTTGATCACGATATTGTGGGCGCTGAATATCCCGTCGTAATGT
>CAUZAE010000069.1:0-14660 GCA_963577685.1 Gemmatimonadales bacterium UBA6960 | reverse complement strand
CCAGCTCCCGTCTGGTGCTTGGCGCGACCCGTCAACATCTGGGGGCCTTGGCACCTTCGATACGAGCGGGAGTTCTGGGCTGTGGCACGTAGCGGCCGGTACTTACACCCCGGCGGCACCGATCCGATACGAACATACGGCTACGTGGGAAACGTATGTTGGCAACTCCGCCGGCTGCTCGCACTGCCTCCGGACATCGTCCACGAGGGTGTGTTCTACCTGGGAGACGCCCCGGTGCCTCTGGCCACTTGGGCCGACGGGTTCAATCAGGCACTCCGGGGGCGTAAGGCCCGACGGCTCCCACGCTGGGCCCTCGCCGCGCTTGCGGGCGTCATGGACGTGTTGGCACGGGGCGGTGTGCCGGTGCCGCTGACGTGGTCGCGCTTCAAGAGCATGACGACAGACTACGTGACACCCACGGAGGACACGATCCGGCGCCTCGGCGCGCCTCCGTTCTCTCTCGAGGAAGGGATCCGGCAGACCGTCGAGTGGCTAGATGGGCGTCTCGCTGACGACGGTTGAGTGTCGCAAACCGAGGCCGAGTCTTCAGCCGGTCACGGGCGATGACAGCTTGCTTGGGGCGGCCGAATCATCAGACCTCTGATTCTCCCGAAACATCATTTTCCCAAAGATGTATGCGCAAGAGCCGGCTATCAGAAAGTGATAGGCAGCGTATTGAACCGGTGTGGTAAGCGGCGAAACGGAGGTCATGTGATGGAGGGAGCTCAGGAACAGCAACGTAAAGAACAGGACGCCCAATCGTTTGCTGAATCGAAATCTCAAATGCGTTTCATACTCTCGGAAGAACAACGCGAGTGCGGTGATCGCCGCAACCAAGGCAAGAGAGCTGTGCCGGGCTTGCCCATGAGTTGCATACTCTGGCTCCATTAAGAAGGGCTGAGCCGCGAGCGATACGACCATGATCAGGCACGCCCAAAATTCTGCCGGTAGCGATTTCCAGCTCACGCTTTTCCTGATCTTGGCGTACGCCACTCCGAGGAATAGGCCCGTCATGAGGTGTGGGATACCTATTCTGAGGATGTGCTCGGCCAAGGCGAGTAGTTTATCGAACTCCAGAACAAAGTACGTATAGACAGAATAGTACAGGTGGAAGTCTGCCACGGGATATGTGAAGGGTTCGGCGACCCTGCTTGAAACGAAATAGGCAACCGCATGGACGCCGACGAGTGTTGCGACGTTGAGGGTTTTCCGCTTTACAGAATCGTCTCTCCAATTCGCCCCGGCTACCATCCAAAGCACCAAGCCCGGTAGGGCGAGTAGCTGCGTCTGCCGCGCCAACACGGCAAGCAGTACTCCACACAATATGATACCGATCTGCTTTCTCAGCAGCCCCAGTATGGTCACGGCCATGAACAACGCAAATAGGACGTCGGCAATCATCCCGGGAACGACGAGGTAGTAGCGTATGACGTAAGGATTTACGACGAGTAGCACTACGCAGACACAAGATCGAAAACCTGTAAGGCCGACCTCACTGACGATCCTGGCAACCGCAGCTGTGAGCAGGATCAGCGTCGCGAGAACACCGCCACGATATACCACAGGCAGGGGAAGCGAGGTGAGCTTGGCTACGATCCCGATGATATAGTGATAGACGAATCGTTGCCCATACTGGAACGAGATTTCGTCACCGGTTGTGGAAGGCAACTGGGGCGCCGACTCCGCGATGATCTCATAGGAGTAGACGTCCACCGCATGTAGAAGATCAATGCCAGATTCCCAACCGAGCCAGGTGTTCGATACGAGAACCAAGGCGAAGACTGCCAGCACTGAAAGTAGGGGTTGGTTCCCCCAAAACGGGGGCGCGCTGCTCGGGGACGCTCTCGACTCACCCGTGGTGAAGGCTCTATCTGGCGGATTGAACTCGATGCTCGGCACGGTGCTCCCTAGCGGTAGAGTTGTTCCACGAGCGTGAGGACCCGATCGATCTCTGTAACGACGTCTCGGCCCTCGACCTTTTTCATCTCGACGGAACAGAAGCCCTCATAGCCTAGCTGCCTCAGACTCCCAGCGAAGTCCTGGTGGGCGACGCCCCCCTCGCCGATGGGCGCCAGGAATGGCTCACTCACGTGGAAGTGACGGAGGTAGGACGCGCACCTGTCGAGCGCCTCCTGGACGGGGTCTTCAGCCAGCGTCATTCCCGCCGAGTCCAGATGCAATCCGAAGCCCGGATGGTCCACGCTCCGCACGAGTTCAAGGCCTTCGTCCGCCGTAGTCACGAAGTCGCAACCATATTGTCCCGGATTGGGCTCGATGCACAGCGTGACACCCTCATCTGAGGCCGCCTCGCCTGCGCGGCGAAAGAAGTCAAGCGCGATCGCTTGCGTTTCTCCCGGTTCCTTGTCGCCAACCCGGCGATTCTTCGGTGAGCCGAAGACCAGAACGTCCGCGCCGAGTGCTCGGCCCACTCGCATCATGCCCCTCAGGTACTCGAGCGTGCGTTCTCGAGCCGGCTCCTGATCGAAGATCGTGAGTTCGGCATGCCCATACAGAAGGGACTGCAGCGCCACGATGCGGATTCCCTGATCCTCCCAGAAGCTACGGAAATCGTTGAGTTGACCACTCGGGGCAGCGAGCGGATCGATCCACCTCGTGGTCGGTGCAATCTCGACCGCCGCGATTCCCCGCTCGGACATCAAGCGTGCGATTGTGGACGTGTCGTCGAGACCCCACGCGATATTGCTGAAGGCGATCTTCATTGCTCGCGAAGACGCTGACTCTCGACAAACGCTTCAATCTGTCGCATCACGCTCTGGGCGTTCTGGAGATACCCTTCAAATCCTCCCAACCGGTGACCGTGTAGGGTCTTCATATCGTATCGTACGGCTGGGTGGGCGGCGGGGTTGTTACCGAGGGTTCGCCCGAAAGCCTCGCTAGCGAGATCCGCCACCCGCACGGGTTCGGTGGCGAAGTTCACCAGCGGTAAACCAAGCTCTCTGACCTTCGAGATATCGGACCAGAGAGACTCCAATCCGTAGAACTGGACGACGCTCCGAGGGTTGATCACGTCCACCATGTTGTCGTTCAGGAGGTCGAAGATGATGTTCTTCTTCAGGCCCTCCCCGAACAAGCCGGGGAGTCGAACCACGGTCGCCTCGAAGCGGGCCGTCACGAAGCCCTCGAGCTGCAGGCGATGTCGCCCATAGGGATGCCCCTCCTCACTCCGGATGGGTGTCTCTTCGTCCACACCGATCGGGGTTGGATACACATCGATCGTGGAGATCAGGACTACATGGCCCGCACTCGCATGCCCGAGAGCGTCCATGAGCCGAGCCAGACTCTGTCTGTCCTCTTCGGGGTGCTTGTTGGCAAGCCATTTCTGGCCAGGCGCGCCCGCGCACACGATCAGATCGTAGCGTTTTCCGGCCATATCGGAGATGTTCCCAGACCGGTAGTAGTCATCGAAGTGGCATTGGGCCTTCAGCGTGCTGCCGACGAAGCCGGTATGACCTATGAGCGCACTCTTCATCGATCGGATCCGGAACGTCCAGTCGGCGGGTTGAAGCCATGAAAGCAGGCTCGGGCAAGCGCTTCGAGAATCGATGCGTTGCCCTTGAACCCGTGGATTTTCGTCGGAGTCGGGCCATCGGAGGGGTACGACCGGGTTGTCGGCACCTCCTTGCAACGAAAGCCGAGTCTGGCGGCTCGGATCGCCAGATAGTAGTGCAACTCGTACCCGACGAAGATGTTTCGGAACGGGGCGACTCTCGGGTCTAGTAGTAGTCGAGCGCTGTACGCTCTGAAGCCGTTCGTGGTGTCCGTGTATCGGATGCCCGCGGAAAGGGAAATCGCTGGTGCATGCAGCAACCTCACACCCCACAACCTGCTCTGCGGCGTGTTGACCTCCCTCCCACCCTGGATGAAGCGGGAGCCTTGCACATGATCGAGACCCTCCGACAACGCGGCCACGAACAGGGGCATGGCACGCACGTCATCCTTACCGTTTCCGTCGATCGTGATCACGCCCTCGTATCCGTTTTCGAGGGCGTAGTGGAACGCCATACGCATCTGGGTACCCAACCGACCCTCACCGCGTTTTGTGAGCAGGGCGGCAACATCGCGCTGGCGTAGTCCCTCCTCAGAGGTAGAACCATCGGTGCTTCCGCCATCCGCTACGAAGATGTCGACGACGTCCGCGAGCGGGCTCATACGGTCGAGCTGATCCAGCAGCCTCTGGCCCTCGTCGATGACGAACACCGCCACGCAGTATCGGTGTCTCCTCTTCCGAAACTCGGCGGTCTCGTACGAAGGCACGTGCCATTGTGCTTCCATTGGGCTTCCCCGTCCCCCTACGGCGACTCGACCGAGTCGGTCACGACGTTCTTTCGTTCCTCCCCAGACACCAACACGGAGCTATTGGCCTCGTCTCTCACGTAGTACAGCGGCCGCCCCTTGCTCTCACCGAGTAGTCGGCCGATGTATTCGGACACGACGGCAAGAATCAATAAGACAAAGAAGAACATTACCGAGTTGATCAACGATATGGTCGACCACCCCTCCGGGGAGGACTCCTTGACGAGAAACATCACGAGAACGAAAAGCATGTAGAGCAGGTTGAGTGCCGCAAGACTCAGGCCCAGCCAGGCGGCTAGCCTCAGCGGGTAGAGGGAGTTAGCCACGACAATATTGATCGCCAGGTTGATTGCCTCGGGAAGGCTCTTGTGGCGTGGCCTGGTACGTCGCTGAATCGTGTCGTATAGAATACCTTGTTCCTCGAACCCGACGTAGTTGCTGAACGTGCTGAGGTATCGGCCTTTGTCACGAATCTGCATGATCGCGTTGACCGCCCGGCGGTTGAGTACGCGAAAGTGGGTGGTGTTTTTCGGCAACTTCAGCGGTAACAGCTTTTGACAAGACCAATAGAAGAAGGAGGCGCCCGCTCGTAGGAGAAGGGGCTCACGCTCTCGGTTGCGGCGGATACCATAGACCACGCCCACGCCACTCCGTGACTGCTCCACCATCTCCGGTATCAGAGAGGGTGGGTCCGTGTCCGGGAGCATCACGACGGAGAAGTCACCGATGACCGAATCCAGACCGGCTGAAATGGCGATTTCCTGCCCGAAATGGCGGGACAAACGGATCAATCGCATATGCTCGCGCTGAGACAGAAGTTGCCGGACGATCTCGATGGTGTCGTCAGTTGAGCCATCGTCTACCAGCACCAGCTCATAATTCACGTAATGACTTCTCAGAACTGAGATGACGTCATCCACGAACTCCTGAACGATTTCCACGTCGTTGTACAGCGGAGCCACCACGGACACGAAACAGTTGGGATCAGGTGTCACTGATGCGTCCTCGCCGAGGGATTATCACAGATGGGCCAACGGATGGGTCGGTCCGTGGGGTCCACGTCCCCACGTCATTCGGCGTGCCAGCCCGTCGCGCCTGAATGTCCCGAATCGGTCGGAAGGCATGATGGAGATGTCCAGGAGATTGGGCAACCCTTGCAGACCCCGGCGGGGCTAGATGAACCAGCGTTTCGATGCGGTCGTGATCGGAGGCGGTTTCTACGGCTGTGCTCTCGCGACGCACCTCAAGGAGGAACTGGATCTTGCGGTCTTGCTGGTGGAGGCCGAAGCAGACCTCCTGCAGAAGGCTTCCTATGCGAACCAAGCCCGGGTCCACCACGGGTATCACTACCCCCGCAGCCTTCTCACCGGTGCCCGTTCCAAGGCCAACTACGAGCGATTCCTTACCGATTTCAGCGACTGTATCGACGACGAGTTCGATCAATACTATGCAATCGGACGCCACTTTTCTCGTGTGAACGCAGCCCAGTTCCAACTCTTCTGCGACCGAATCGGCACTCCCTTGCAGCCTGCTGAGAGCGCGGTGAAAGGCCTCTTCAATCCTCTGCTCATCGAAGATGTTTTCAAGGTGCAGGAGGTCGTTTTCGACGCTCTACGGCTGAAGCGGCGTGTCGTGGTGCTCCTTCAAGAAGCCGGTGTGGAGCAGCGCCTTCTCACGTCCGCCACCCACGTGGAACGGTGCAATGGTGGTGTTCGAGTCGAGCTGCGACATACAGGCGGCAACTCGACGGTCGAGAGCGCCTTGGTCTTCAACTGCACCTACTCTCGGATCAACAAACTCCTTTCCGTCTCCGGCCTCCCCTTGATTGACCTCAAGCACGAATGGGCCGAGATGTGCCTCGTGCGGCCGCCCGAGCCGCTTGCCACCGCGGGCGTGACCGTGATGTGTGGGCCCTTCTTCTCGATCATGCCCTTTCCGCCCCGCGGGCTGCACTCCTTCAGCCACGTCCGCTACACGCCGCATTGCGAATGGCGAGATACTCCGGGTGATCATTTCGAGGATCCCGAGGCGGTGGTAGCCCGAGTCTCCACATCGAGCCATTTCCAGCACATGCTCAAGGATGCGAGCCGGTACGTGCCCTGCATGTCGGGCTGCTCCTACGTGGACTCCTTGTGGGGCGTCAAGACGGTGCTACCTCAGAACGAGGCAGATGACGGCCGGCCGATTCTGTTCAAGAGCGACCATGGGATTGCCGGCCTGACCTGCATCATGGGATCGAAGATCGACAACGTATACGATGTGATGGACTTTGCCACGGCGGTGGCTCGCAAGGGATTATCGTCCTCGTAGCGTCTGCTCGAGCTACCGGTAGATGCGGTTCACGCCAATGCCTTCTACCAAGGCGACTCTCAGATGCCTCTCAGGGTACGGGCCGACAGGTTCAGCGAGGCCTGTCAGCAGCACAACCAACACGGATCCTCCGCTTCGCATTTCGCGTGGCTCGCTGCTGTTGAGATATTCTTGGCGCGGGTGGGGATCTCGGTGGTGCCCCTGACGTCGCGCTTCAAGAGCATGACAACGGATTATCTAGCACCTACAGAGGACACGATCCGGCGTCTCGGCGCGCCTCCGTTCTCTCTCGCGGAGGGGATTCAGAAGACTGTGGAGTGGCTAGATGGGCGTCTCGCTGACGACACCTGAGTGCCGTTGCTCAGGAGTCGTCTATTCACTCGGCCACGAGCCTCGGCAGTTTCGCTCCTGTCGCCTGGATCATTGGCCCTCTGCTCCTCCTGAGACGTTGAGCATCACCTTCAGCACTGCTCCCTTCTCTTGGACTGCCCAGGATCGCCAGGAGCATCCCGATTCCGATGAATAGTCCTTCCATGCTACCCCCGGCCTAGTGGTCAAAGCTACTCTCGGCCTAGTGATCGAACTCTCTACAAACATGCGTTAGCAGATCGGCACCACGCCAGAACTTTGGAGAGGCCCTTGTTTTGCACCCGGGTCGTCCATGGAGTAGTGTCTCCGACAGCCCATGATCCGACCTCCATCCGCCTCCATGCTTCCGAATCCGTGATGGGCGCGCGCCTGGACAGGTCGTCGGTTGTCTAGGCAGCCGGAGTCTACGCCGGTGCCGACTCTGGTCGTGTTGGCGGCCGGGTTGTCCACCCGCTACGGAGCCCTCAAGCCTCTGGCTCCCGTCGGACCCTCTGGCGAGGCGCTCATCGACTACGCCCTCTACGATGCCGCGCGCTCGGGATACGGTGCCGCCATTCTGGTCGTGCACCGGGAGATCGAGGCCGAGGTGTCAGGACATGTCGAGGATGTCACGGGGGGCTCCTGGCCGTGCCGTTTCGTTTGCCAGAGCGCGGACGACCTCCCGGACGGTGCCCGGTCCGCGGGCGGCCGAACGAAGCCGTGGGGGACTGGTCATGCGGTGTGGACTGTTCGGCATCTCGTCCGGGGGCCCTTTGCCGTGGTGAACGCGGACGATTTTTACGGTCGAGGCGCTCTACAGGTGCTCGCAGACCATCTATGCAGGGGTGCTCTCAGCGAGTATGCGGTTGTCGTCTACCGGCTGGCCGATACGCTGTCCGGGGCAACGCCACTCTCCCGGGCCATCGTGCAGGTGGGGGAACACGATCAGGTCCAAGAGATCCGTGAGGTGCTCAGGATCCACCATGGCCCGACCGGGATAACGGGTGAGAGGCCCGCCGGCGCCCCGGTGTCGCTATCGGGTGAGGAGCTGATCTCTATGGGCGTCTGGGGGTTCGAGCCCACGATTTTTCCGCTTCTCGAGGATCGATTTCTCGCCTTCCTCGGTCGAGCCGAAGACGAGCGTCCGGCAGAGTTCTACCTGAGTGACACCTTAAACGGCCTGGTCGTTTCCGGCGATGTCCGGACGCGTGCTCTCCGGGCCGTGGCCCCCGCCTTCGGCGTGACCTTCCCCGACGATCGGTCGGAGGTCCGAGGCCGCATAGAGGGTCTCGTTGCCGACGGCGACTATCCGGCGGATCTTGCGAGCGCATTCCGTGAGTTGACGACCGCGAACAGACCTTCGGGAACGGAGCCCTGATGCAGCTTTCCACACTGGACTGGTGGGTCCTCGCCCTCTACGGCGTGACGGCACTCTCCGTAGGCCTGGCTTTCGCGCGCCGCGCCGGTCGTGGCACCGAGGAATACTTCCTCGCCGGCCGATCCATGCCCTGGTGGCTTCTCGGAACCTCCATGGTCGCCACCACGTTCTCGACGGACACGCCGAACCTCGTCACCGACCTCGTTCGCACAGGCGGCGTCAGCCAGAACTGGATCTGGTGGGCCTTCCTCATCACAGGGATGTGCACGGTATTCTTCTACGCCAAGCTGTGGCGGCGGTCGGGAGTGCTCACCGACATCGGGTTCTACGAGCTTCGCTATGCCGGACGATCCGCGGCCTTCCTTCGGGGATTCCGGGCCATCTACCTGGGCGTGTTTTTCAACGTCATGATCATGGCCACGGTGACCCTGGCGGCCATCAAGATCGGCGGTGTGCTGCTGGGGGCGGACAAGTACACGGTTGTGCTGATCGCTGGCACGGCGACGGTCCTTTACTCTGCCACGTCCGGGCTTTGGGGCGTCTTGGTCACGGACCTGCTGCTTTTCGCCGTCTCCATGATCGGCGCCGTGGCCGCGGCGGTCTATGCCCTTCGGCTTCCCGAAGTGGGTGGGCTCTCCGGCCTCATTTCCAACCCCGCCGTGGCCGGCAAGCTGTCCTTCCTCCCGGACTTCTCCGATCCCTCTACGGCGGCTGCCGTGTTCATCGTGCCCATCGCTGTTCAATGGTGGAGCACCTGGTACCCCGGCGCGGAGCCGGGTGGCGGGGGATACTCCGCCCAACGCATGCTGGCGGCCAAAGACGAGAAACATGCCATGAAGGCCACGCTCTGGTTTAACCTGGCCCACTACGCCCTGCGCCCGTGGCCCTGGATCCTGGTGGCCCTGGCCTCGCTCATCGTCTACCCGACCCTCGCCGACCTTCAGGCGGCTTTTCCGAACGTGGATCCGTCGGTCATCGGGAACGACCTCGCCTATCCGGCGATGCTGGTCTTCTTACCCCACGGGCTCCTGGGTCTCGTTGTGGCTTCTCTGGCGGCCGCCTACATGTCCACCATCAGCACCCACCTCAACTGGGGGGCGTCGTACATCGTAGACGACGTATACCGCCGCTTCATTGCGCCCGACCGTGAGGGAAAGGACTACGTTCGTGTCGCTAGGCTCTCCACGGTCGGTTTGATCATCCTGTCTTCGTTCGTCGGGCTTCAGCTCGAGAACGCCATGCAGGCGTTCCAGATTCTTCTGCAGATTGGAGCCGGGACAGGTCTTGTGTTCCTCCTTCGCTGGTTCTGGTGGCGCGTGAACACGTGGAGCGAGATCTCCGCCATGGTCATCTCCTTCCTGGTGGCCATCTATTTTGGCTTTGTCCATTCTCGACTGGGGTTCGAAGCGTGGGACCCTTCGACCACCCTCGTACTGGGCGTGGCGATCACCACGGCGGGGTGGCTGGCCGTCACCTTCATGACACCGCCCGTGGACGCCGATACGCTGCGTGCCTTTTACCGAGACATCCGTCCGCTCGGTCGGGGCTGGGACGCGGTCGTAGGCGATGGTGGGGATTTGGGCGAATCCGAAGGGAAGGGAAATGGGGAGCTCACCGCTGGATTACTGGCTTGGTTCCTGGGATGCACGATGGTTTACGGAGCGTTGTTCGGAACCGGGTTCCTGCTTTACGGGCAGGTGGCACCGGGAGTTATGGCACTCATCGTTGCGGCGGCTTCGGGTTGGGGAGTCTTCCGGACGCTCCCAAGGGTGGGCTTCCTCTCGTAGCTGGGGGCGCCGGAGTGACCGTCGCTCCACCGGAGGGGATGGCTCTGAAAACCGCCTCTTCCGGTGTCCTGTCGCCGCGTGGGCCGTAGTAGCCGGCGGCTAGTGATTCCCTTATCGCGCCTTCCGCGTCCTCCGTACACAGGATGAGCACCGCACCCCCGAGTCCTGCCCCGGTGAGACGTGCCCCCGCGGCGCCTGCCTGCCGAGCGAGGTCGACGATGCGGTCGAGCTCGGGAGTGCTCACCTCGTAATCGATGCGCAGGCTCTCGTGGGAAGCGTCCATGGCCCGACCAAAACCCTGAAGATCACCCGAGTCCAAGGCCGCCTCCGCCTCGGACACTCGCTGCACTTCGGTAAGCGCATGCCGAAGGCGGGCCAGCAGGGCCGGCCTGAGCACATCCGCGCCCACCTTAAGCAGTTGATCCGCATCCGCTGCCTCCAGTAAGGGCCGGTAGTCCTTGTCCGGCGGCTCTCCAGTCCCGACGACGGCCCACACGGCTCCTAGTGCCTCTCGACACTCGCGCGTCCGGGCGTTGTACGCCGCCCCGGCCGCGCCGGACTTCTCCGCCCGGACTCCGCTGTGGGCGACCAGGAAGACCCACTCCTCCGGCATGGATAGAGGGCGGACAGAAAGGGGGGCGAAGCTCACCCTCAGGGCGTACCCAGCCTGAGCGCACAGGATGACCGCGTGGTCCATCGCCCCGCCCTGGGTGCCCACGTATTGCTCTGCCCCGGCCATGACCTCCGCAAGAGCCACCCGGTCGGGCTCTCTACCGTTCACGGCGAGCAGCGCCAAGGCTAGGCCGCACGAAAGAGCCGACGAGGAGCTGAGGCCAGCGGCAGCCGGTAGATCGGCTTCCACCGCGATGTCGGCCCCGACCGCGATCTCATAGTCGCGAGCAAGCGCCTGCGTCACGCCTCGTGCGTAGTTGCTCCAGTCGCCCGGTACGACGGGGTCCACCTCCGCAGAAAGGTCCAGCTCAATGTCCGGATACGACTTGTCGGTGTTGGTGAGTCGCACGTGATGGTCCTCTCGGGGCCGCACTGTCAGCGTAATGCCGAGCTGGATCGCCATGGGAAGAACCGGGAGTAGGGCGTAGTCGATGTGCTCACCGATGAGGTTCACACGCCCCGGTGCCCGTACGAGAAAAGCAGCCGGACCACCGAACACTACGCGGTCACCAGACCGAGTTTCGGCCAGGAGCGCCACTGACCCCGGGTGAAGTCGGGAAAGTCCGCGGGCTGGCTGCCGTTTGCCACAGACCATTCGGACAAGGGCGTCACGGCGCTCAGTGCGGCGGCATCATAGACGTTCATGTCTGTGGGGAGGCCCTCACGCAGACACTTGATGAGGCGGTGGTCCTCCATGAAGTCCATGCCACCGTGGCCCGCCCCCTGCGAGCGCTCCTCCATTTCTTTCCAAAGCGGATGCTCGTATTCCTCGAGCCACTTCTCTGCCTCGTCCCATTGGTGCGGCTCACTCACGCCTTCGACGTAGACACGGTCCGGGTATCCCTGAAAGATGCCCTGGGTCCCTTGAATCTGATTGATGCGGCTGTATGGCCTGGGAAGGTTCGTGTCGTGGCCAACATAGAGGGTGCGTCCAAGGGCAGTTTGGATCATGGTCGTGCTCACATCGCCTTGAACGTAGGTCTCCTGTCGCTTCGGGTGGTCCGCCGGGTAGTGTGACTCGGCCCACTCCTGTAGGCCCCTGGAGGGGCTGCTCATGGAGACCAAGGTGGCGAACCGGTCACCCCGGTTGATGTCCATACAGTTGGCGATGGGGCCGAGCCCGTGCGTGGGATACATGTTGCCGTTCCGCTGCATGGCATGGGCCCGCCGCCACAGTCCCTCGTCCTTGTCCTCGAACTTGATGGCCCGCAGGTCATGCAGGTAGCCGCCCTCTGCGTGGAGGATCTCACCCAACAGTCCCTGTCTAACGAGGTTGAAGGCGAGCATCTCCATGCGGCCGTAGTTGACGTTTTCCATCATGGAGCAGTGCTTCTGGTACTTCTCAGCGTACTCGACCAGCTTCCAACAGTCCTCTAGCGTGTAGGCCGCCGGGACCTCAGTCGCCGTGTGTTTGCCGTTCTCCATCGCAGACGTACAGATGGGCACATGCCACTCCCAGGGAGTCGCGTTGTAGACCAGGTCCAGATCCTCTTCCTGGCAGAGCCGCTCGAAGTCCCGTTCGCCACGCGTGTACCCCGTCGGACGAGGGAAGCCGGCCTGCTCGACCTGATTCTGTATGCTCTCGACCTTCTCTGGAACGATGTCGCACACCGCCTGGATGATGCAGCCGTCGATCCTCAGCAGGTTCCGGACGTGGGCACTACCCTGGAGGCCCACACCGACGTAGCCGATGCGCACATGGTCAATGGGGGGTGCGGAGAAGAGCTCGGACGGAGCGTCGCCCAGATCCGGAGACGAGCTGGAGTCGTTCACGGGAGGCTCGGACGCGCAGCCCGCCGAGGTCCCTACGACAGCCAGACCCAGCCCGGCGGCGCCGAGCTTCAGGGCATCGCGACGATCGATCGTCGCCTCGGCCGACGATCCGTCTTCTGACGATGCGTCTTCTATCGGTCCGTCCTGAGACGATGCGTCTTCTGTCGATCTTGTCTGCTTGCCGTCGTCACGCATGGCTACTAGCCTCGAGTTCGTGTGTGGTGGTCCCACCCTCCGATGGCAGGGGCCGTCGTTTGCTCCCCTCAGCGAGGTCTCAGGACCATGAGCACTGGCCGGTGATCCGACGCTATGCGCTCGTCGATCACTCGGTACTCCAGCACCTCGAAGCGATCCGCCGGACGATAGCCGATGAAGTCGATCTCCCGCTCGGGTCGGTCCGCCGGAAAGGTCTGGGTGGGACGAGCCTTGTCAGGCACGGTCCAGTGCAGCGCGATGAGGTCCATGACCCGGCTACCCGGTTGCGAGTTGAAGTCGCCCGCCAGAATGACCGGTGCGGGCTCCTGCTCGAAAATGTCCACGATCTCCCGGGCCTGGCTCAAACGCTCCGCTTCCGTCCGGTAAAAGTGTACACCTGCGACGACCACCTCGCCTGCGTCCCCCGGAAGGCGGATTCTGGCGGCAAGAGTACTCCGTGGCTCCTCGCCGGGCGGTAGTTCGTGGTTCACGGACACGATGATGGGCCAACGCGATAGGACGGCCATCCCGTATTCTCCGCCCTGATATTCCATGAACGGACCGAAGGCGTGCTCCATCTCTGTCAGGTCACCCAGGTGCGCTGCCTGGTCCACCCGGCCCGTGCGGTCGACCTTCCAGTCGACTTCCTGAAGGGTGACGATATCGGGGCGAACGGCGCGGATGACGGCGGCCACCCGCTCGAGGTCCAGTTCCCGGTCCATGCCCTCGCCGTGCCGGATGTTGTAGGCCAACACTCGTACGGTGCGGTTCTGTGGGCTCTCCTCCGGCAATGCCGGCGTGGCGGCGCAGCCGCTGAGACCAATCGCGAGGCTTAGGACAATCGTGAGCACGAGGCCGGCGATGGCAATGTCCTTCCGGTGGCGACCGAGGACCGAAGTCCTGGTGCCCCGGGCCCCCACTGCGTGGGCCGCCACTGAGCGGACCATCGCCAGTCGATGGGTCGATGCCATCAATCACATGCTCCATCGTTCATGAAACGGACCCAACGCCCGACGCGTAGGGTTAGTAGTAGTACGGGTGAAGCGGTACATCGATCGTGATCGATGTCGGACCCTCTTGCAAGGACATGGATGATGTTGGGGCTGATTGGCTTGGGTGTTGCAGCTGCGGCGGGCGTGATCGGACACATGAAAAGCCGGAAGTTCGTCGGGCGCCGGCTCCGGTTCACGAGCGTCGTCGAAAAGCCGTACGTCGGCTTGGCTGCTGGAGTAACTGCAACCATCGTAGCTGCGCCTCTCGCCTGGCTCCCGATCATCTCGGTCGGGACGGCCATCGCGTTCGGAACGGGCGTCGGAACCGGCGTCGCGCTTGGAGTCAAGGACGCCAAACGCCCGTTACTAGAGGACTGAGACGAAGGGGTCGTACCTGACAGATGATGGACCCCCTCGCCCACCCGCCCGCTACGCTGCGGCTCCCCGCTACGCCGCGGGCCCCAGGTCATCCAGCCGCTCGAGCGCCCGCAGGATGAGGTCCGCGGGGACGTCATCGTCGCGCTTGTAGCGAGCGGAAGTCGGGTTCGATGCCGTGGGCTCGATCTTCCTGTACGAGTGGCTCGGCTGGGTTCGAGGGCGGAGCCGAGGGTATGGATGTGTCCGTGTCCGTTCCTGGGGCAGAGTTCGAGGGCATAGCCGTGGCCGAACCCAGGCGCGTGGCCGGTGGCTGCGGCACGTCCGGCAGCAGCCTCATCTTGGGATCGAGAAGGTTTCCAAGTCGGGGTTAGGGTTGATCGGAGACTGTTGTATCGAGGAGGGTCGTTTATGCGCGAGCTACTTAAGTGGGTGACTCTGATGGGTCTCGCTGGGTGCGGAAGCCCGTCCGGCGAGACCGACTACTCCGCTGTTTTCGATCATTCGGCGGGACGG
>CAUZAE010000068.1:0-14661 GCA_963577685.1 Gemmatimonadales bacterium UBA6960 | reverse complement strand
CAGGTAGGCCCGGTTCACAGAAGCTTCAGAACCCCGGAGCGTCTGGGCCTGCACGTGGGTGGCTCCCAGAACGAAATAGCTGACGAGTGCCGTCAGTACGCTCAATCGTCGGTCCATCGCTGTCCTCAATAATCTCTCACAAACCCGCGCCCAATCATCGCCACTGACCTACCTGTAAACATATGTAGTGCAAAACGCAAGCGACAGGGGGCGTCTAGCCTCTAGTCCTTTAGTCGTTGGCTGCCCTCGACCTAGTCTCCCTTGGCAACGGCATACCGGTCGCCGACGATGTCCCAGTTTACGACGTTCCACCACGCGGCCAGATAGTCCGGTCTCCGATTTTGGTAGTTCAGATAGTAGGCGTGTTCCCACACGTCCACACCCAAAATGGGCATGAAGCCCTCGGAAAGCGGATTGTCTTGGTTCGCCGTGGCCATCACGTGAAGGCCCCCGGCCGGACCGACCGCCAACCAACCCCACCCGGAGCCAAACTGACCGCCTGCAGCCGAGCTGAGCGTCGCCTGAAAGTCATGGAGGGTCCCGAAAGCACCGTCGATCGCCTCGCCGAGCGACCCGGACGGAGCATCGGCTCCGCCAGGACTCATGCTTTCCCAGAACATCGTGTGATTGACGTAGCCGCCCCCATTGTTCCGGACCGCCGTACGAATGGCCTCCGGAACCTCACCCAGCCTCGTCAGAAGCTGCTCCCCCGACTGCCCGTGGAGGTCGGCGTGGCCCTCCAGGGCGGCGTTCAAGTTGTTCGTGTAGCCCTGGTGGTGCTTGCCGTGGTGGATCTCCATCGTGCGCGCGTCGATGTGTGGCTCGAGCGCAGCGTGATCGTACCCTAGGTCGGGAAGTTGAAACGGATATGACATCGTTTCCCCTGTCGTCGGAAGTTCGCTCGTGACCGCCCTACACCCTCTGGGGCGGCGCAGCGGACGCGCTGCGGACCGGAATTCTATCCCCTAGGGTTCATCCTTCGCAAATTCAGGGCCAACGCATAACTTCCATGAGATCGCGACCCCTCGATACCCTACGTCGACAGCGCAGGCCCATGGTCGAGCAAGGCCATTCTCGTCGGATCCTCCTCGTCGACTGCGACGCCTTTTTTGTACAGGTGGCACGGCTCGAAGATCCCGAAGGAGCCGGCCAGGCCAAGCTGCTGCTCGTGGGTGGGTCCGCTTCCGGCCGTGGAGTGGTTACGTCGGCTTCGTACGCCGCCAGAGCCTTCGGAGTTCGGTCGGCAATGCCCACGGCCCAGGCCCTCCGGCTCTGTCCGGGGGCTCGAGTCGTGAGGGTGCCTAGGAAGGCGTGTGCCCACAAGAGCCACGAGATGCGGCTCGAACTTCAACGGCTCTCTCCTGTCGTTCAAGCCGCCTCGATCGATGAGTTCTATCTGGACGTCACGGGCACGGAGCGGCTCTTTCGTGAATCACTTGAAGACACCGCCAATCGGATTCGCAGAACGGTCCTCGAAGCGACCGAAATCTCCGTGTCGATCGGCGGCGGTACACGCCGGATGATCGCTAAGCTCGCCTCAGACTTCGCGAAGCCCGCTGGGGTCCACATCGTCCCTCCGGGAAAAGAGGCCGACTTCATGAAGCAGCTCAACCTCGCTGATATTCCGGGTGTCGGGCCAGCGCTCGTCCGTTCACTCCAGGATCGTGGACTCGTACGCATCGAGGACGCCCTCGGGGTGGAGCAGGAGTGGCTGGAGAGGTGGTTCGGGGCCCATCGCGGAGCTTGGCTCTACCGCCGCATGAGGGGACTCGATCCCTCACGTGTGGATCCCAGGGAGCCACGAAGGTCGATCAGCTCAGAACGGACTTTCGCGCGGGACCTCGACACTGATGAAGCGCTCGGGCGCTCCCTTCTTAAACTGTCCACGTCGGTCGGAAGAACCCTTCGTAAGGCCGGCCTCCGTGCCCGCACGATTACCGTCAAGGTCAAGGACCGTGACTTCAAAACGCGTTCCCGGGCACGGACCACCCCTCAGTCGCTCGAAACCGACGGTACGCTTTTCACCGTCGCCCGAGAGCTCTTGCGAGAGCTCCGTACCGTTCGGCCAACCCCCGTTCGTCTTTTGGGCGTAGGGCTCACGAATTTTACCACCGGAATCGACCCCGAACAGCTCGGAATGTTCGACGACGATGACGAGGCTCTAGAGACCGAGCGAGGGCGGACCTTGAGCAAGGCGGTGGACTCGCTACGAGAGCGCTTTGGAGACCGATCCATCGTGCCGGGCCCGATGATCCGCGACTGACGTGAGCTCGGCCAAATAACGCCCGCCAGGGCCGCGCCACACGATCTCCGTGTCCCAACCCGCTCGCTGCCCATGCTCTGCGAGCGTCTCGGCGTCTACGAATAGCTGAGGGAAGATCTCGCTCTCGACTCCTCCCGCCGAGAGCTGGTAGTGGAGCTCTCCGAAGTACCGCCCATCGTCCTCGAGCTGGAACTCGACGGAGCCGTCTTCTCGCAGGTCGGTGGAATCCATGAGCAGGACCCCGCCGGGCGTGACCAAAAGGGCCGCACGGTCGAGCAACCGATCGAGTCCGAGAAGGCTCTCCGCGATCATGGAGCCGTGCATTAGCAGAAGAAGCGTGTCGTAGGTAGCCCAGTCAGTCACGTCGGCCAGCGTCCCTTGGCGGACATCCGTGACGCCCCGTTCCCGCATGATCCGGACCGCATCGGGGAGGAGCTCCAGCGCAGTGACCCGGTGGCCTCGTTCCTGGAGGGGGAGAGCGTGCGCACCCACGCCGGCTCCCACATCGAGCACTCGAGTCCCACAACGTTCGAGCGCGAGACCCTCCCATTCCTCGAAGTCTTCCTCACGCCGAAAGAAGAGCGAGGCGGGCAACTCCTCTCTCTGACCGAAATCGTTCTTGACCGTTACAGTCGCGCTGTTATTGCCTTGGTGGAAGCTAACCAGCGCCGCCGCGAGCGGAGACCATGCACGCGTAAGACGTGCGCTGTCGACCACGAACCCTCCATCACTCATCACCGCAAGCTGTACATGCGTTGTAAGCGGTTACTTTCTCCCACCTTGCTTCTGCCAAGGCTTTCTCTCGAAGTAGCTGTCGGTAAGCTCCGCCGCCTTGCCCGAGAGCAGGACCAGGGCGATCAGATTCGGCAATATCACGATACCGAGGGCAATATCGCCGAACTCCCACGCGAGATTGAGTGAGATGATCGCACCGAAGAAGTGCATGAACAGGTAGACGATCTTGTAGGGGAAGATCGCACGCTCGCCCCACAAGTAGTTCGCACAGCGATCCCCGTAATAGCTCCAGGAGATGGCGGTGGAGATACCGAAGAGGAAGACCGATATGATCACGATGTAGTGACCCCACGGGATGATGGGATCGAGTCCCTTTTGGAAAGCGTACATCGTCAGGGGTGCGCCACTCTCGATCGCCATGCCCCACAGGGACGCATGACTGTTCCCCACCAAGTCGACCGCCTCTGCCCGCGAGGGAAAGATCGAACCCGTGAAGGGCTGTGTCATCGCCTCGTCGGTAAAGAGATTCTCGAGAGCCACCTCGTGCCACGCCAAGGCCACACCACCCGACGCCTGCACGCCGTCCTGGATCACCAGCTGTGCTGGCGCCTCGGCACTCTCGTAGCCCTCCTGTACATCCCCTGACACCCAACTGAGGTCCCCGCCCGCGAGTGTGATCTCCGTCGGGATACGCTCTGCATAAACGTTCGTGATCACGATCACAAGGGCCGTCATCGTGACGATCACGATCGTGTCGATGAACGGCTCGAGGAGTGCTACCACTCCCTCGGATACCGGCTCCTCCGTCTTGGCCGCCGCATGCGCGATGGGCGCGGAGCCCTGACCTGCCTCGTTGGAGAACAGTCCTCTATTCACCCCCCACATCATCGTAACCAGAATCGCTCCGACCCCCGTCCCGGCGACTCCGGCCGTCGGGTTGAAGGCCTCGCTGAAGATCGTGGCAAACGCCGGCATGACCTCGCCGACGTTCATGAGGATGATGGTCATGGCGCCGAGGACGTACACGGCCGCCATCAACGGAGCGAGGATGCTCGTGATACGGCCGATGCGAGTGATCCCGCCCAGGACCACCGCTGCGACCACGGTGACGGTGACGGCGCCGGTGACCCACTGGGCGACGCCGAAAGCACTTCCCATCGTGTCGGCCACGGTGTTCGCCTGAATCGCGTTGCCGGTGAGGAACGCGGTGAACCCCAAGGCGGTCGCGAAGAACACGGCCATCCACTTCCACTTCGGACCCAGGCCTTGCTCGATGTAGTACATCGGCCCGCCCGACACCGTCCCCACCACGTCGCCGGCCCCCTTGTGAACCGCGCGGTAGTGCTGGGCCAGCGTAACCTCGGTGAACTTGGTCGCCATCCCGAGGGCGGCCGTGATCCACATCCAGAAGAGCGCACCGGGACCGCCCCAGTGGATCGCGAGCGCCACGCCGGCGATGTTGCCGATGCCGACGGTCGCGGACAACGCCGTAGTGAGCGCCTGGAAGTGCGAGACGTCGCCCGTGTCGTTGGGATCGTCATAACGCCCCGTGGCTACCGCAACACCGTGACCGAAGTGGCGGAGCTGGATGAATCCCAAGCGAAGGGTCAAGAACGCCCCGACGCCGATGAGGGCCACGATCACCAGTGGGATATCGGAATCCCCTACAGGGATCCCCCATTCCCAGACGAACACCCTGACGGCACTGACGAGGTTCTCGAAGCGTTCCATGACACATCCCTTAAAGGTGAAGGCGACGAAGATTGGGTGGTGGACTCACTCCGGGCAAGCGCGCCTTCGTGCGTTGCAGGAGGAGGCTCAGTCGGGAAGCATCCGTCCGAGAGGCCGGCCTCCCACCAGATGGAGGTGCACGTGGTAGACCTCCTGCCCACCGTGAGCCCGACAGTTGATGATCAGTCGGTAGCCCTCCTGATCGATCCCCTCTTCCTCCGCGAGCCTGGCCGCCACTCGGATCATGCGCCCGAGCGCCGCCTCATCGGTGTCGGTAACGTCCGCCACGGTGGGGACCGGCTTGTTCGGGACCACGAGAATGTGGGTGGGCGCCTGCGGTTGTACATCCCGAAAGGCCGTCACCAGCTCGTCCTGGTAGAGCACATCGGCCGGAACTTCCCCTCGGACGATCTGCGAGAAGATCGTGTCGGACATCTTTGCTCTTCTCCGGGGCTGGACCTACGAGGCGCGCTCCACTGGCCGCATGGCGCAAGAACTTTCCGGAATCAATCAGAGCAAGATAATCTATGCAAGCCGTGGGGGTCCGGGGGGACTTACGCACGAAGGGCCCGGAAATCCGGGCCCTTCGCTTAGGCGGAACGAATCAACTACCCAAGATCCGAACGAATCAAGTGGACGATCGGAACGACAACGATGTCGCTCAGCGCCAGTCCCGCGTTAGCCCACCGCGTTGATCATGTCGAAGATGGGCAGGTACATGGCGACGATCATGCCACCGACCACGATCATGATGGGCTCCATCGCTGCAAGTAGCGCCACGTTGGTCACACGTCCAGGGCGAGTCCATGGTCAGCGGAGCAGCGGGTTGTCCGCGATGATGAAGCGCCCAAAGAGCCCGAACTGAAACTGGGTGGACCCCGTCTGAAGACCTACGAACGAACGCCGATCGGTGTAGGAAAGTTGTAGTCGCAACTCGGTACGAGAAACTGTCGTTTCGACACGGAGCATGAGGCTTCGAATGAGCTCATCCAAGAAGGGGACGCACTCCGCGTTTATCTTCGTGGTGCGACAGTTGCGGTCCGACGTGAATTGGAAGAGCGTGGAAGCCACGAAGGGTCGCTCGAGAAACGCTCCCCAGGCCGCCGGAGGTCGAATGGAGGCCGTCGCTGCCAGCGTGTGATTCTCTCGGTTACGCTCTGTAGCTCCTGTAGGGTCCAGACCCTCACCACGCGTGAACGATCCCCGATAGGTCGTGGACAGTCCACCTCCCCAGACCATGGAGAGCCCGAGCGGTACGCGATCGTTTCTTTCGAACCGACGTTGTTGGGCCATCGTCCCGAAGGCGGTCTCCTGAGTGATGCTCTGAAAGCCCCCTGACATGGTGATCCTCCTGACCAACGACTGTCCTCCAGGCACGGGAAAAGTCGTTACGGTGGCCGTCAAGTCGGGCCAAGTCTCCCTTCTCAAGGTCCGGTCACTCCTCGTATCAAGAATGTTCGCATCGGTGACGGCGTAGCTCATGCCGACCCGCAGTCCCATTGGAAGGCGCACACCCGACCGGGCCGTCCAGCCGCTTCGGTCGGTGAGGGTCGCCGCCGTGTCGGCACCCAACGCACGATGCCCGTCCAAGCCGGCGAACCCGAAGCGATAACTGAGAGACGGGTCGATCGGATCACGATTGAACCGGGACGTGATCCCGTTCTGATAGGTGACGTCGACGGGATCGACGGCTTCGACCACCGCACGCAAAGCTCGTGTGACGGACGATCTGCCGGCGACCACCCCCCCCCCTACTCCCCCCAGCAGGACGCTCGGCAGAAGCACGACGTGGCCGGTGAAGTCGCGCTGACCGTCAGCGTTCCGCTCCAAGGCGAGTATCGTGTCCCCGTTCACATCGACGCGCCGGTCGACGAACCTCGCATTGCGATCGCCTGCGTAGAACGTTTGCCAGCCCAGGTCGGTTCGAAGCCACTCCGCCAAACGGGGCTCATAATTGATCCTGGTCCTCAACACTTGGTCGGTCTCCCAGCCGAGGTCCATCCCAACCAAGCCAAGGCGCGCTTCCTCGAGGAGAGCCTGCACCCCCGGGTCCATCACCACTTCCCCGGGCGGCAGCAGATCTCGAATCGATACGAGGTCAGCTTGGGCGGAGAATCTCTCGAAAGGCCTGAAGACGATCTCGAACGCGCCTTCGAGCCCCTTCCTTCGCGATAGCGTCGGTGTGACGAGCCCGTCTCGGGACTCCGTCACGATCTGGTCGAAACGCAGAGCGAGTTGATCACTCCTGGCATACGAGGCCCCGAAAGACAGCCGATCCGGGGTCCATCGCAGACGGCCGTTCACGACGCCGTCCTCCCACGCTCGCGGAAGAAGCCACCGAAAAACGGGCTGAAGGAAGCCGGGGATGATGCCGAAGTCTCGTCGTCCGATCGATTTTCCGTAGCCGACACGGGCGTCGACACCGTGCGACGTGCCCTCGGACGTGACCGTACTGGAACCCGCAGTGAAGTAGCCAGCCCGTGCTTCGAGTCCGTCCAGGAGCAGGCCGATCACCGGATTGGCCGCCGGCGTACGCTTCCGAAACGCCACGTCCACCCGGGTCCTCCGGGTTCCGGTATCTCGCAGGTTTTGGACTCCATCCGCTCGAATGTCGCTCCTCATGAGGAACCTAGGATCCTGGTCGGTCTTGAAGTGGGTCAATGTGAGTGGGATCTCGACTCCCCAGGACGCGGGAGTCATTCGCTCGAAGTTGAGCGTTGAGCGGACGCTCATCGTGCGATCACCGAGGAACGTCGGGTTCTCGGAAAGCTGCCGAAAGAGAGGCCCCCGCTTCGTCAGAGACAATCGCGTGGTCCACACGTCCGAAGCATCGATATCCATCGTGATGTGACTCGCCACCCCGGCATCCCTCACCGCCGCCGACAACCTCATCTCGTTCACCCAGACCTCGCCGGACGTCGGGCTGTCTCGTTCATTCCAGATTCCGAGCGACAGCTCACGCACTGCGGCGAGATTGGGCGCGCGCGCGCGATCCTTGAGCACAACTGCATAGGTGGAGTCGGCGGACCACAGCGTCACCGGCGGATCACCGAGCCCGCGCGGATTTAGGATGAGCTCTTCCTCGGCGCGACGACGTAGGTCGATCCACTCGACGAAGTCTATGGAGATCTCCGGGAGCCAATCTTGTTGAGAGATCTGGCCCGAACTCGGCACAGGCTGGAGAACCGTTCGGTAGAGGTAGAAGTTCTCGGCGTCCTCCCCGACCTTCACGAAAAAGGAAACCGGTTCCGTGCTACCCCAATCCCCCGAGCGAGCGAGCGCCCACAACTTGAGCTGGCGGTAGGAGAGAAAATCCCGCGGCCGCTGCGGGAAACGACTGAACACCTCGGCACGGTCGCCGGATGGAATGTTGTCATACTGGAGCTTGAGACCTTTTTCATTGAACTCGACCCCCAGTCCGCCGAACGCCGCCGTCGGATCGTCCAGTTCTTCGATGACTTCGGGCGGGGGTTGATAGGCGTCGCCGTCCGTGACTCGGCTCACCGGTCCGACTTCGGCCCGGCCCATGATACTGACGGTGTCCCCCACGAGTCCGGTGACGGCGCCCGACTCGGTCCGTTTGACCCACGTGGCTCCCACGATGCGCATGCGCGACAAAACGAGTTGGTCAGGGCGTTGCCCGGTGACCGTAATACGCAGGTGCTTCACGGCGCGTAGGTCCGCCTCCGAAAAGCCCCCGACTTGAGCGGTGGCCCCCGCCCGCATGGGAATCCGGTACAGTTGGAAATCCGTGCCTGTCTCGGAGCGTGCGCGAACCAAGAAGGGCGAGGAGCCGTCCAGGCGGACGACCCAACGCAAGTAACGCTCCAGGGTATCGAGAGCACCATCTCCGTCCAGATCTTCTGAATCCCGTCGACCGTTTCCTCGTGTGCAGTTAGCCCGCGCGTCGCCCACCTCATAGATGGTGGCCGCCTCGGACAGGCACGACTCGCCCCATACGCCGCGCTGATCGGCAGCGTCACTCCAGATCTCCCCTTCTAGGGGATTCGCCTCATGGTCGAGGACCCCCAGTCCCCAAATGGTTCCGTTGTCCTTCACCCCGGCGAGCCGCCCCTGATCGTCGATGAAGAGCGCGTCCTCAGCCACCACACCCAAATCGATCACGAGATCGAGTGAGTCTCCCTCGGCGGCATAGAACTCCAGGTGCTCAGTCTTGCTGAGGTCGAGCCCCGTCGTGCTCAACACCGTCGACATGGACCGCCACGACGATCCTGCCTGGCCACCCGTTCTCGGCGTGAAGGAAAACAGGAGTCCGGTTTCTCTGGCTTGGTTGCCGGTCACGCTGATCTGATTGTCGATATCCGCCTCCGGCAACAGGCCGGCAAAGACCCCGACACTGTCCTGGCCGGATGTGACGATCCACGTGTGCTGCCAAGTCAGGCCCGCGGCGGCGGTCCCGTCGAGGGCTGGCGGAAACACGTTCTCCGCCCCGTCTCGGAAGGCCGGAGTACTTCCGAGGACCCAATCGAAGGAGTCGAGCGAGAGGGAGGTTTCATTGGCTGCGTCGAAGTCGTCTAGAAAGACATCGCCTCGGGTATTCGGGTTTGGCAACGAAAGAGCCACTTCTCCCTGTAGTGCGATACGGGACGGACCTCCAACCCTGAGCAGGGGAACGCGCTCGACGAGTCGATCGATCCCCGTCGCGGGGAAATCGAAGTTCATGCTCAGGCCGCTGAGCGTGATGGACGCGGGCTCCACGCCGAGTTGCGGACGGTTCACCAGCGACTGCTCTTGCTGGTGAAGTGCCAGGAGATTGAAGCCGCCGAATGGACCTGTCTGAAGGCGGCCATTGAGCGCGAATACTGAAGTGGGCGCGACCTGGAAGATCGACTTTTGCTCCCAGGACGCCCGCACGACGGGTTCGGAGGCGGTCGCAAATAACGTCTCTGGCTGAATGAGCGTCACCTGGCCAATGGCGTAGTCGATCGTGTAATCGACGTCCCGGACGAGCAAACGATCACCCAGGAAGACCCTGTCCGAGTCATCGCGGATTCCGAGGGCTCCTAAGGAGAAGGATGAGATCACGCCTCGACTTCGGAGCTCAAAGGGAATCGTGAGCCGATAGAGCCCGCCACTCTCCCGTAGGAAGGGGTCTTCAGCTCCATAGATGGTGGAGTTCCCATCCGCACCTAGGATTTCCCTCGCCTGGTCGGCGCTCAAGGAGAGGCTCTCCACCGGCGGCGGCGCCTCGAAGGGACGGAGCGTCGGAAACACGATGAAGACGCCGGGAATCACCGGTTGCTCTTGGAAGAACTCACGAGCTGGCTTGTACACCCCCGCCAGATCCAGCACATCGACCGGCGATTCCTCATCCAACCCGAACAGCCGCAAGAGGCTCATTTCCCTTCCGGAGAGATCCCGAGTGAACGTTCGCCCGGCACTGAGTTCCCCTAGCGAAATAGAAAGCCCAATCGAGGCGGGATCCACGTCCGGCGAGGACGACACTCTGTAAACCTGGTGCATCTCTCGATCCCAGGTCGGTCTCCCCGGTCGGTGATTCGCCCGCGACGCCTTCAGGAGCTCGAGTTCAGGGCGACCTCCCTCGTTGTAGATTCTCTCGGGGTTGTATGTGCCTATGGTGTCACCAGAGGCCGTAACGTAGGTCACCGCGAGCATCTCATCCCGTCCCAGAGGCTGGCGGAGCGCAAGCCAAAGACCGCTGGCATGAATCGAATAGTCCACGCCAGGCTGCAGAAAGCGGAACCAGCCCGACTCTCGCACCGTCTCGCCACCCCCGCTCGCGACCGCGGTCGCCTGGACCAGTCCCTCTACCTGCTGGCGAGTGACCGGGTCGGTTTCGAAACGGTAGACCTGCACCGGATCGATGCCCGGCACGACCCTCATCGGCGCTGACGACGGATCGAGGGACAGGATGTCGATGTGCGGACTCCGATCGATCTCAGCCGGATCCACGATAAAGAAAAACTGGCCTCGAACGTAGTCAGCATCGTCCAAGACCAGTGTGTCGACCTGGACGAAACTCTCCTGACCCGGCCCTCCGCTCAGACGAAATTCCTGCCTGGAGAGATCCCCTCGCTGCTGTGCCCACACTCCGCTGAAGTCGAGGGGGCCCGCCTGACCCGACGCCAGGAAGCCAAAGTTGCCCGCTGGGATTCCCTGAGTGAGAAAGCGCGAAACCGGCAGATCGAATGTGACGTCCCCCAATTCCACGCGCTTCACGACGTCGTCCTCACCGCCCTCATAAAACATGTTGATGTTGTTGGCCGCCGAAAACTCCCGCGCCTGGTCGAAGTCTACGTCCAATCTGACGCGCTCGGCGATCGTCCCCTGGACTCGCACCGCGAACTGGATGTCCGGGTTGAGTTGGGGAAGAACACTAGGGTCGCAAGAGAACTGAACTCCTGTGTCACAAGGGCGAAAACGGGTCCAGTCGCCACCCAGCTCTGCCTGACCGACGATTTCCATGTCGAGGTCCGAGATGTCCTGAGCGATGAGGGCGCCCATCGCGACAGTCCCCCCCAAGGGCGATGCTCGAGGCGGAGCGGTCGGTTGAACCAGGAGGGCCCGGCGCAACGCCATCCGTCGACGCAGAAGGATGGCACCGGGAGCCACCAGCCATCGGGAGAGCGGGGGTACGGGTCCGCCTCGTACCGTGGCGGGGACCTCCCAACGCATCGGCACCAGGGGCGGAACAGCCCTGAGCCCCAACCGGCCTACCTCTCGTACTTCAGGGCGGCCGATGAGGCCGGGAAATGCCGAGAGGAACGCGGGCAACTCCAATTCGGGCGGGCGCCACAGCACCGTATCCTGGAGGGCGGCTGGACTTTGCGCCGATCCCCCTAGAGGCACATTCAGTGTGAGGACCAGGAAAGCCAGCGGGGGAGGCATCAGGGGGTTGCCCCGCCGGGATCGGACATCGGAGTGCGGTGTAAGGTTGTCGATATGGGGATCATCACGAAATACCTAATCCGCGCTCATACGGGGCCGCTCCTCTTCTCGTTCTCCGCGTTGACGGGCCTCCTTTTTCTGAACGCGGTGGCGCAGCGGATGGAGAGTCTCATCGGCAAGGGTCTCTCTTGGAACGTCATCGGAGAATTCTTGCTGCTCTCCCTTCCTCATACGATTGCCCTCACGTTGCCCATGGCGATCCTCGTTTCTGTGCTCTACACATTCAGTGAGCTTACAGCGACGAACGAGATCACCGCCATGTCTGCCGGTGGAATCAGGCCCGCACGGATGCTCGTCCCCCTCCTCGGCCTGGGCGTCGTTCTGGCCGGTGTAATGCTCTTTTTCAACGATCGCCTGCTGCCCGCTGCGAACCACAGGCTCAAGGATCTGATCATAGACATCTCCCAGAAGAGCCCTACGCTCGAGCTGCGAGAGCGCGTGATCAATCAGATCGAGTCCGAAGGTCGCGGTGGGAATATCTATCTCAAAGCAGCCACGATCGACCCCGTCACCAACCAGATGACGGAAGTTGTCATCTATGACCTGAGTGATCCGGACGTGCACCGCACCACCTACGCCGAACGGGGCCAGATGGCGTTCAACCGCCGCCGCACCGACCTCTATCTCACTCTTTTCGATGGGGAGGTCCTGGAAGTAGGATCTGATCGAACAGGTAAGTTTCACCAGTCCGAATTCGAAGTGCAGATCGTACCGCTACGGGGTATCGGTGACGAGTTGATTCGCCGTCAGGGTGGGAGCATCCGAAGCGACCGCGAGATGTCCATCGCGATGCTGCAGGACGAGATCGACGAGCGGGTCCAGGAGATTGAACGGGTGCAGCAAAATGCCCTCGAGCGCTCCCGTGGGGTACTTCGGGATCTGTTGGGACGAACGCTCGAGGACGAAGACGGCGTGGAGGAGACTACAGCCCGTGGTGCATCCCTTGCCTCCTTGAGAGGAAGCCGAACTTTGTCGGACGGCACGGACGAGACGACACTTAGGGTTGCCCTGAACAGCCGCCAGGATCACGCTCAAGTCGAAGCCTTACGGTCCTCGGTCAACCAATACAAAGTCGAGATTCACAAGAAGTACGCGATCGCGTTCGCTTGCATCGTATTCGTCCTGCTCGGAGCCCCGCTAGCCATTCGCTTTCCCCGGGGTGGCATCGGAATGGTGATCGCAGTATCGGTGGGCATCTTCGCCGTGTACTGGGCGGGCCTGATCGGGGGCGAGAACCTAGCGGACGAGGGCGTAGTGACTCCGTTCTGGGCCATGTGGGCGCCGGATCTGACCTTCCTGGCCATCGGGATGGCGCTCGTGATGCGGATGGGTCGTGGTGGTGGCGCCAACCGAGGAGGAGGCCTCGACGAGATCTTCTTCCTCATGGGGAGGAGGCTGAGCGGCTTCTCCAGGATCTTCAGGCGCGCCACATGATCCGCATCCTCGACGTCATGATCGCGAAAAGCTTCCTGCGTATCTTCATGCTTTTCGTGCTCGGAGCTCCGCTCCTTTTCGTCGTCGGTGACGTTGTCGAAAACGTAGATCGATACTTCGACCGTGGCCTCACATTGGGCGAGGTCGCACTGGCGTATGTGTTCATCCTGCCCGAGTTCATCTCTTGGTCCTTCCCCATCGCCGCTCTGATCGCGGCCGTTTTTACCGTCCATTCCATGACCCAGCACCTCGAGGTAATGGCCGCCAAAGCAGGGGGGATCTCCTTTCACAGACTCATGGCGCCGTTGCTGGCGATGGGGCTCCTCTTAACCGGCGGCGGGCTCTTGCTCAACGAGATCGTACCCCTGGCGAAGCGGCGTTCGGGGCAGATCCTTCGGAGCGAGCAACCCGGACGACAGTGGAGAGCCGACTTCGTCTTCAAGGCAGATGACGAGCGAACGCTGACCGTCCGACGGCTCACGGTTGTTCCGCCGAATCTGCGTCAGGTGGTCATGGAGGTCCCGGTGACGGCCACGGGTGGAGCGGCCGAGCACGTTCAGGCGAGGGAGGCCCACTATGACAGTATCCGTGGATGGAACTTCGTCGACGGGTACCTTCGCGTTCTTCCAGACAGCCAGGCAGTCCTGACGTTCTACTTCGATTCGCTACGTGCGCGGGGATTCGGAGAGCATCCGACCAGTCTTCTCGAGCAGCCGGTGGATGAAGACGAGATGACGGTAGCCGAGATCGACCGCATGGCGACCAACATCACGAACTCGGGAGGCGACGCCAGTAGGCTCCTGGTCAAGAAACAGCAGCGTAAGGCAATCGCGGTGGCTACTCTCGTCATCGTCCTCTTCGGTGGTCCCCTCGCCACGAGCTCCCGCAGGGGAGGTAACGCCTATGGCATCGGTGTGGCTTTGGGCTCCACGATCCTCTACCTCATTTTGTTCCGTCTCGCCGGGGCCGCCGGCACGGCGGGGACCGCCTCTCCTCTCCTGGCCGCGTGGCTGCCGAACGGAATATTTCTCGTGTGCGGCTTGATCTTGCTCAAACGCGTGAGAACCTGACGCGGGATGGACCCCGCACTAGCGGTCGGAAGTTAGGCCAGGGAATCGAGAAAACCCCGGGTCAGAGAGCCTTTGTAGACCTCCTGGACCGGCCCTCTGAGCGTGACTGCGAGTTCAGCGCTCACGCTCACCTCCACGCTCCCACCTTCCATGCGAACCTCGAAGACACCCGGGTTGGCTCTGCCGGACTCGACCGTCGCCACGGCCACCGCACAGGCGGACGTGCCTGATGCAGACGTGGGGCCCACCCCTCTCTCCCAGATTATCGCTTCCACCAGCCCCTCACCCAGAACCCGAGCCAACTGTACGTTCGTGCCTCTCTCGAAAGCGGAGTGGGTCGCGATCAGCGGTCCCATCTCGGCCATCGTTTCAGGCTGCCACACGTCCGGAAAAACCACCGCGTGGGGATTACCCACGGACACCAGGTTGAGCAGTGGCTTCCCCGCCGTTCCCAAATCGATGCGCCCCCCCACATCGAGTGCCCCTACGTCGAGGCCC
>CAUZAE010000067.1:0-14867 GCA_963577685.1 Gemmatimonadales bacterium UBA6960 | reverse complement strand
CGCGCCTGCGGGGTTCGTAGGCGTTTATGATGTCGCGGCGCTGGTGGCTCCAAGCCATCAGCGCCGTTCGACTTGTGGGGTTGCCCTACCCCTCAACCCTGGTCACGTATCTCCGCCTTGATGAATGCGAGCTCGCGGCGTGCCCACTCCGCGTGTTCGCTTTCCGGTCTACGTTCCAGGAATCCTGCGAGGTCCGGGGCGGCGTGGGCTCGATTACCCAACGACGTCGAACAGATCTCCACGATCCTCCGGATCACGAAAGACTCCTCTTGGCCTCTAGGCCGAGCCGTGTCGATGGCCGAACGCAGGATGCGAATCGCATCATCGTGGACGCCCATCCGGCTGCGAATGTCGGCGAGGCGGAGGTAAGGAAGGAGGGTGCGCCGACGTAGCCATATCGCTTCCTCGTAAACCTCTGCGGCTTCCTCCAACCGGCCTCGGGCCGCGAACGACTCGGCCAGCGAGTAATCCATCCTCGGGGCCGCAGATATGCCACTGCCTCGCCCAACGAGGGCCGAGGGGCTGTCCGCAGCCCCCCCCGAAGAGCAGATACTCCGCCGCGACGCTATATAACGCTCCCACTGACACCGCAATCGCCACGGCCGGGACCGTCGGCGCGCCGAGCACGCCCGTGACCAGGTAGACGAGTCCCCCGATGACCCCCACCTCCCACGCCAGCAGGGCAAACCCACCTATCCCGATGCGCTCCCCAGCTGCGGCGAGGGCCGGAGCCAGCCGCTCTTCTAGATAAAAGAAGAAGCCGAACGAGACGGCTCCAAGAGTGCTCCACAGAAGCCGCGATCCCTCAGGCAGCGGCGCTACCGCGAACCACCCCCAGGTGAGTCCGCCGAGGAGCGCGAAGGGGAGCGCCAGCACCAGACGCCATCGGCGCCGCGATTTCTGGACGTGGCCTTTGGTCCAGAGCGGTTTGGTAGCCAGGCTTTTGAGCCGAGAAACGAGCGCTTTCACCGTTGTGCACCGTCCGGCATTCCCCGCCTCACGCGTGAAAAATCCTCGTTATCTCCTTTCGAATCGCAGATTCCTGACCCTTCCGTTGCTTACACGGAGCGCGACGGGACTCCCCGCGCTGTCCCGCTCGACACTTATCTCGTTGAGCGGATAGGGGGCCGAGAACCTGTCGGCCGCCTGAGGCTCCAACGGCAGCGGCTCTAGCCTCGCGTGACGGGCCTCGAGCCGGCCTTCGTCGACCCGAAGTGTCCATGTGGCTTCCAGCTCCGGACTGAAATACACGCCCTCGAGGGCCTGGAGGTCGGCGAGAGTAGGCGTCCAGGTGGATCGCTCTCGGCCTTCTTCTCTCGTCGAGTTACCCGTACGCCCATTGTCGTCTTCCTCGACCACTGCCGGCTCCAGGATCTCTTCCAACATCGCGTCGGCAAGCATCTCCATGAGAGCGGGAGTCGCAGTCAGGGCCGAGTTGGCTTGTTGGAGAATTCCCAGATCTTCGTCTGGAAAGTAGAGAAGTCGAGCACGATACCCCGCGCTCGATCCGCTATGTGCGAGGGTTCTGAGGCCGCGATAGGTCCCGATGTCGAGGCCGAACGCATATCGGAGCGTGTCTCCATCGGAGAGGACCCCCCGCTCCTGCATCTGGGCAATCGCGGCCGGTCCGCCCACTCGCGCTGTCCGGAAGTTATACAGCCATCGGGCAAGGTCGCCCACGGTCGTGTAGATTCCCCCGGCTCCCTGGATGCCGCTGTTGTCGAAGACGCGCACCCATTCCCCGCCCGCAAGGGCATAGGAGTCAGCGGCGCCCGACATCACTTGGCCCTTCTGCGCCATGATCGTGGTGAATTCCATCCCTAGGGGTCCAAAGATCTCGTCCTCCATGAATGCGGCGAACGGCTTTCCTGAGGCCCGCGATACGATGTCGGCCAGCAGCATGTACGCGGTGTTGCAGTACAGGTACTCGGTCCCGGGCTCGAAGTTGAGTTCACGCATGTGCGTGACGAGACCCAGGGCGTCCTCCTGCACGATTCCGTCGCCTGCCTGCCATCCCGTTAGGGCCAGTGAGCCATATATCTCACGGATCCCGCTCATATGGTGGATCAGGTGGCGGATGCGGATGGGCGTGCCGAAGTTCGGTACCTCGCGCAGGTGGGTACGGATGTCGTCGTCGAGGTTGAGGAGTCCTCGCTGTGCCAGCAGTACGATCGCGAAATCTGTGAACTGCTTCGACACCGACCCCACGTCCAGGACGGTCCTGGCGCTCAGTCCCAACCCGTGCTCGAGGCTGGCGAGGCCGTATGCCGCCGATGCGATGACGAGGCCGTCCTGCACCACGGCGGCAACGGCTCCGGGACCCGTCTCCCATTCCGATACTTCTGCCCAAGCGTTCAGAAGTTGCCGTACGCGGTCCACTCCGGTGTCGGCCCACGGGTCCTGGTGGAGAAGCTGGACCGTGAAGGTTCCCCCCGGTTCGGCGGGATCATCGGTTCTGGTGACCTCTAGCCGGTACCTACCCCGCTCCGTGGCCGAGAAGAGGATCGGTTCGGGACCTAGCGCTCCCGCGGACGAGTCGATTCGACGAATTACGGACCCGTCGGGGGCCAGCACCCTGATGGATACGTCGATGTCTCGTTGGTCCAACCGGGCCGCTACGAGCTCGTTGCCAGCGGACTCGACGGTATACATCACCGCCGCGGTACCGACAGCCCGACGCTCGCGGATGTCGCCTACGGCAAGGGTTGTCGTGGTTTGGGCGACCGCCTGGCCAGCGAGAAGCAATGCACCGAAGGCGATTCTCAGCGCCCCGACCATGTGTATGCCGGCGGATATCGTACGTGGCGTAGTCATCGGGTCGTACGTTGCACTGTCATGCGATGGAATCTCCAGAGCAATCCCTCGAATCATGTTAAACAAGGATTAGCCTTTCCGGGCGGGGAAAGCCAGATCCGGTGACCTGGCCAAGGGGTGGTCGTGACCCTATTCTATCGTGTGACTGAAGCCGGGAGGGGGGAGCGGGTGGGCTGGCCAAACCCCCGGAACCAGTCTTATTCTTTAAGATGTATATTATTGGAGGGATGTATCCGAAATTTTGCCATTTCGAGTGATGGCGCGGCCAACCTCGGCATAGTGAAGTCCAGTGGTGAACGCGTGAGGCAACAATGAACACACTGACTACCGCTATGGCGGCGTTTGGTATCGCGCTCGTGCTCGTGACTCAGACCTTAGATCTCGGTCCGACGAGTCACGAGGCCGTGCCTCCGTCAGTCGCCACGATCAACGTTTCGGGTGATCATGTTGGCGCCGACATCCGATCTGAAGATCTGACCGATCTGGTTCAACAGTACTGCCAGGTGTGCCACAATGACGTGATGATGACCGGCAATCTGTCGCTCACCGGATTCGATGTGGCGGCCGCCCCGGCGATGGCCGAGACCGCAGAGAGGATGATCCGGAAGCTTCGAGCCGGCATGATGCCCCCTCGAGGGATGCCTCGCCCCGGTGGCGACAGTCTTCAGGTGTTGGTCGAGACAATGGAGGCGAGTCTCGACGCTGCGGCAGCGGCAAATCCGAATCCCGGGTCCCGGCCCTTCCAGAGGCTAAACCAGGCGGAATACAAGAGTGCGGTGCGAGACCTCCTCGGGCTCGAGATCGACGTCGGCAGCTTCCTTCCCCTCGATACGAAGAGCGCCAACTTCGACAACATCGCCGACGTCCAAATGCCGTCGACGACGTTGATGGAGGGTTACCTACGGGCGGCGAGCCACGTCAGCCGCATCGCCTTGGGTGATCCGGACGCGGAGTCCAACTCCACGCGTTATCGGATTTCCAAGACTGCCTCGCAGAAGGACAGGGTTGAAGGTGCTCCTTTCGGGACGAGGGGCGGCCTGTCGGTGATTCACAATTTCCCGACGGATGGGGCATACGTATTCCACATCCAGCCCCAGCCGGCGGTCGAGGGTGAGGTCTTCGGCCGAACGTTTGGAAACGAGCAGATCGAGGTATCGATCGATGGGGAGCGAGTGGCGTTGATGACGGTCGACCGCTGGATGTCGGAGTCGGAGCCCACGGGACTCAATATGCTCACGGACTCCATTTACGTTCGAGCCGGCCCTAGGCGGGTGACCGCGGCGTTCCTGCTCCGCTTCGAGGGCGAGGTGGATGACCTGATCCGCCCGATCGATCACACGCTCGCCGACGGGCAGATAGGCATCGGTTACGGGGTCACGACCCTGCCGCACCTTCAGCGTCTTTCGATCCTGGGTCCATACGAAGTCACCGGCGTCTCGGAGACACCGACCCGTCAAAGTGTGTTCACGTGCCGACCGACCTCCCCCGAGGAGGCCCGTCCTTGCGCAGAGATCATTGTTTCGCGCCTTGCCAGCAGGGCTTACCGCAGGCCGCTCGAAGAGAGCGACGTCCGAGGGTTGATGACGTTCTACGACACGGGTGCCGGCGAGGGGGGCTTCGAGGGCGGCGTCCGCAATGCTCTGCAGGCCATTTTGGCCAGCCCGCATTTCCTCTTCCGAATAGAGGAGGTCCCCGCACAGGCGGCTATGGGTGAGGTCCATCGGATCAGGGATATGGATCTGGCTTCTCGGCTCTCGTTCTTTCTCTGGGGCTCTCCACCCGATCAAGAGCTGATCGATATCGCGGGACGAGGCCAGCTTTCCGGTCCTGGCGAAATGAAGCGTCAGGCGCGTCGTATGTTGGCCGATCCGCGGGCGCCCGAGGCTCTGGCTACACGGTTCTGGGCGCAGTGGCTGCACCTGCAGGATCTGGACAAGATCCACCCGGATGCGCTGAGTTATCCGTACTTCGACGAGACACTCGCCAAGTCGATGCGACGGGAGACCGAGCTCCTCTTCACGAATCTCGTCGAAGAAGACGGGAACATCGTCGAATTGCTGACGGCCGACTACACCTTCGTCGACGAGCGCCTGGCCCGCCATTACGGGATGCCGGGGGTAACGGGATCGACGTTCCGGCGGGTTTCGTATATGGACGAAAACCGCCGCGGAATCTTGGGCCACGGCAGTATCCTCACGATGACCTCGCACGCGAACCGGACGTCCCCTGTACTTCGCGGGAAGTGGGTATTGGAGGTCCTTCTCGACACGCCGCCGCCGCCACCGCCACCGGATGTGCCGGCTTTCGAGGAGACGGATGGAGCCGAGGATGGGCGCTTTTTCACGGTGCGGGAGCGCATGGAGCAACATCGCGCCAATCCGGTCTGTATGGCGTGCCACGTCGTGATTGATCCGATCGGGCTCTCACTCGAGAACTTCGATGTTACGGGTGCTTGGCGGATCCGAGACGAAGGCAACTTCGTGGACCCCGTCGGGCAGTTGTACGACGGGACGCCGCTCACTGGCCCGGCCGATCTGAGGGCAGCTCTGTTGAGTCGCCCCGAGGTGTACTACCGGGTCTTCACCAAGAATCTCATGGCGTATGCCTTGGGTCGGCGCGTCGAGTACTATGACATGCCGACGATTCGAGCGATCACCCGAGAAGCGGCTGACAACGACTACAGCATTTCTTCGTTCATCATGGGGGTCGTGGCGAGTCCCGCATTCCAGATGTTCAGAGTGCAGGACATGGTGTCCACGGAGCCGGCGGAGGGCGCCGGAAGGTAGCGCGCTCCAAAGAGAGAGATAGAGAAGGCAGCAACACGAAGTCGTATGGAACCGTTGGCGTGGTCACCTTTGGGGCGCGCCTCAATTGAAACCTTGAGTGAGGTCACAGAGATGACGTTCATTACTGGAAAGCACATCTCACGGCGCACGATGCTACGCGGCATGGGGGCGTCCATCGGCTTGCCCTTCCTGGACGCGATGGTCCCGGCGAGACGGACTCTGGAGTCGACGTCCGCGGGGATGGCCGTGGGCAAGACGCGGCTGGTTTGCATTGAGCAAGTCCACGGGGCTGCGGGCTGTAATGAGCTCGGTGCTTCTCTCAACCTCTGGAACCCGAGGGCTGAGGGTCGGAAGTTCGATCTGTCGCCGACCGCGCTGAACTCCTTGGAGCCCTTCCGGGACTATCTGACCATCGTCAGTAACACGGACTCGAGAATGGCCGACGCATTCTCTCCGCAAGAGATCGGCGGAGATCATTTCCGGACGGCTGCGGTGTTTCTGACCCAAGCGCATCCGAAGCAGACGGAGGGGTCGGATGTGCACATCGGCACCTCCCTGGATCAACTCTACGTTCAGCGTTTCGGTCAGGATACGCCGATTCCGTCGATGCAACTTTCCATCGAGAACGTGGATCAGGCCGGTGGCTGCGCCTACGGATACGCCTGTGCGTACACCGACACGATCAGTTGGGCTTCCCCGAACGATCCGCTTCCGATGGTACGGGATCCGCGGGCCGTTTTCGAGCAGCTGTTCGGTGCCGGTGGTACGCCTGAGCAGCGAGCCGCGCGGCTCAAGACCGATCGCAGCATCCTCGACTGGATGCTGGAGGAGATTTCCGCTCTTCGGGCGGACTTGGGTGCGGCCGACCGTCAGCGGCTCACTCAGTACACGGAGAACATCCGTCAGCTCGAAGCCCGCATTCAGCGCATCGAGGCTCAAAACTCGAGCGGTGAGGAGCGCGAGATTCCCGAGGCTCCCGTCGGAGTTCCGGATGAATTCGGCGACCATGTGAGGCTGATGTTTGATCTGCAGCTTCTCGCCTTCGTCTCGGACACGACTCGCGTCTTTTCGCTGAAGCTCGGGCGCGACGCGTCCCCTCGGATCTATGCCGAGAGCGGTGTCACGACGCCGTTCCACTCCGCCTCGCATCATGGGGGTCGCGAGGATCGCGTGCGTAACTTCGGGAAAATCAACGAGTACCACGTCTCCCTGCTTCCGTACTTCCTGGAGAAGCTCAAGAATACGACAGAGGGAGACTCGAACCTCTTGGACAACACGGCTATCGTCTACGGCTCCGCCATGGCCGACAGCAACCTTCACAACCACGTCCGCTGTCCGCTGTTCTTGCTGGGTGGAGCCGGTGGCCAGTTGGAGGGTGGCCGCCACATCAAGGCACCGGCCGGAACGCAGATGGCCAATGTCATGTTGGACCTGCTGCACAAGCTCGGCTGCACGGACATCGAGAGCTTCGGGAACAGCTCGGGCGTTTACTCGATCTGAAGGAAGAGCACGATATGTCAGAAGCAAGAGGGTTGAGTCGTTTGCGGCCGTGGGTTCTCGGAAGCCTGAGCTTGTTGGTGCTCGTTGCGGCCGCACCCGACGAGTCCCCCGTCGCGGATGCTTCGGCGCGCGGGGATGTCCAGGCGGTGCGTGCATTGATACGGGAGGGTGCGGACCCCAACGCGGCACAGGCAGATGGTTTGACCGCGCTCCATTGGGCGGCCCTCAACAATCAGGTCGAGATTGCGGAGGTCCTGCTCTACGCGGGGGCTAACGCGCAACCGACGACCCGCCTCGGGGGCTATACACCGCTTCACCTCGCCAGCCGTGCTGGCAACGCTGCGGTCGTCGAGACGTTGCTGGAGGCGGGCGCGGACCCGGCAGTCTACACGGCGACCGGCGTTACCGCAATGCACTTCGCGGCACAGGCCAACGCGACCGAAGTGATCGGATCGTTGGTCGCCGCCGGCGCGGACTTGGACGCGACGGACACGTTCTCGAACCGAACTCCTTTGATGTTCGCGTCGGGACGAAACGCCACGGCCGCGCTCCAGGCGCTCGTAGAATTTGATGCTGACGTGTCCCTTGTGACCGCGATCAAGGACTACGAGAAGATCTCTGAAGAGGCGACTGAAGAACGCGCTCGCCGGACGCGTGTCCGGGATGCGGCCAAGGACCCTGAGGAGGACGAAGAGGAGACCGAGGACACGCGGCGAGGTGGCCAAGGCCGGCAGGGCGGCGGTGCGGGTGGAGGAAGTGGCGAGCCCGAAGCACTTCCGAACGCGCCGAAGGCGCTTTCCTCCATTGAGCAGATCGGCAAACAAGGTGGCTTCAGCGCCCTCCACTACGCTGCTCGGGAGGGTCATATCGAATCGGCCCGACTTCTCGTTGCGGCTGGAGCTGATGTCGACCAGCTCACGGCGGGTGATCAGTCGAGCGCTCTACTCGTCGCTGTGATCAACGGCAACTATGATCTGGCGCGTGCGCTCCTCGAGAGTGGCGCGGATCCTAATCTCGTCAGTGACGACGATGTAGGTCCGCTGTTCGCCACGCTCAATATCGAGTGGTCGTTGCGCACGTGGTATCCTCAGCCCCAGGCATTCCGACAGCAATTCACCTCGTACCTGGACCTGATGAAACTGCTACTGGACGCGGGGGCCGATCCGAACAAACGGACGATAACGCACGTGTGGTACGCCTCCTACAACGCGGGACGCATGGGCGTCGACTTCGCGGGTGCTACGCCGTTCTGGCGGGCCGCTTATGCGACCGACGTGAACGCCATGCGCCTACTCGTCGAGCACGGAGCCGATCCGGACATCTGGACCTACAACATCATCAACCCGCGACGTCGGTTCGGACCACCTAGGCCTAACGCCGACGAGGACGAAGAAGATCCGTCCGGGTTGCCGCCGGTCCTGCACGGCGGGCTCGGTATCCATGCACTCCACGCCGCGTCGGGTGTGGGCTTCGGTACCTCTCGCGTCGCGCAGCAGCACCGGTCCGTACCCGACGGGTGGCTTCCCGCGATGAAGTATCTCATCGAGGAGTTGGGCGTCGATCCGAATCTGAGGGACAAGGACGGGTTGACGGCGGTCCATAACTCGGCCGCACGGGGCGATAACGAGACGATTCTGTACTTGGTGAGTCAGGGGGCCGACGTGACCTTGATCAACCGACGCGGTCAGACCACCGCCGATCTCGCCAACAGCCCCGAACAAAGGGCGCAGCCGCACCCGTTCACCATTGCGCTCTTGGAGAAGCTCGGCTCGACCAACAACCACCAGTGTAGGTCTTGCGGCGGCTAGTCCGACCGATCGAATACGGAGCTGGCGAATGAGATGGTTTATGTGCGCGCTTGTCGCGCTGACGATGATTGCTGCGACCACTGAGCTTCTCGCTCAGGACACGGAGTGGAATCGCTACTCCCTCGAGGGCCTCGGGGGTGTATTTGTCCGGGCCGAGGCCAGCCCGGCCTGTGGGGATGCGGGGGTCACGGCTGACGCTCTCCGCGCGGAGGCTGAATCGACGCTTCTCGAGGCCGAGGTGGAGATCCTCACGGAGCAGGAGATGTTGAGGAACACGGCTCTGCCGGAGCTGAGGGTCACGCTGGAATGTGTCGTTGGTGGGAGTGAGGGGTTCGCCTATGCTGTGTCGGTGAGGGTACAACAGTCGGCGCAGATGATCCGTGACCCGCAAGTCCAGCTTGCCGAGGCGGTCACGTGGTATGCGACGACCCTCGGAGTCAGCACGTCGGCGAGTGCCGCCCAGGATGCGCTTCAGGCTGCGACCAGGGGCAGGATCGAGGAATTCGCGGCCGCCTACGTCGCCGCCAACACGGCGGCCGACAGTACGGGGTCCTCTCCGCGCTAAACAGCCCGGTCTCCTTATGTGCCGCCGAGAAGTCGTTCTCGCTCTTTTCCTCACACTGCCTTCGATGGCTTGTGGAGACGGTTGGGCGGACGCGGACGACGAAGTCCTCCGGACGGGCAATCCGTACGAACGAGGACTGACGGACGAGGACTTTCCGCGGGTGAAGGAACTCGCCGAGAACGTTTATTCGTATGAGCAGTTACGCTCGGCGGGGGAGGAGAGGTTCACCACCGTAAGCCTCTTCGTCGTGACGTCCGAGGGTGTGCTCGTCGCCGACGGGCAGGGCAACGTCGAAGAGACGGCACGCCTTGTCGAGACAATCGCCGGGATCACGGATCGGCCCATCACTCATGTGGTGATCGGCTCGGATCACGGTGACCACACGGGCGGCAATTCGGTGTTTCCTGCTGATGCAGCGTTTCTGGCGCACCCGAGGTCCCACGCGATCCTGGAGGCCAGCGCCAACAACCCCAATCGGAGGGAGGGCGCCGCGCCGGTGGTCGTGCCGACGGAATTGGTTGGAGAGCGGACGGTCCTTCACATCGGCGGTACGGAGGTGCACGTCCTTTTTCTCGGACGGGCACACACGGGGGGCGACCTCATGGTTTATCTGCCCGACGAAAAAATCCTCTTCATGAGTGAGGCCTACCTCAACCGCATTTTTCCCGCGATGCGTTCCGCCTACCCCTCAGAATGGGTGGCGATGATCGAGCGAGCCCAGGCCATGGACGTCGAAATATACGTCCCTGGGCACGGATTCGTGGATTCCCCTCGGGTCCTCAGAGAGGAGCTCGATACCTATCGTCAGGCTCTCTTGACTGTGATCGCCGAGGCGAGGCGCTTACACACGGCAGGGGTCGGTGTAGAGGAGGCCGGAGAGCAAGCGCGATTCGGGGATCTAGAGACTTGGACCCTCCGCTCGAGCCAGGGCTCCCGAGCCATCCAGCAAGTCTACGAGGAACTCAACGGCGAGCTTCCGTGACTCCGGCGCGCTTCCCTCGATCCATCCAAGGCGGCTGACTACCGGTTACCGTCCGGCGGCAGCCCTTCCCAGCCGGATCACATCGTCCGCCGTCGGGCCTTGCATGAGGAGTGCCAGGAAGCCCTCCTCAACGCGCTGAGCGATGTTTTCCGAGTTCGCCGTAATCATGTCGGCGACTCCGATTCTTTTGGAGTGCCGGAGTACCTCTTGATTCCCGGACTCTGCCGCATCTCTGTCCCCGTCTAGTGCCCGCGTGAGGCTGCCGATGCCGCAGGCGAGGATGCTGTAGCCGGGCGTATCCGCTATCGCCTCGATTCGCGCGAGAGCGCCTGGATCCTCGACCATGATCATTGCGATCTTCTCGCCGCTCGGGTTAGACGGTGACCAGACGTCGATGCCGGCGTCCGTGAAGAAGCTCACGGCCAACTCGGCCTCCTCCGGGCTACGAATGTGTGGTAGGATCACGCCGTCGGCACCGAGCGCTATGATCTCCTTCACCCGGGTTCTGGCGGCGTCAGCCCCATCACTTTCGATCGGTGGGATACGGACGAGGAGGGTCTTTCGGCTCACTGCCGAAGGGCTCCCGAGCCCCTCGGCGATCGCCTCGACGGCGCTCATGTCGTAGTTGCCTTCGAGATTCAGGAAAACGAAATCGTAGAGCGGGTTCTGCGCGAGCGCCTCACCACCCGCCCGAGTGTAGAGCGGTGTAGGTCTCTCTCGGTTTCGCATTTGCTCGGGCGTGCGTGGATTCTCGTTGGGCACATACACACCGAAGGTGGCGAGTCCCTCGGCCCACAGGTCGATGAGGACGTTTTCGTGTGTCCCGAGCAGGGCGTCGGAGGATGCGTCTCCGGCGGGCTGGCAGGCGACGAGGATCATCGACGTGACCAGGACCGCGCTTGCCGCTCTCAACTTCATGGGACGGCCCCTCGTGTGGGGAGCTTGAAGACGTACAAGGCATTTCCGGTTTCAGGATGGCGAATCTCGGGAGTGAGCAACCTCGGTACGACCCGAGGACTTCCCCCCCCGAGCCCGCTACTCATGGCGATGTATTGCTCTCCGCCGACCTCGAACGACACCGGAAAACCCTGAACCGAGGTCCCGAGCCTCGTCTGCCAAAGGACCTCCCCGGTGCGCACATCATAGGCTCGGAAATAGCGGTCGAGGTCGCCCACGAACGCCAACCCCCCGGCGGTCGTGAGGACCGCTGTGAGGAAGGCGGCTCGCTGCTCAATGCTCCAAAGTTCCTCCAACGTTGCGATGTCGTAAGCGGCGAGCTTCCCGAGGTTGCCTCCGGTTCCCGGCATCTCGAACCAGTCGCGGTCCGCCGCCGTACCCCCTGAGCCCTCCTCGAAGACCACGGGCCGAGCCGCGATCTCCAGACAACTCTGCGACAGAGGTATGATCAGTGCTTTCACCTCCGGCGCGAACGCCATCGCCTGCCAGTTGTGCCCCCCCGCCGTGCTGGGGCAGACCGACAGCCAATCGCCGATTTCTGCGGCGGCGATGTCTTCTCGGTAGCGGACGTCTCCCGTTCGCCGGTCGACGTAGTCGAAGACGTTCTGGTACAGAGTCTCCTTGAGGTCCAGAAAACGTCCGTTTTCCCGGTCGAGCTTCCAGAGGATGCCGTGCTTTCCGATAGTGAAGAGGAGGCGCTGGCCCTCATGATCGATCAGCACCTGCTCGAAGGCTTCGTCCAGATCAAGCGTCTCGCCAGGAACGTGCTGACGGTACCAGACGATCGCTCCGTCGTCGGGATTCAGAGCGAGTGTAGAATTCGTGTAGAGTGCGGCATCGTCCACCGTGAGGCCCCGACTCACCGCCACCCAGGGCTTGGCCTGGGCCGTGCTCCAAAAGATCAGCCCCAGATCGGGATCGTAGCTGCCCGCGTTCCACGCGTCGCCGCCTGCGCGTAGCTCCAGGGGCAGATCCCCCCAGGTGTCGCCTCCCGGCTCGCCCGGATGGGCGATCGTGAACGTGCGCCACAGCTCTTCGCCCGTCTCGGCATCGTGGGCCGTTATGAAGCAGCTATCCTCGTAGAATCGGTCGCAACCGTTGATGCCGTTGATCACCTTTCCTTCCACCACGATAGGGCCTGAGACGTTCCTGTACCCTTTGTGGTAATCGGCGATCTGAGTCTCCCAAACGGTTTCTCCGGTCCGGGCGTCCAATGCCACCATGTATGCGTCCTTGGTGGCTACGAAGATCTTACCGGAATAGATCGCCAGGTTCCGGAGATGGTTGAATCCACCTGGAGAAAAGTCCTCCGCGAACTCACGCCGGTACTCCCAGAGGAGCGTACCCTCGGAGGCGTCGAGGGCTTGGATCACGTTGGCGGGGTTCGTGAGGTAGAGGATGCCGTCGTGGACCAAAGGATTGGGCTCGTTGACACCCGGATCCATGGCCCAGACCCAAGCGAGACGGAGATCACCGACGTTGTCCGCGTTGATCCGGTCGAGCGGGCTGTACCCCCACGCGTCATACGTACGGCGGAACATGAGCCAGTCGGACGGGTCCGGGTTCGTGAGCTCCTCCGTGGTCACTGGCTCCAACTCGGGGAGATCGACGAACGTGGTCGTGACGCCACGGGGTCCCCGAATAGCCTCGTCGACCGGATTTGGATCCTCCGCGCGTGGCGGAAGCTCCGCTGAGCTGCCGCCCGCTCCGGCGAGGATCGAACCCAAGGTCGTCCCGCCCGCGATCTCGATCGAGCGCACATCGTCGGCAAGGCCGTTGGCACTGAGCAGGAAGGTGGTCACAGCTTCGTACTCCCCTGCGGAAAGCGAGCCAGGTGCGGTGGGTGGCATTTCCTGCACCTTGGCAACCAACTCGCTCCACGGTCGCGAGTCCCACACGGCCCGGAAGTTCACGCCGACCAGCGCGGAAGCCTCGAAAGCTCCTGTGAGATCCAGAAGATGGCATCCTGCGCAAGCGTCTTGGTACACCTGGCGACCGGTCGTCCTGAGCTCGGGTGACGCGGATAACGGGCCGGTCTCCTGGGCCCATGACTGTTGTGCGGTCAGTGCGAGAAGCGTAAGGCCAACGCACAATACGGCGCGTCGTACGGCTAGGAGATCGGTCGTAGTCCTCTTCACGGTACCCGTCCAGATCGAAAGCACATTGATCGGTGGTACATCCAAAGCGACCTGAGTTTCGTCTTAAGGATGATCCGGTTAGTGTGGTGCCTCAACGGTCGCGAGGCAAACACGATCAACATCTACCGGAAGCGAGATGCCGGTCTCGTACGAGAACTCCAAAGCGGTGTTCGAGGGCATCAAGGCCGCGGGTATCCGGTCGATATCAGCCCTCCCGGAGACCTGGTTGGGGCTTCTGTTGCAGCGGGCCGAGGACGACCCCGAAGTCGATCTCATCCAGGTGGCCAAGGAAGAGGAGGCGATCGGGATCGCTACCGGTGCGTATTTTGCGGGAGAGCCACATCTCCTGCTCATGCAGAATCACGGATTCCTCGCCGCCATCAACGGGGTCGTGTCCCTCGCTCAGCTCTACGGCATCCCGTTGTGCATGCTCATTGCCCTGCGAGGTCACTGGGGCGAGCCCTACCCATGGCATACGAGGGGCGGAATCGTGACCGAAGAGGTGCTTCGGGCACTGAGCATTCCCTTTGAGTACGCTCGCGATCCGGGCAGAGTCGCAACGCAGATCAGCGAGGCGTACACCTTCTCACAGAGCTCACTTTCTCCGGTCGCTCTTTTGCTCACCCGCGACCTCATGGAGGACTGAAGCCGGTGGAACGCCAGCAATGCATCGAGGTGATCTATCCGGAGCTCGAAGACAAGCTGGTCGTCACGATCATGGGAGCGTGCGCTCAGGAACTCTACGATCTCGGTCATCGAGACAATTTTTTCTATCTACAGCACGCCATGGGCCTCGCCTCATCGATCGGACTCGGACTGGCGACGCACCTCCCCGACGAGCGTGTCATCGTCTTGGATGGCGACGGATCTGTACTCATGAACTTGGGCACACTCACGACACTTGCCCGATACCGACCCAAGAACTTGATCCACATCATCTTCGACAACGGAAGCCTGTTGTCGACGGGCGGCTTCGACTCGCAGACGACCGCGGGGATCACGGACTTGGCGGCGATCGCTCGAGGGGCGGGAGTCGAGCACGTTGCTGTGGCCACGACGGCGCTCCAGTTCGGCGAGGCGGTCCTGGAGGCGTTCGAACGCGATGATCTGAGCGTTATCGTCGCCAAGGTCCTCGCCGTGGGCCCGGACAACTATGGGATGGATCTCCACTTGCCCGAGAACGCGTTTCGTTTCAAGCGCTATATCCGGGAGAAGGGGTCACTGTAGGGGACCCGACCCGGCGCCGGTTGCCACATGCATGGACTGCCGTCAGGGCTTACTGTTGGGCCTCCACGCGGTGGAGCACCCCGGCCGCCC
>CAUZAE010000066.1:0-15157 GCA_963577685.1 Gemmatimonadales bacterium UBA6960 | reverse complement strand
CGCGATCACGAGTTTCGATGCGGTATCCCAGCCGCCTACGTCGAGGCTTGGATCAGCCTCCGCGATGCCTCTTTCTTGTGCTTCACGGAGCGCATCCGCGTAGGCGCGCCCACCCAGCATTTCGTCCAGAATGAAGTTGGTCGTTCCGTTGAAGATGCCTCGGAAGCTCAGGACTTGGCCGCACACCATGTCGCGCCTGACGATGTTGAGTACGGGCAGCCCGCCACAAAACGTCGCGCTGTAGAGCATACCCACGCCGGCGTCCGTCGCGAGACGATCGAGCGCCTCGTGAGCGAGCACCAGGGGGCCCTTGTTGGCCAACACCAAGTGCAGCCCGTGGTCCAGCGCGGTCCTGCAATTCGAGACGCCCGGCTCCCCCGTATCGAGGTCGAGCGGTGACGCTTCGAAGAGCATGTCGCACGGGACCCGGTCGAGCGCCCCCGCCAGGTCTCCTTCATGGAATTCCGGGAGCTCGTGAAGCCTCGCCCCACCCCGCTTGTGTTCCAGCAGGCTGTTGAGATCGAAGCCGTCCTCACTGACCGCGAGCCCGCTGCTGTCCACGACACAGTGGACGCTGAGAGCGAGGCCATATTTGCTTCTGAGGGTATCGTCGCGCTCTAATACCAGTCTGAGGAAACGGCTTCCCACACTACCCAAGCCGACCACGGCCAACCTGACTCGCTTCACGTCGTGACCCCCATTGGGAATGGATTCATGGAGCAATGAACCAACCGCAGCCCACGGTATGTGTGATCGGCGGAGGTATCATCGGCTCATGGACTGCTCTGCACCTCGTGGAAGCCGGTGTAAGTACTGTTCTGTTCGAACAGTTTCCTCTTCCACATACAAGAGGAAGCTCTCAAGGGCAATCTCGCGCTTTTCGCTTTCTGGGCGACGCCGAGCTGGATAGGCTGGAGTTCTCGCTGGATCGATGGAAGGCCCTGGAGCGAGCCACCGGTGAGACCCTCTATGTCAGGACCGGATTGCTGAACTTCGGCCCCGAAGGAGATCTGTTCCTCGAAGAACACATGGCGGTGGTTCGCGCCGGAGGGCGGCCATGCGAGTGGCTGGAGCACGACGTCATTGCCGAGCGCTTTCCGATGCTCCGCTACACGGAAGCGTGGGGCGCAGCCTGGGATCCCAATGGGGGAATCCTCTTCGCTCACCGATGTCTTGATGCTGTCCAACGACGATTCCTCGAGCTTGGCGGACAAATCGTCACGGCCAGTGTGGAGTCAGTAGAATCTCAGCCTGACGGAGGTGTCCGAATCGGGTTCCGGTCCAATACAACTGCCGCCGAGAACGAATACACGAGCTTCGACAAGGCCGTTGTCTGTGCCGGACCCTGGACGGCGAAGCTCCTACCGCAACTCGACGCACTCCTCAGCAGCGTTTTGACACCGGTCAGCTATTGGCGAGATCCGACCGATGCGCACGGCGTGGCGAATGGCTTCCCCATCCTCTTCAACGCGCGGCTGGCGGACATCTATGTGCTGCCGTCCTGTGAGTACCCTGGGCTGGTCAAGGTGCTCTTTCACGGTGGCCCCGAGACCGACCCGGACTCCGTCGATCTGGGCACGGTCGGGCCGTACGTCGAGCAAGTGAGCGACTACGTCAGAGATCATCTTCCGCTTCTGGATCACCAAAGCCCGGCGATCCTGGAATCCTGCTTCTATACGATGACGCCTGACCACCAGCCGATCCTCGATCAACTGGGAGACCACCTGGTCGTGGGGGCGGGGTTTTCGGGTAGTGGATTCAAGCACAGCCCGGCGACGGGGTGGATGCTGGCCGCACTTGCGCTGGACGGGGAGGAGGACCTGCCGGAAGGGTTCATGACGGACAGATATGCGCTCGATCGGTTCGGCGTCCGCGGCACCCTCACGGACGACACTGCCACCGACGACACCCCTACTGAATGATCCGTTTGAACACGTCCAAATCGATGTTCCGCCCGCACACGACAGCGACGACCTTCTTGTCCTTGAACCGCTCCTTGTGTTTGAGGAGCCCCCCGACGGCCAGCGCCCCCGAACCTTCGACCACCAGACGATGTTCCTCGAACAAGAGACGAACGGACGCTTCGATCTCCGCCTCGGTGAGCAACATGATGCCGTCCACGTGGCGTCGGCACAGCTCCAGCGTGATGCTGTCCAGATCGATGCCGCCGGCACACGTGTCTGCCAGAGTCGGGTAGGTCTCCATCTCGAGCATCTTGTTGGCTCGCACGGACTCGTACATGACGGGGGAGTTCTCCGGGGAGACGCCAAAGGCTTCTACATCGGGGTTGTGGGACTTCAGCCAGCCGGCCGACCCGGTGAGGAGTCCGCCCCCTCCGCAGGCGAAGAAGCCCGCATCCAGATCGGGAAGTTGCCGGGAGATCTCGTATCCGCACGTTCCCTGTCCACCGACTACGAGGGGATCGTTGTAGGGCGACACGTAGGTCTTCCCGTCTTCCTCCGCTACGCGCCGGGCCTCCTTCTCCGCGTCCCAGGCGAGCGTGCCATGTATGACCAGGTCCAGGCCATGGGACCGCAACAGGTCCAGGCGTGACGTATCCATGTCCTCGGCCACGTAGATGGTGGCGCGGTGCCCTCTGACTCTCATGGCCTCCGCAACCGCCAGGGCATAATTGCCTGTCGAGGCCGAGACCACCCCCCGGTCGAGCTCTGCTTCCGTGAGTGAGAGGATCTTGTTGATCGCACCCCGAAACTTGAATGAGGAGGTTCGCTGCATCGAGTCCAGCTTGAGCCAGACCTCGCCATCGATCCGCTCGCTGAGATACATGGAGTACTCGAGAGGCGTGGGCGACAGGTGGTCCTTGCACCTCTCGCTGGCCTCCAGAACCAACCGGGGTACATCGAGCTGCTGCTGAACTTCGGGAGTCATTGATGTGGTCTCGGTTGTGTTGATCTCAGCGGCGGGCGCGGTCGACCATCTTGGCGATTTGAATGTCCTGGACTGCGACACCGGTCAGATCTGCTACCGTGATCTGGTCGTCGCTGGTTCGTCCCATCGCGGGGTCCTTGATCACCTGGCCCAACTCGAGAATGGATCCTTCCTCGATCAGCCCCCCCTGAATGGCATGAAGGCACTCGCCGTATTGACTACACTGTGAGACGCTGTCCGCGACCACCCGGTCCGCCTTCGCCAAGAGCGCGGCTTCGAGCTCCTGCTTGCCGTCATCGTCGGACCCCATCGCCGTGATATGCGTGCCCTTTCTCACGTGATCGGCCCGGATCAAGGGATCCTTGGCCGACGTCGTGGTGACGATGAGATTGCACTGCGAGACCAGGTCATCGAGTGTCGCGGCTGCCTGAATCTCCAGTCCCCAGGCCTGAATACCCTCGTTCGCTCGAAGATCGTCGATCATGACCTGCACTTTGGCCGAATCCCTACCCCAGATGAAGCAGCTCTTGCAGTCGACGACCGTGCGAAGCATCTCGAGTTGCATCCTCGCCTGCACGCCGGTTCCGACGATTCCGATGTGATCGATGGCCTTCGGCGCCAGGTGCTTCGCGGCGACCGCCCCGGCGGCGGCGGTGCGCATATCGGTGAGCCAGCATCGGTCCAATAGGATCAGCTCGAGCGCTCCGGTCTTCTGACTGAAAACCAAGATTACGCCATCGGCGACTGGCAGGTCGACCTTGGCGTTGTCGTAGAATCCGGACGCCATCTTCAAGACGTAGTAGTCGCCACCGGATACGAAGCCGTACTTGATGTGAACGTCGCCTGGAGGGTCGTCGAAGTGCAGAAAGCCAACGGGCGGGACGACCACCTTGCCTTCGGAATAGAGAACAAACCCAGTCTCGATTTCCTGGATCAGTTGTGGGGTGTCTACTAGAGATTTGATCTCATCGAGATCGAGCATGGTCGTCATCGGCATGCCTCGTGGAAGCTGCAAATCGTTGAACTCTGCCTTTCAATGCCGATTGACATAGCCCCTCCTGGCGGCTCCCGCCAACCGCCGAGTTTGCACGCCTCGAAGAGGGGGGGATACTCTATTGAGCAACCGAGGGAAACTCGATGTGTCGGCCGACCTGCCGGCAAAGGAGACATCATGCTGCACCGTTCCGACACTTGGGCGCTTCCGACCACGGGGGTCCTCCTCACGGTGCTGGTTGCCGGGTGCACGGCGGAAGCTCAAGTGCCGTCCGTTCAAGCCGTGGTGGATGGTGTTTCTCAGACGCAGTACCAGACGTATCACTTTGACGTGGAGAGCATGGGGCTGGGGCTGTACGGTGGGGCCGACTACGACATGGGCTTTCGCACCCGCGACGGTGAGGAGGGCCCCGGCTCGCTCGGTAACCAGGAAGCCCGGCTGTATCTCCAGGACATGTTCGGGGCCATGGGTCTGAGCGTCTCCCTCCAAGGAAGCTACCTGAACGTGGTCGGCGAACTGACCGGCACGACGACCCCCGAGAACATCTACATCATCGGTGGCCATTACGATCATCTCGAAGGCGACCGGCCTGGCGGTGACGACAACGCCTCCGGCACATCAGGCGTATTGGAGGCGGCCCGGGTCCTGAGCCAGTACCGGTTCGAGTCGACCATCCGCTTCATCGGCTTCAACGCCGAAGAGGACGGCCTTCTAGGAAGCAAGGACTACGTCGAGAACCATATCATGCCGGCCGGCGAGAACATCGTGGGCATGGTCAACATGGATATGATTCTGCGGCCGGGCTCAGACGTCGATCCCAATACCGTCATCGACGCCGAGGTGGAGGCGCAGTCCAAGCATCCGCCTTCGTGGGCCTGGGCCGAGGCCCTTCAGCGGGCGGCGGCCGCCTACGTCCCTTCCCTGATCTTCAACGACACGATTATCGAGACCGAGTCATCCTCCGATAATGACTCGTTCCTCGCGCAAGGCATTCCGGCCATCTTGGTCATCGAGAACTCGCTGCCGGATTTCTGGGACGCGAACGGGCCTTATCACACCTTTGAAGACGCGTCGGACCGACTCGCCAACGACCCGGGCAGTGAAACCGGTGTGACCTACGACTACGCCTTCGCGACCAATATTGTCCGGTCGGTCGTAGGCTTGATCGCTCAGGAGGCCGTACCCGTTGCGGGCAGTCCTTTCTAGTTGGCCGTCCTCAGCCTGAACCTTTGCATCCGCCTACCGTTCCCTGCCTCTCCTGTATAGAGGTAGCCCCGGGAATCGAGCACCACCATGTGCGCCCGGATGAACTCGCCCGCCTGGCGACCGGGCTTGCCAAACCTGCCGAGGATCTCCAGGTCGTCCCGTCGCAGCATCCAAACACGTTGGTTCGTGCCGTCGATGAGGTAGAGGATGCTCTGTTCGGGATCCCGCGACAGCCCGAGACTGAATCCTGTTCCTGAACCGCCGGTCTCTGGAAGGACGAAACGCTCCATCAAGTACTCGCCGTTCTGGCGGAAGGCCTGAATGCGGTTTCCGCGGCGGTCGGCCACATAGATCCGCCCGTCGTTCGAGCCGACGATGCCATGGACCGTGCGATACTGCTGCGGCGGGTTGTCGAGGTCGACTGGATATTCATACTCGTAGTCGTCGTCCGGTGGCCTGCCGTACGCGCCCCAATGGCGAAGGTACTCACCGGTCTCCGCATCGAAGACCACCACGCGCCGGTTGCGGTATCCATCCGCGATGAAGAGTTCGTTCGTACTGGGCTCCACGTAGAAATTCGCCGGGCCGCCCAGATGAGTCGGATCGTTGCTGCCCATGTTCACGCCGGGCTCACCGATGGTGAGAACGTGGTCGCCGTCCTGCGTGAACTTCAGCACATGGAATCCGTTGCTCGTGCCGAGCCAGACGAAGCCGTTGTGATCAATATAGATCCCGTGCTCCTGGTCGAACCAGGTATAGTCGTCGCTAGGACCGCCCCAGGTTCGTAGAACGTTGCCCTCCGGATCCAGTTCGAGAACCGGGGGGGCGGTAAAACAACAGTCGGAAATCGGGGGATCCATTTCGGCCCCGATCTCCTGACGGGTCAGGCTCGACGGCATGTGAACGACCCAGAGGTTGTCGTTGTCGGCAACGAAGAGCCCTCTGATGTCGCCGAGGATCCAGTCGTTGGGCAGGGTCGGAGGCCACGTGGGGTCAATCTCCCACTCCGGCATTGTGGCCGATGACAGATCCGCTGTCTGCTCAGAACTCTGAGGGCTGCAAGCGACGGTAATGACGAGCAGGGCTGCGACGCTGAGGAGTTTCACCCGATTTTTCATGGCCTTGGTGTCCCTTGGGAGCGGAGTGGATCCGATCGTGCCCAACATCCGACGGCGGCCCAGTAGACGCAAGCCGAGCCTCGCAGTTCACGTCTTTCTGTGGTATCGAGCCGCACTAGGCGGCGCAGAAAACGGTCAGCGACTCGTCCACCAATCCCGTGGAGCCAGGCGCTTTCCGTACCCCAGGTTGACGTCGAGCCATGGCATCAAACGCCTCAGCGGAGTACCGGCCAACCAACGCCCCATGCGGAACCACCACTTGGAGTAGTCCTTGTTGTAGGGACAGACTCGCACGCAGATCGAGCAGTCGGTGTTCTGAGCAGCCCAGTAGCCGAAGCACTTCTCTCCGTTCACCGACCACTTGCTCACGCCGCGGATGTTCGACTCGTTGTGGAGTTCGGTGCTGGGATCTCCATCTGGGATGGCGTTTACCGGGCAGGAATCGGAGCAGCGCCTACATTCCTGACAGAACTCTTCCACGCCGAAGCGGATGGGTCGGTCGTGGGCCAATGGGAGATCGGTGAAGACCTTGCCCAGTCGTACGCGCGGCCCGAACTCCTTCGTGATGAGGAGACCCAGCCGGCCGTACTCACCCAGCCCGGCCTGAATCGCCGTGGGGATGGCCAGGGAAGAGTCGTTCATGCTGGCCACGGCCCGATACCCGAGATTCTGGATGTATTGGGCGATGGACAGGACCACCATGGCGTCCCGGGAGTAGCCGTGGCCGGTGGCGGCGCCGCTCAGGGCAGAGGGGACGGTGCGTATCAGGTCGTGATCCATGGACTGGGCGGTCACGATGACGCTGGTCATGCCTTCGGGGATCTCCTGGGGCTTCTCCCTCCCGCTCAGGTCGCTGAACTTGTTGACGTACATCCAGCGTTCGTCGAACCTCGCGATCCCCACCAGGTCCGCGCCGAAGGTCTTGGCAACGTGCTTGATCTCACCCGCCGCCTCGGCCGGGGTCCCGAGATCGATCTGCTCCCGCGCCACGCCGCGGTAGAGGGTGAACTCGTCTGTGAAGCCCTCTCTCCGGTCCTCGTCCTCCCTGAGCTCCGTGAAGAGGTCACTCACGTGCCATGAGGCATTCCGGAGCGCGTAGTCCTTCTGCGTGAAGCCGTCGGCCTTCCGCCATGTCTTCAGCGGCTCCCGGTACGTGGCATAGAGGAGCCGGGCCTTAGCGCTCCGAATGCGCTCGTCCCACCACGAGCGCCTGAACACGTCGTTCTTCTGGTTGAAGCGCTCGAAGTCGGGCTGAATGTCGAAGCCAGCGGCTTCATCGTGCTTATCTGAGGACACGGGACTCCTCGAATCGCCCGTGGTCGAGGGCGAGTGTGAGGCCTGAGCCGCCCGGTGCATACACCGGGTTGCCCATGGGTTGGGCAACCATGAGGCTCGCTGTCACGGCGAGCCCCATGGCCGTCGCTACGGTAGGACCAAGATATTTTTTCATGCGACACTCCTGCATTGTGGTTGACTATGTCACGGTAGTCCCGGCAAGAGATATGCCGGTGGGGGCGAAGCCCTTCCAAAAGCTAATGTCCACGCCGACGCTAGCGCGACGAAAATCGTTACCGGTGATTGTGCGGCGCCCCGAGGAAAGCGGCACCCGCGACTGCTGGCATCACGTACCACGTGCGTCGCGTGCCACCTGCGTCACGTACGACTGTCTACTCCTCGCGCTTAGCGTGCCGCCAAGACGAGGTGTGCAATCTCGTTCGCCAGGGCGGCCGTGTCGGTGCCGGACCAATTACTGGCGATGACGACACCGATACCGTCGTCGGGCATCAGCAAGATGTAGCTGCGGAACCCCGTGTCACCGCCACCGTGGCCGACGATGGAGTGACCCTCGTAGTCGGACAGGAACCAGCTCAGGCCGATGCGGACGCCGTCCTCCTCGACCTGTGCTCCCAGGTATGCATAAATACGGCTACCCAGGTCCTGCGCCGACGCCGCGTGCCCCACAGCCGAGATCGCGAGGGTTGTGATGCCCGCCAGTGTACGAGAAGCATTCCTCATGTGGTTCTCCTAAGGACGAGCAAGTGCAGTACGATGGCCACTCTCACTCCACCCAGGTCGTGAACTCCGTAGCCGGCCGGCGAGCCCGCCCATCCGGCACCCCGTCGGGGTGGCCGATGTTGACCGTCGCGACGATCCTCTCGTCCTCGGCAAGTCCGACTGCGGCTCGCGCAGCGGGGTCGTCCATGATGGCGCCCGTCTTGATGTGCGTCCCCAGTTCCATCGAATGAGCGACCAAGGACAGGTTCTGCATGCCCATGTAAGTCGCAGCGAAGTCTTCCTCTCGAATCTCGGGATTCTCGTGCAGGGTGATGGCTACTGCGACCATGGCCGGGAGTGACTCGTGGGTCCGACCCACCTTCTCGACGACGGCCTTCGCCGCCTCGGGGTCGTCGACCCGTTTGGCTTTTCGGTGCCCGAGCGCCTCACCGTAGGCGCGACGAGCCTCGGGGCCGAGCACATAGAAACGCCACGGCTCCGTCATCCGGTGGTTGGGAGCCTTACACACCGCGTCGAGGAGCTTCGTGATTTCCTCTCTCGAGACGGGTCGGTCGGTGAAGGTCTTGATCGAGCGACGGGCGTTGATGGAGTCGAGGATGTTCATGCGTCTAGTGATTCTCCAAAGCCGAGGACGTGGCCGTCAGGATCTCGTACGGCGAATTCCTTCATGTGGTATTCGGGTCTCTCCACTAGCCCATACGCGACTTCGGCTCCCGTCGCACTCAATTCGGCCGCCAACGCCTCGACGTCTCTAACCCAATAGAAGACGTCCCAGGTGCCCCCTTGGCTTTCATTCGGCCGGACCACGCGCGACGCGGAAATCAGGCGAAGCATGATCGGAAGGTCATCCCGGCTCATGATGGCAAATTGCGGTGGTTCCCCTCCCTCAGCTCCTCGCGTGGCCCCGGACCGAATCAAAGCGGTGGACGCTGGAGATGGTGCTCGGTCTCCGCCTGGATGGCATGAGCGAGGAGTAGCACCTCCGGTTCACCGAACAGCTTCCCTGTGAGGTGGAGTGCTGTCGGCGTGCCTTCGTGGAATCCACTCGGCAGGCTGACCTGGGGGTGACCCAAGCGGTTGGTGAGAAGGCGGTCGGACCCGAGGAACAGGTCCAGATCGCCCATCGCCTCATCCATCTGCTGCATGATGCGCATCCGCTGTCGATTACCCTGGATGTACTCGACCGCCGGCGTGAAGTGGGCTGCGCGTATCTCGTTCGGCCTCTGGCTCCGCTCGGGGCCTTTCTCGGTATCCGTGAGCTGTCCCCTCATGGTGATGTCGTAGAACGCGGCTGCGGTTTCCACGTACCTGAGGAAGTCGATCGTCTCGACATCGACATCGGGCAGATCGAACGGGACGACATCGATGCCGAACGACCGGATCAGGCGGAGTGCCGCTTCGGCGTTGCGTCGGTTTTGGCGTTGCCGCCGCAAGTCACCCGAGGCGTCGGGCAGGACATCACCTTCGAACATGCTGCGCAGATAGCCGACCCTGAGCTGCGATACGTCGCCTGTTGCGTCCCAATTGAACGGCACGTCGAGGACCGAGTTGTCCCGACCGTCGGGGCCGTACACCGCATCGAAGACCAGCGCGCAGTCCTCAGCCGAACGGCACATCGGCCCGACCGTGTCCTGCGTCCAGGCCAGCACCATACCGCCGTAGCGGCTGACTCTGCCGAACGTCGGGCGCATTCCGGTGATCCCATTGCGAGTCGAGGGGCCGATGACTGATCCTCCCGTGTCCGTTCCGATCGAGAATCCCACGAGACCGGCGGCGGTCGCAGCGCCCGGCCCGGCCGATGAGCCCGCGGCGTCCTGATCGGTGTTCCACGGGTTTCGGGTCAGGCCCCCGTACCACCGGGCGCTTACAGCCAGCGCGCCGGTCGAGAGCTTCGCGATCAAGACCGCGCCCGCCTCGGTCAACCTCTCGTATACCGTGGCGTCGACATCGATGACGCGATCCCGGAATGGAGTCATTCCCCACGTCGTCTTGGTCCCGCGCACGGCAAACAGGTCCTTCAGGCCGTAGGGGATGCCGTGCAGGGGGCCGCGATAGTCCCCGACGGCGATTTCCTCGTCCGCGCGTCTGGCCTGTCTAAGGGCGAGATCCTCCGTGAGGTTGACCACGCAGAACAGCTGCGGATCGTAGCGCTTGAGTCGGGCCAGGTAGAACTCGGTCAACTCGGTGGACGTGATCTGGCGTGTCTCGATGAGCCTTGAAAGGTGGGTCACCGGCAGGAACGCAAGGTCTTCTTCCGTCGCGGGCACGGGCACTGCGATCTCGCTTCGTCTGAGTGGCCGGCGCTCCGTGGGGAGGACTTTCCCCGGGGGCACGGGATTGAAGACGATCGCGGGCTGGGTGTCGTTACCGAGCTCCGCGGCTCTCAGAATGTCGAAGGCGGGGAGCGGACTACGGGCTCCGTTCAGCCGCCCGAGGATCCTCTCCTGCTCGTCGCGTGAGAAGGCGATGCCGGCGATCTGCTCCGCGGCCTCCAACATCTCGATGGTGACCACTTCGGTGTCCTGAGCGATCGCTGCGAGCGCCCCCGGGAGCAGCGTCGAGCCGAGGCCCGCGGTGGAGAAGCAAGCGAGGAAACGCTGGCGATTGATGGGCAAATGGAGCTCTTCCATGGCTGTACCGGTCCTGTAACGGGGCGTCGCTGCACGGTAGGGTGAGTCAGCGGGGGCGGCAACATCCGGGTATGCGTCAGTTCCCCAGTCGCTCCCTCAACTCCCCGAGGAAGTCCCTGACAACTCTCAGGTCGGTCCCATCCGCCGTGTTTTGCCGGATCATCACGAAGCGACCATCCGCGGTCACGTCATAGGATTGATCTGGGCCCGCGGTACCGTTCACTCCAGAGAGCCAGAAATCTCCTTCGAAGAGCACCTCAGGGCGACCCACACCAAACAAGGAGTCCGCCTCGCCGGAATCGAAGAGCGGAAGGATATGGGGGTGTTGGAGATTGGCGGTCGTGGTGATCTCGGTCAGGAATCGCTCTCCACCGAGGACCGCGGCCAACTCCGGCTTCAGCACCTTGAGGGCGACGTTCCGGTTATGTCTGAGATCCTTGGCGAGAGACACCGTGGCCATCCCACCCTCGCCCAGTCCCCGCTCGATAGCGTAGCGGCTTTCGAGGGTTGTGTTCAGGCGGGCTATGGCGTCGGACATGGGCAGACTCCGGGATCAGACTGCGCCCAACATCCGAGAACGGGCCGATGGGCGCAAGCAGGACCCGGACGGCTCGGCCGGACCGCTCTCCCGGTCGAGGGAGTGTCCCATTTTTTGCATGCCAGCGCCCACGCGTTCCCGCGGGAACGTTTCGGACAGCGCGGTCGGTCGGAGTAGGGAGTCGGCGGGCTCCTCCCGCCTGGGGAGCCCTATCTATCCGTCCAGCAACCCGTGACTCCGGAGAAAAGCCGTCACGGACCCCACGATCTCAGGCCATTGCGGAGCGCAGTCGTTGTGTGCGCAGTCTATCTCGATGATATGAAGTCCTTCACGCTCGGGATGGGTATGGCGACGTGCGCGTTGTGAAAACGCGCGTTGTGAATAAGTAGCGGCGCTGAAAGAGTAGCGGCCGATCCGGGCACGGTAGTGGCGCGCGGATGGCCGAGCACCGAGTATGATAGGCCGCTGAGCTTTCGGTGTTACCACGGACACGTCGAATGTCCGGTCGTCTACCAGGGAGGCCATATGTCATCGTCCAGACTCCATGCGTCCGCGTTTCTCACCTGCGCTGCCGCCCTGCTCGCGGGGTGTGCCCCGTCGGGGAGCCCGGCAACGATGGGCAATCCGGTCACCGGCGAGGGCCTACCGAATCCGAACCCGACCGTGACGACGAATTGGGGTGACCTCCCCGAAGGAAGGGAGTGGGGCACGACTGCGGGGATCGACATCGACCCGATTGACGGGCACATTTGGGCGTACGAGCGGTGTGCTGCCGGTACCGCGTCGGGCGGAAGCGTGAACTGCGAGACCAACCCTGTCGACCCGATCTTCAAGTTCGACCGGAACACGGGTGAGGTGCTCGCGAACTTCGGAGCCGATCTGTTCGTGACGCCGCACGGGATCCACGTGGACAGCGACGGGAACGTTTGGGTCACGGACTTCGCGGGGAACGAGGCTGGGACTCGAGGGCATCAGGTCTTCAAGTTCAGTCCCAGCGGAGAAGTTCTCCTGACGCTGGGGACCGCGGGCCAGCCGGGCACTGGCCCCAACCAGCTCTATCAGCCCAACGACGTCATCACCGGGCCCGACGGGAGCATCTACGTTGGCGACGGGCACAGTGGGCAGGGCCAGACGAGTAATGCCGCGATCGAGGAGGCACGAGCGAGTGGCCTGACTAGCCGCATCCTCAAGTACTCCGCGGACGGGACCTTCATCAAGGAATGGGGACGGATCGGACTGGAGCACGGTGAGTTCCGTACACCACACGCCTTGGCGTTCGATTCGCAGGGCCGTCTCTGGGTGGCCGACCGCGGTAACCACCGCATCGAGATCTTCGATCAGGATGGCAACTACCTGGACTCGCGTTACATGTACGGGCGTATCAGCGGCATCTTCATCACCGAAGACGACATGCTGTACGCGATCGATTCTGAGTCGGGCCCGACCAACCACGCGAACTGGCGCAACGGTGTCCGCATCGGCCATATCGATGAGGACCGGATCACCGCCTTCATTCCCCCCTTCGAGAGGGAAGCCAGACTCTATCAGGGGACGGCAGGGGAAGGCGTAGCCGTCGACGCGGACGGGAACGTGTATGCGGCCGAAGGGCCGAATTCACTGCGGTGGGCGGGCGGAGCGTTTACGAAGTATGGGGTGGAGAGGTGAGGTAGGGTCTATCCATTGAGGAGGAGAGACGTATTGCCACCGAGGCACCGCTGAGGCTGCACGGCTGACGTATCCTTAAAAACAGTGGGGAAACAGCTGGAGACCTATCTCGCCGACGATAAGATTATCGACCGCATCCTTCAGAGGAAGAACAAGAGGAGGGACACCGCTCGGGAAGTCGACCTAAAGGAGGTTCTCAGGGAAATCCTGCAGAAGGCAAACGAATTCGTACCTTCCGACTCCGGCTCCATTCTCCTTGATGACCCTCTCCTCAAATGGGACGACGACCATGTGGGGAAGCTCTACTTCATGGCCTGTTTCGGGGCCGGCTCTACGGCGCTCGTAGGCACGCACCTTCCGGACGATATAGGAATCGTTGGGGCCGCCTATCAGAGTGGTAAGCCCTATCTCAGCAAGGACGTCGCGAAAGACGACAAGTTCTACGACGCGATCGACAAGAGAATCCAATACGAATCGAAATCGATTCTCGCCATGCCCATCAAGATCAACGACTCGGTCGTCGGCGTGATCGAACTGATCAACCGGGCGGAGAAGGTCAATTATGGCGAGAAGGACCTCTCCATCCTTGAAATATTCGCGAGTTATACCTCCACACTCATCAAGAATGCGCTCGACGCGAGACGGTTCGAGGATCTGTCCAAGAGGGACAACCTGACGGGCCTCTATAACGATCGCTACTTCTATGAGCGACTCGAGATAGAGACGCGACGGGCGATCGATGAGGATAGCGCTCTCTCGCTGATATTCTTCGATCTCGACCACTTCAAGGGAGTGAACGATACCCACGGGCATCTCGTAGGAAGCCGGGTGCTCAAGGAGGTCGCTATCATCGTTGAGGAAGTGTTTCTCGGCTCAAGAGCCGTGTCGACCAGGTTCGGCGGCGACGAGTTCATCATCCTCATGCCGGGCTACTCCCTCGAAGATTCTAGCGAGTATGGTGAAACGCTGCGGGCGGCGCTCGAAAGCAATGTCTTTGTCCGTGAGGGACTTTCCGAGGGAGAACCGCCCCTGAATATCGAAGGGGTAATTACCTGCAGCGTGGGGATCGCATCGTTGGAGAGAGAGAACGGCAATGACCCGAACAAGATGAAAGAGACTCTCATCCGTGCGGCGGACACCGCCGTGTACCGTGCCAAAAATCTCGGGAAAAACCGGGTCTGCCTCGCTAAGGGCCTGGACGCCTCCGGTTGACGACGCCACGCGAACGCCACTAGCTCCAACGGCTCCGACTTCCCACGCAGCGTCGCGGGCCCCATCTCCTCCACCGTCCATTCCTCCGGAACGCTCAGGCCCGCCCCGACGATCAGCGATAGACGATCGCGTAATCCAGCCAGAGGTGCGCGTCGGGTGAGGGATTGGTCAACACGATCCGTATCTCATGCGGCCCCGGAGCGAGCTGGTACTTCCAAAACGGCGTGAACCGGCGTTCCGTGAAACGCGAAGGCAACGGAAATTGTTCGTCCAGCTCTCCGTCGATGTAGAGCTCTGCGGAAAAGGTGTGCTCCTTTCCGCTCGTTGTGCGAACCTCGCCGGTCACGGCGAAACCGATGCCTTCGAACGTGAAGGCCGTCTCGTCTCTTACCTCGCGACGTAGAGGCAGCTCTTCCGCCGGGTGGTGGGCTTCGAAGTTCTGTTCGAGTGGCACGGCCTCGGGTGTCTCGATTTCGATCCGCACGACATCGCCTTCCACGCTGCCGCCGTGCGCTTCGATCTGGCCGAGGGCGTGACGGAACGAGAGCTCATAGACCTCTTCGAGCGACGTCGACGTATAGGGAAATTCCAGGCCTTCGATCTCGGAAAGGCCCTGCTTCCAATAGTCGGGGATCGCTTCGTAGCCGAGCATGACGCCCAGAACACCCGCTGCCGTGGACGGGTTACAGTCCGAGTCCTGGCCCGCGCGCACGGCGATGTCGAGCGTCTCGGCGAAATCGCCGTCACCATAGAGGAGCGCCATGACGACATAGGCTGAGTTGAGCTTCGCGTCGATGTTGAACGCTTGAAAGACGCCCCTCGGGCTGCCGACGTCCTCGGACCACTTCTTCTCGATCTCGAACCACGTCCGCTTCCAATCCTCAGGATA
>CAUZAE010000065.1:0-15251 GCA_963577685.1 Gemmatimonadales bacterium UBA6960 | reverse complement strand
AGTGCGTCATTGTCCTCCCAATTGCTTTTCTTGAAACGGATCGACGGTGCAGGCCGTGGGGCACCTACCTAATGGATGGGGACAACCTGAGGGGTCGGGCCACGGCGGTCAACATGAGGTTTCCCGCAGCCGAACCCCGCCACTCACAGGCCCGGTTGTCCCAATCGCCAGGCCCATTGGTCCACTCCCCAACATTTCCTTCGTATGTCCCCCTCCGTCCTGCATCGTTGAGTCTTCGGCGGGCACGGACGCGCTGGTGGCCGCGGAATTCGCTGCAGAACTGGAGATCGTCGTTGCCGAAAGGGCGCTGGCCCGTTCGGACGAAAAGCACCGGTTGCTGGAGCACCCGCGCGAGGGCCAAGCCCCCGGGGGCCCTTCAATAGAGTGGGCGAGCACCACCTCTAAACGTTCGTCACGATCTGGCACATTCACATCCCGCACCCTAACCTGTTTGGGCTTCCGCGCAACCCGTCGATGATCTTCACGGAGAGACCCTGATGATGCCTTACGCCTCCCTGAGAACCGCTCTCCTCGTACCGTTCGTGACCTTTCTGACGACTTGCACCGGCGACGCCAACGTCAGTAGTGCCGCCTCCGGCCCTGGCTACGTCGTCGAGGGGGGTGTCGTCCAGCCGGTCAACGGCCTGCCGAACCCGTATGAAACCATACGCGATTGGGGCACCATCCCGGCGGGGCGGGTGTGGGGCTCGGTGAGCGCGCTGCAAACGGACATCGACGGCAGGCACATCTGGGTCGCCGACCGGTGCGGCGCTAACGGATGCGCCGGCTCCGACGTCGATCCCATCCTCAAGATGGACCCCGACGGCAACGTGGTGACCAGCTTCGGTTCGGGGCTGATGATGTGGCCGCACGGAATGCATGTGGACGAAGAGGGCAACGTCTGGATCGCCGATGCGAGATCGGCGCGGCCCAATGAGCTGGAGCAGTTCCCGAGCGCGGCGGGCCTGGGACACCAGGTCATCAAGTTCAGCCCCGAAGGAGAGATCCTCCTGACCATCGGCGTCGGTGGTGAAGCCGGGGATCCTCCCACGCACCTCACCGAGCCCAACGACGTCATAACAGGGCCGAACGGTGATATCTACGTGGCCGAGAGCCACAGCGGCCAGAACAGGGGTGCCGGGCCGGACACGCCGGCGCGTATCAACAGGTATTCGGCGGACGGCACGTTCATCATGAGCTGGGGCACGTGGGGTGACGAGCCCGGCCAATTCAAGACACCACACGCCCTGGCCTGGGACTCACAGGGACGGCTGTTCGTGTCGGACCGCGGCAACAACAGGATCCAGATCTTCGATGCGGACGGCAACTTCCTGGAGGAATGGGACCAGTTCAGCCGCATCAGCGGCCTGCACATCGATGAAGACGACGTCCTCTACGCCATCGACTCGGAATCTGGGCCGGAGCGCAACCTCGACTGGCGGAAGGGCCTCAGGATCGGGAGCGCTAGAACGGGCGACGTTTGGTACTACATCCCGCAGCACGACCGCGAAGTGCCCTCGGGCGGAGGCGGCTTCGGTGCCATGGGAGAGGGCGTGACGGTGGACGCGGCCGGGAACATCTACGGTGGAGAAGTCGGCAGCGTCACGGGCTTGACCAAGTTCATTCCCCGTCTGATGCCGTGAGACCGGGGTGGGGACCCTACGGGATCCCCGCCGCCGTCCTCGGCTCCGGGATCACCCAGTCCCCGCGCTGGAGTTTCTTCCGTCGAGGCCACGTCTCATTGAGCGTGTCGCCTTCGTAAAGCCGGCCATTCTTCATCACGAAGCTGATCTCGTTCGTATTCCGAATATCGTCGAGCGGGTTCGCGTCCAAGACCACCAGGTCCGCGAGCTTGCCGGCCTCGATGGATCCCACGTCTCGACCCAAGCCGATCGCCTCCGCCCCTAGAATGGTGGCAACCCTGAGCGCGTCGAACTCACTCATCCCTCCCGACTGAACGGACCACAGCTCCCAGTGGTAGCCGAGGCCCTGCAATTGCCCATGGCTACCGACACCGATGCGTCCACCTGCTTCGACGATCTTGCGAACCCCCTCGGCGTGTGCCCCGAAGACGTGCTCATCGTCTCGGAACCACCCCGGACGACGACGGCTCTTTTGGTCGAGTTCGGTGTGCGCAGTGAAGTACTGGAGCTTCGGGTCGTCGTGCGGGTTCTCACGCGAGTAGTAATAGTTCTCTCCCCACGGCCCCCCGTAAGAGACCAACAACGTCGGGGTATAGGTGATACCGGTGCCCTCGTACAGACCGACGACATCGCCGTAGATCGGTGCGATCGGCAGAGAATGTTCATGGCCCGGGTAACCGTCCAGCGCCATCGTCATATCGTACTTGAACATGAGACCGCCCTCGGTCGTGGGCATGATGCGCTGCTCGCGTGCGGCCATAATCACCCACTGCCTCTGCTGGCGATTCCCCGCCATGTACATCTTGATCGTTTTCGTATCGTAGTACTCGCTGTAGCGGCGCATGATATCGCGCGCGTGCTCGAGGTCACGGATGGGCTCCGCATTGTAGTCGCCGAAGATTCCCGGTCCGGTCGAGTAGATGCGGGGTCCGATCATGTCGCCGGTGGTGACGAGGTCGCCGTACGTGAGCACGTCGGTCGTGCCGGTCTGGGGATCTCGTGTCGTCGTCACACCGTAGGCGAGGTTCGCGAGGTACACCCACGACTGCGTCTTGTGGAGTCCGAAAGCAGGCCGCATGTGGCTGTGTGTATCGACGAACCCCGGAACGATGGTCTTTCCACTCACGTCGATCACATCAGCGCCGGACGGCACGTCGAGTGTGCCCTGCCTGCCCACAGCCTCGATCCGGTTGTTCCGCACGACGATGTCCGCGTTGTCGATGACCTCCCGGCCGTTCATCGTTATGACGCGAGCCCCGCGGAGTACCGCTACGCCCTGTGGCACGTCTCGCTGCGCCTGAATCAGAACCCGCGTCTCGGCCGGCTCGTAGCCCTCACCTTCGTCGTCATCGTCGGAATCCTCATCGGCTTCGCCTGGGTCGGCCTCGGCCCTCTCGACCGCGGCGACCGAGTCCTCGAACGCCTCGGCGGCGTCGAGATCGTAGACGAAGTGAGCGTTGCCGATCGAGAAATGGACCGTGCGGCCGTCGGCGCTCCACGCGGGGAACTGCCCACCGATCTCGGTGAGTTTTCGGGCCGGGAAAGCCGTGTTGCTCAGGTTCGCGATCGAGATCGTGGGAGTATCCCCACCCACGATCGGAACCGTGACGACGTAGAGGTCGTTGTCCACAGCGGCGAGCGCACGATCACCGCGGGGCGCCATCCTGATCACTGAAGCTCGGGTCCGTTGTTCCTGGCCGGGACGTGTCGCACCCACGACCTTTACGTGCGCCTTCTCGTCCGTGCCGTCCCAGCGAATGGACACGAGGCCGTCGTTGGAATTATGCAAGTAGATGCGGTCCGAGTCCTCTGCGAAGTGGGGCGATCCGCGACCCGCAGCAGGGGCGATCAGCGTGACGGCGCCGCCGCCGCCAGGAACCCAAACGATGTCCGACTCCGCACCACCGATTCCCCCGCCCGCGGCTTCCTGGAACGCCCGTGCCGGATCACGTAGCGCCACAATGCGATCGTCGCCGGACCACACCACCTGTTCGTACTGGGCGGGGACCGACGTCAACCGCTGGGGATCGTCCGAACCGTCCGCTCGAGCTTTGACGATATGGCCCCCATCGGGGCCCCACGTCACGTACGCGATCCAACGACCGTCCGGAGACCACGCCGGCTGGGCCTGCGTCACATCACCGTCGTCCAGCGCACGGGGCTCACCACCCGGATAGTCCATCACGTAGAGGTCGTCGAGCGCCGTAAAAGCCAGCCGCCCTCCATCCGGCGACGGTACGGCGTCGCGAATTTGCCGCACTGTGAACAGCTCCGAATCCTCGATTGCGTATTCGAAGTTCACCTCGGGGCCGACCGCGAGCTGCTCGCGCACGCGGAACGGAACGGCGACAGCGGCGGCGCCGTCGACGGGAATACGCCAGATCTTGCCCCCGTAGGAGGCCACGACTTCACGCGAATCGGGGGTGAAGTCCATGCCCGGATAGACGTCGCGATCGGCGATCGACTCCTGATCGTCCCGCTGCACCGGATACGCGAGCCAGCGCTCGTCGCCCGTATCCAGATCACGGATGCGGAGCCCACTCTCGCTCTCATGGCGGGTGCCGTACACGAGCCAACGCCCATCAGGAGACAGGGTGGGACGAAAGGCCGACCCGTACCGGGACGTTCGAGCGAAGGTGTCTCCCGTTTCACGGTCGTAGACCGCGAGTTGGTACTGAGGAAACTGTGCATTGTAGACCCAGGCGCGTGTCCGCTGTGCATGCCATATGTAGCGTCCGTCGGCCGACACGGCGGCGCCCACGGTCTTGAGCTGCTCGGGCTCCTCGCGGAGAACCTGCCCCGAGCCTCCATCCACATGCCCCAACCAGAGTTTCACTACGCCCAACCGCGTCTCGCCCGTACTCGCCACCACGTATTGGCCGTCTGGCGCCCAGTCTGGCGACACCCACATGCCACCCGAGGACTTCGTGACCTGGGCCGTGTCGCCCGACGCGACCTCGAGCGTCCACAGGTTGTCGTTACCGCTTCGGTCCGAGACGAAAAGCACCTTCGTGCCATCCGGACTGAAGCGCGGCTGACCATCGAACGCGAGGCCGCTGGTGATCCGGGTTGCATCCCCACCCCCGATGGGCACGGTGTACAGGTCCCCCAGCAGGTCGAAGACGACCGTCCGACCGTCGGGACTCACGTCCACTGAGAGCCAGGTGCCCTCCTGCGTGTCGAGATCGAGCGTCCGGGCCGCCGCGAGTGGAAGGGAGGTCTTCTCGCGCTTCTCACGCTGAGCCGTCGTGTCCGCCTCTTCGCTTTGGCCTTGGAGCGCACCTGCCGAGATGGTCGTGGCGGTAAGAGCGACAGCGACTGCGAATAAGATACCGAATCTCATTTGCCTGTTCCTCGATGGTTGTCCGGAGGGGGGGCTGAACGTACTCCTGATACAAAACGGGTACAAGTCTGTCGACGGTCCGAGCCGCCGGACGGAGAACCTTTGGGAGCCTTGGAGTATTCACGTAGATGCAGGGGCCACGAATGCTCGCAATCCCGAGCGCGTGCAGCGCTTTGGCTCGTGATCTTCCGACGCTGGACGTACGACGATGCATCTCGAGTGCTGGATACGAACCGGGCGAGTCTGAAGGATCTCCTGAGCTACCGGCACGTTCTGCTGACGGCAATCATGCGAGGCTCGAGCGAGCGGAGCGGTGCCAACGGCTTTCAGACATAGACGTACTGTACTGACGTTGAAGGATACGACATGATGGATTGCAGCAAGGCGAGGCGTGCCCTGTGGCCGCCTGAAAAACCGAAGTTGGCCGAGGCCGACGTCCTGAAGGCGAGAGCACGTGGAGGCATGCGGGGCATGCTGGGATTACTTCGATCAGGACCGTTACCGGCTCGACGCGTACGACCGCATGCGCCTCGAGCCGGCCCCGCGTTTGATGCGGGAACGCGTCTTCGACGCACTCGCTCGTGAGCGCTCGAGGGGTTTGGGTCTCCCAGAGCAGGAGGCTGTAGAAGCTCCAGCGCACGGGCACGCCCTGCGTCGCCGGGTCCTGGTCGTAGCGGCGGCCGCGGCCGCCGCGGGTCTCATCGCGGGCAGTAGCGTTTTATTCCTCCAGAACACGGTGAACCCTCGCGAAGAGGGGAGCTCTTCGTAGAGGACTATCTCCGACGCGCGGTCGGCGAAGACCGCATCGTCACTTCCGATGCCGACAAGATCCGCCGATTCCTCACCCGCGAGCTGGAATTACCGATCGCGCCGATCACGATCGAAGGCCTCGTGGTGATCGGTGCCGAAATCTGCCTTCTCGACGGTCGGCGGGGCGCCATGATTCAGTACCGGGAAGCCGAACGCCAGATTTCCCACTACGTGGTGCCCAGGGAGGGGACCGAAGAGCGGGAGCCGGCCCTTTTGTCCAGTTCCTCCCAGGTGATGACCGTCGGAGCGCCGACGGTCATCACCTGGGCAACGCACGAAATCGAGCAAGCACTGGTCGGAGACGCCTCGCCAGCCCGCCTCCTGGAGCTTGCCAGGAGCTCTATCCAGGTCCAGTGACGGTACACTCACGCCGCCCAGATACTCGATGAAGGCCACGGCGTTCTTTGGATCGACGTCGGCTAGGCCCGGATGGGTTCCGGCTAGGCCCTCTGGGCCCTGACGCTCATCCCCGCGAGTGAGGTGCGCGCGGCCGACACCACTTCCTCCCGCGTCACCCCGAAGCGCTCATAGAGTGTCTCTGCGGGGGCCGAGGCTCCAAAGTGGTCGATGCCGACGGCTACACCCGCGTCGCCGATCCATCGAGCCCACCCGAAGGTAGAACCTGCCTCGACCGCCACACGCGCTCTAACGTCTGGTGGAAGGACACCGTCACGGTATGCCTGGTCCTGCTGCCCGAAGAGATACCAACTCGGCATGCTTACGACACGCGCGGGCGTTCCCTCGGCCTCTAGTGCCTCTTGGGCCTCGAGTGCGAGCCCGACCTCCGAGCCACTCGCAATCAGAATCAGGTCGGGTGCGGCGCCGGACGCCTCGGCCAACACATAAGCGCCCTTGCGAGCCCCTTCGGCTGATGCGAACCGGGTTCGGTCCAGGGGTACGACGCCTTGGCGCGTAAGCGATAACCAAGTCGGCCCGTCGGTTCGCTCCATCGCGAGCCGCCACGCTACGGCGGTCTCCGCGGCGTCGGCCGGCCGCATGTCCATGAGGCCGGAGATCGCCCTGAGGCTCATGACCTGCTCGATGGGCTGGTGCGTGGGGCCGTCCTCACCGAGCCCGATGGAGTCGTGCGTGAACACGTAGGTGACCGGGAGCCCCATGAGCGAGGCCAAGCGGATCGACGGCCGCATGTAGTCCGAGAAGATCAGGAACGTGCCGCCGAAGGGTCGAATGCCGCCATGTAATGCGAGTCCGTTCAGCACGCCACCCATACCGTGCTCGCGGATACCGAAATGGATGACACGTCCGTCGGGGGTGTCGACGGACAGGTCACCCCCACCGACGATATCCGTTTTGTTCGACGAGCCCAGATCGGCCGATCCGCCGATCAGGTTCGGGACCCGGGACGCCACGGTCTGAAGTACTTTTCCGGACCACGAGCGGGTGGCGTCGGTCTTGTCCACGTTCGTGAAGTCCTCGATCTCCTCGTCCCATCCTCCAGGCAGCTCCCCAGCCATCATGTGCGTAAGCTCTTCAGCCAATGCAGGGTGCTCGCCTCGGTAGGCCTCGAAGCCGGCGTCCCATGCTTCCTCGAGCTCGCGACCTCGCTCTGCCGCCTTCCGCCACTCCGCCAGAGCGTCGGGATCCACGAAGAACGGCTCCTGGGAGGGGTATCCCAGATTGGCTTTTGTGGCCTTCACCTCGTCCTCACCCAAAGGGGCGCCGTGGGCCGAGTGGTGATCCACCTTGTTGGGGCTGCCTTCGCCGATCCGGGTGCGCGTGATGATGAGCGTGGGGCGCCCAGTCTCCGCGCGAGCAGCATCCAGCGCCTCGTTCAGGGCAGCGAGATCGGTGCCGTCACCCACGTGGAGGACGTGCCACTGGTATCCGCGAAAGCGGTCCGCCTGATCGGTGGCCGTGCTCAGGTCCGTACCGCCCTCGATCGTGATTCGGTTGTCGTCGAAGATCCAGATGAGCTTGCCGAGCTGCTGGTGGCCCGCCATCTCCGCCACCTCGTGGGAGATCCCCTCCATCAGGTCGCCGTCCGAGCACACCGCGTACGTGTAGTGATCCACCACCTCGTGCCCCGGCCGGTTGAAGCGGGCAGCCAGCCAGCGCTCGGCGAGCGCCATGCCCACCGAGTTCGCGACGCCCTGACCGAGGGGGCCGGTCGTGGTCTCGACTCCAGGCGTGTGGCCCAATTCAGGGTGACCCGGTGTGCGTGAGCCCCACTGGCGGAAGTCGACGATCTCGTCCTTGGCCAGGTCGTATCCCGTAAGATGCAGCAGTGAGTATATGAGCATAGACGCATGCCCCACAGAGAGCACGAATCGGTCCCGGTTGAGCCATCCGGGGTTGCCCGGATTGTGCTTCATGTGCTGCGTCCACAGGAGGTACCCCAGGGGCGCGAGCGCCATGGGCGTGCCGGGATGCCCCGATTTAGCCTGCTGGACCGCATCCATCGAGAGGACGCGAACCGCGTCGATGCAAAGGCGATCGAGCTCGGGGGAGAGACCAGTGGGGGACTCGGGCATCGCGTTACTCCACTACGAAGTTCAGGAGACGATTGGGAACATAGATCACACGCTTCACGAGAGATCCATCCAGATGACGAACGACGTTTCCGTCGGCCCGGGCAGCCGCCTCGGCCGCGTCCTGGTCCATGCCCGCCGGGCCCTCGACGGTGGCGCGGAGCTTCCCGTTCACCTGTACGGCGAGTTTCACCAAGCTCTCCCGGGTCTTGGCCTCATCATACGAGGGCCAGTTAGCCCCGTCGAAGATGCTCCCCTCATGACCCAAGCTCTCCCACAGCTCCTCGGCGAGGTGCGGCGCGAAGGGTGCCACGAGCGCCACGAGCGGCTCCACTTCGCTCCGAGCCGCGGTACGGCCACCGGTGCGAACAGCGTTGAGGTACTCCATCATCGCGGCGATCGACGTATTGAAGCCGAGCTCGGGGAGCTGCTGGGTGAGCTGCCGGATGGTCTGGTGTAGCTTCCGCTCGAGGGCCTCATCGGCCTTCGCATCGTTCCCGGCGGCGGCCATCACCGTCTCGTATAAGCGATGCAGGAATCCGTGTGGCCCCTGAACGCCTTCGTCCTGATAGTCCCCACCCTCTTCGTACGGCCCCAGGAACATGAGGTACGTGCGGAAGGTGTCGGCGCCGTAGCGTTCGATGATCTGGTCCGGCACGATCACGTTGCCCTTGCTCTTGGACATCTTGGCGCCCTCCCGGATGATCATCCCGTGGGCGCGAAAACGTTTGAACGGCTCGTCGAACCCCAGGTGGCCCAAGTCATGGAGAGCCATCGTGACGAAGCGCGCATACAGGAGGTGCAGGACGGCGTGTTCGTTTCCGCCAATGTAGCTATCCACCGGTAACCAGCGTCCCGTCACGTCCTCATCGAAGGGCTTGTCGCTGAAGTCGGTGGACGGATAGCGCAAGAAGTACCACGAGCTGTCCAAGAACGTGTCTGACACATCCGTCTCCCGTCGAGCCGGTGCACCGCACTCGGGACAGTCTGTGCGGTACCACTCCTCCACCCGTGCCAGCGGGCTCACTCCGGAGTCGTCCGGCTTGAAGTCCTCGACCCGGGGAAGCACCACCGGCAACTCCGACTCGGGCACCGCCAAGGGACCACACGCCTCGCAGTGGATGATGGGGATCGGCGGCCCCCAGTAGCGCTGGCGTGAGATGCACCAGTCGTGGAGGCGGTAGTTCACCGTGGCCTCACCCAGCGCATTCTCTGCCAGCCAGGCCGTGATGGCGGGTTTGCTCTCGGACACGGGAAGACCGTCGAAACGTCCCGAGTTCACCATGACGCCATCGCCCACGTATGCCTCGGGGAGGGGCGTATCCGCGTCGTCTCCCTCCCCCGCCACGACACGCACGATGGGGAGCTCCATGGCCTCGGCAAAGTCGAAGTCGCGTTGATCGTGACCGGGCACCGCCATGATGGCGCCCGTTCCGTACTCCATGAGCACGTAGTCCGCCACCCAGATGGGGATCGGCTCACCCGTGGCCGGATTGCGGCAGTGGCCACCGGTGAAGACCCCCGTCTTGGTCTTTTCGATCTTCTGGCGTGCCACGAGGTCCTTGGCGGCCGCCTTCTCTCGGTAGGCCGCGACCGCTTCAGCATGCACCTCGTCAGTCACGTCGTCCACGAGAGGATGCTCGGGAGAGAGCACCATGTAGGTGGCCCCGAACACGGTGTCAGGCCGTGTGGTGAAGACCTCGATGTGGGGGGCGGCGGGTGTCGGATCGTGCCCCGGCGGCGCGCCTTGGGCCAACTCCAGCTTTGGGGGACTCACGTCGCCCCCGTTCGCTTGCTCCGCCCCCAGAATCGGGAAGCGCAGCACCCCGCCTTCGCTTCGGCCGATCCAGTTGCGCTGCGCCTTCTTGGTGGTCTCCGACCAGTCGATCGTCTCTAAATTGCCCAGCAGCCGCTCGGCGTATTCCGTGATGCGAAAGAACCACTGAGCGATACGCTGCTGCTCCACCGGCGTTTCACACCGTTCGCAGCGCCCCGCGATCACCTGCTCGTTGGCGAGCACGGTCATGCATGAGGGGCACCAGTTGACCGGTGCCTCCTTGCGTACCGCCAACCCCGCCTTGAACAACTGGATGAAGATCCACTGGGTCCAGCGGTAGTAGTCCGGGTTCGTCGTGTCGACGCTGTGGTTCCAGTCGAACATTCCCCCGACGCGTCTGAGCTGCCGAGTGAAGTTGGCGACGTTCGACGGGATGAGGTCCATCGGGTGGACGCCCTGCTTGAGGGCGAAATTCTCCGAGTGGATCCCGAAGGCGTCGAATCCGATCGGCTCGAAGACACGCTTGCCGGTGAGCCTATGGAACCGCCCGTGCACGTCGGCTCCGGTAAACGCATAAATGTTGCCCACATGGAGCCCCTCGGCAGAGGGGTAGGGAAACATCATCAGTTGGTAGTACCGGTCGTCGTCGTCCTGAAGGCGCTCGAGGGTGAAGCTGTTGGTACCCAACTCTTCCCACTTGGCCTGCCACTTGGCCTCTACCTTGGACGGCGCGTATCCGCCGTTTGCGTCGCTGCTCATCTATACGCTTGGGAAGGTCGTACTCTGGGGGGTGTTCAACTGTAATGAGCCCCTAAAGTACACGGGAGACGGGGGCATCGACAGGCATGCGACCTTGATCGGCCCCCTCAGCCGGCCCCGATTTCGTCGATCACGGAGAACCCCATGATCTCCATCAGCTTCAGGGCGTTCGTCGACGTCGCGATTCCCTCTCGAAGCTCGTAGTCGAACGCGATCGGCGCCCCGCCTTCGAGTTCCTCCAGTGATTCCCGGAAGTGGACCATGACGGAGCGCTGCTCGAGATCCGTGGTGTCGGCAAGACTCAGGTCATGGGTGGTGATCGCTCCGATCGCATGTCGGCCCAGCAGGTGGCGCAAGATGCGCCGGGCCGCGATCTGACGCTCCGCCGTGTTCGTACCCTGGAGGATCTCGTCCAAGAGGTACATCACCGGTACGTCGCTCGCCTCGCTCGCGGCCTCACACACCGACTTGAGACGCTTGAGCTCCGCCATGAAATAGGAGATGCCCTCCTCCAGAGAATCGCGGATGCACATGTCCGTGCGGAGATCCACGACCGGGAGGGTCATCGCTTTCGCGCACACCGGCCCGCCCGCCCCAGCCAGGACCACGTTGGTACCGATGGCCCGAAGGAGCGTGCTCTTACCCGACATATTGGAGCCGGTGACGAGCAGTAGGCTTCCCGGTGGTCCCAACTCCACGTCGTTGCACACGGCGTGCTCGGGACGCAGGAGCGGATGCCCCAGCCCTTCGGCCACGAGACGGGGCGTCTCCTGTTTCCGGACTGCAGGAAATGCCCAAAACGGGTGAGCGTGCGCCAACGCAGCCAGCGCCGACAACGCATCGATACGACCCAGGGCGGTCATCCAACCGCGCAAGCTCGGCCCGTGCTCCTCTTTCCACCGTTCCATCCGCACGAGTACATGGACGTCCCACAGAGTGGCGATGTTCAGCGGGAAATGAAGCTGGTCGCCGAGCCGGGCATCGGACATCGCCACGAGCTTGAACAGGCGCACCAGCGCTTCGGCGGGTGTTTCGCCACCCGATGTCAGGCCCTCCTGAAGCTCCTTCAGAAGAGGAGACTGAAAACGCTCTTCGCCCACCCGCTCGATGAGTGTCTGGTAAAGGCGCAGGCCCGACTCCCCCCACGACGCCCGTGCGAAGTCTTTGTGGATGCGCCCACAGACGGTCTTCGTCAAAATGAACGAGATCAAGATCGGGACGCCCCACAGGTAGGGGAACACGGCGAGGACGTGCAGGGCTATCGTGACCGCCAACGACAACGGCAACACTACGGCCAACCCGCGCACGAACGTCTTCGGCAGAAGCCACGCAGGACTCTCGGCCCACTCGAGAAGCCGACGAACCTGCTCCGTCTCGACCGGGCCGGCCATGCGGCCAGCGGCTTCGAGCTCGTCTCGGAAATCGATCGCCGGCGTCAGCTCCCGAACGGCCTCCTGGCGCAGGCCGATGACGTCGGGAGCGGCGGGGCCGAGAAGCCAACTCCTCAGCAGCTCCCCCCCCGGCCACGTACAGGTCGTGCCCAACAATACGTACAGCGAAGCGTGACCGAAGACGTCCAGGTCATCCGCATAGGGATGGTCGGCCGGTGACTGCGAATTCGGTCGCTCGAGATCGTCCCACCTACGGAGGCGCCGGTCCTGGGCCTCGCGGGCCACCTGAGCGAGCTCCAGGTGCCAACGCTCGAGCCGGCGGGCACGCGCGTGCCGGACGACCAACGCGACGAAAACGATGAGCAGAAGCAACGTGACGACACCTACGCTGGTTCTGTCACCGAGACGCGTCCACGCACCGAGAGTGGTCCAGGCGCCGGGATCCATAGCGTACCACACGAGCACGGCCACGATCGTGAAAAAAATTCCTAGGCGGCCCTGTGCGATGGCATCGGAACGGAGTTTGCACAGTTCAGCGGCGACCAGCGCCGCGCCCTCGCGATGTTCGTACGTCTCGAGCGGGCTCACCGCTTCGTCACTACCGATACGGCCAGACACCGGCAGGCTCACGATTTCAGGAGCCACTCGGCTCCGTCACGCTCACCGGAAGAAGATCGAACGGATCGTCCACGCCATCCACTCCGTCCTTAAGGTGCCGGATGGCCTCTCGCAAGCCACCTTGGTTTCCCAGCAGAATCTGAAAATCCTCAAGCCTGTGATAATAGCGGACCCGTGCCAGCAGCGTAGCATTGTTGAGCGGCGTATTCAAAAAATTCTGGAAAGTGCTCGCCTCAAAGGACGGCTGAACCCGCGTCTCGAAGATCTCCAGATGCTCATCGAAGACCGCTTGTCGTTCGACCAACTTCGTCTGATAGGCGAGGGCCGAGTCCTGATAGACGGCCTCTAGCCCCTCGACCAATTCCTCGATAAAAGTCTCGAAGCGCCGGTTGTCTCTCCACCGAGCTTCCGCACGCAGGCACTTCACCGTGTCCGGGCCACCCCCGTCGCGGGTGCAGAAAAACTCGATGGCGCCGGCCCGTCCGACGAACGTGGCGAAGCTCTCATTGAAGCGCACTTGCCCCTTCACGAAGAGGTGGTTGTGGGACAGCTCATGCAGCACCGTCTCCACCAAGTCGACCTCGTCGAGCCGCATCAGGCTCGACAAGAGAGGATCGGAGAACCAGCCGAGCGTGCTGAACGCGGCCGTCGGGCGCAGGTACGTGTCGAAGCCATCCGCTTCCAGCTTCGCCTGGTCGTTGAGCGCGCCCGACACGCTGAAGTATCCCTTATAGGGAACGCTCCCCACGATCGGAAACCACCACGTCTTGGAGGCGAGTCGATCTTTTTGAGCCGCCGACAGCACCAGGGCCAAGGTATCCTTGTCGAGCTGTGTGAAGGACGTGTAGGAATTGCCGACGTCCAGCTCTAGGACCTCGATGGCGTACTTCCGAGCCTCCATGGCGAAGGTCAGCTTACCCCTCGTACGCTCGTCAGTGGCCGGATCGAGGATGACCTCAGGAAGGGGCCTGCGTGCCCGTAGGATCTTGGCTTCGGCGATGCCGGCCCGGATCACGTATATCGGAGAACACGCCGACGCGATCACCGCCATGAGTCCGACGGCCACGAGCAAACGGGTCCAACCCCTAGTGCTCATCGCTTTAGCTCGATCCTCCCCACCTAGTTCGATCCTCCCCCTACATTTCGCATGAGCGGGATGCTGCCCTCCGTCGGCACGTACACCACGGAGCCCGCCGGCAGAGTTCCGAGTTGCTCGATGTAGTGGAACATCAGATACTCGGGGCTCAAGCCCACCGAGATGATCCGTTGCGCTTCGGCGAGCCCCTTGGCCGCCTCGATCTCCTGAAGCGCCCTCTCCTGGATGATCTCGGTCTGGAACTTCTCGGCGGCGACCTGCTGCTCGCGCTGGAGCTTCTCGTCGATGGCTTGGCGGACCGCGGCGGGCGCCTGCACGTCTCTCAGGAAGACCTCTATCACCTCAATACGGTCGCCGGCCTTGTCCTGAATGGCCGCCCTCATGCCGTCGGCGACCTCTCGACGGTCGGGTGAGAAGATGTCGTTGATGGACTTCGTGGCCACCGCGTCCCGGACACCGTTTCTGATCGCGTTCAGAACGATGCTACTCTTGATCTGCTGTTCCGAGCCGATGCGGTCGAACAGGTCGGCCGCGCGGAGGGGATCGATCCGGAAGAGTAGAGACACCTCGAGAGCGACGTTCATCTGCTCGCTCGTTTGCGCCTCGATATTCTCGACACCGCTGCCCGGGGGAAAACTCTGCTCTCTGATCGACATCTTCTCGACCGAAGCGAGCGGGTTGATGACGTGGACTCCCTGGTTGAGGGGACGCGCGTCCACCTTGCCCAGGAAGTGCTTCACGCCGACCTCGCCCACCCCGATCACGACGACGGTATTGAGGGCGGCGAGCGCCACACCACCCAGCATCAAGCCGTATCCCGCGAGCTTCGCGCTTCCCGGCTTGCCGAAAGATGGCCCCGCCACGCGGACAAAGGCACCAATAGCGATGACGGATACGGCCAGCATCATGGATCCCATGAGACCTCCTTGTATGGAAGGAGCTTTCGCTCATCCCGTGGTGTTGCTCGACTCTCTTATGGTACGAACGTGGGAGGCCGGGCCTTTAAAGAGCCCGGCGCATCTAAATGTACCCACGTCGCTTATCCAGGAGCAGCCTGGCGCGATGAGACCCGGAAGGCCATCGTCCTCCATGTCGGCGGCTCACGTACTCTACCGATCAGCCCTGCGTGGCCTCAAGGCGGTCTCGCCGTTGCTGAGTGGCGGCCCGTCGAAGCTCTCCCGGGGACTTCGCGGGCGAAGAGACTCACATGAGCAGCTCGCCCAGTGGGGTCGCTCCAGCCGTGACCCCGGACAACCCACCGTGTGGGTGCATGCCTCGTCCGTCGGGGAGGCCCTCCAGGCACGATCGGTACTCGAAGCGGTTCG
>CAUZAE010000064.1:0-15313 GCA_963577685.1 Gemmatimonadales bacterium UBA6960 | reverse complement strand
GCGAGCCCATGAGTACAACACGCACGGTGAGCGCGTCCATTATCTCGTCAATGCGACCGAGAACATCGAAGGGTTGGAAGGCGCCATCTTCGACTTCGCGTATAGCAACAAGACCCTCCAGCATATTCCGCCGGATTCGGCCAGAGTCTACATACGGGAAATCTTCCGGACTCTCCGCCCGGGTGGTGTTACCGTCTTTCAGGTTCCAAATGGAAAGGCCCTCGAGCCCGGATCCGTCGGTGCTTGGCTCTATTCGCTTCGGCGCATACATCTGCGGAGGGTGTGGAAAATCGTGCGCGGGCTCCCCCCCATCGAGATGCACTACATCGCCCGATCACAGGTCGAGCGTATCGTGGAGGAATCGGGGGGACGGGTTCTCGACGTGGTCGACATCGGACGCGGGGGGACGCCGAACAAGAGCCTACGCTACTGCGCGATCAAACGAGGGCTAGAAACAAGAACGCTGCAGGGGCCCTAGGTCCCTGCTGAGTTTCATCTTACGGTAAGCGGGCGACCGGACTCGAACCGGCGACCCTCAGCTTGGGAAGCTGATGCTCTACCAACTGAGCTACGCCCGCGACCGCGCCAAACCTAAACGCTGGCGCTAGCCTAAAAAAGGCCGGGCGCCCCACTCGGGAGGCGCCCGGCCACTTTGCTTCGTCAGTTCAAACCCTACTGCATGACCTCGTAACTGTAACCTAGAACGATGGTCTCGGCGTCGAACGAAACATCGAACTGCATCGCCGTGTTCGGATCCGACAGCGGGACTTCTGCATCAGCCGTCCCAAGAGGGGTTCCCTCACCGTCGTAGAACGTGAAGCGCAGAGTGACCGACTCTCCTACGGTCAACGTATTGTTGACAACGACGCCCACGACGCGCCCCCCGTCCGATCTGGGCTGGAGTTCGAGATTTTCAACGATAAACGCCAAATCCTGCAGGCGGGTCAAATACTCCCTAGCCTCGTCCTGACGGTCGAGTTGGGCGAGCGCCCTCACATGCATCTGAAGAGCGCGTTCGTTGTTGGGGTCTATTTCGAGCAACCTGGCCGAGTGCGGTATCTGGTCCGCTAAGCGCCCCGTCAATCGCAGCGTTTCCGCCAAGTTCTGTAGGGCGTCTCGAAACATGGGAGCCCGCGTAATCACCTTCTCGAACGCAATCGCGGCCTTTTCGAAGGACTCTGCTTGGTAGAGTGTGATACCGGCGTTGAAGTAATCGAGCGGGCTACCGTCGTCAGTCTCGAGAATTGCGTCGTAGACCGACAGTGCACCCTCACCCTCACCCGACTGGGCCATAGCCATGGCCAGCTCACCCTGCAACCGAGTGTTGTTCGGGTCCCGTTCCAACAGCTCTTCATAAACTCTGACCGTTTCGTCAGCGCGCCCTACACTTCCGTACAACTGGGCCAAATTGGTCTGTGCCGTCACCCAATATTGCCCTTCCCAAAGTTCCCGGGCCTCGTCATCCGGAGGCCGGGAATCCGGAGATCCGATGACACGCAGCGCACCCTCCCACGCTTCGATACTTCCCTCGGCGTCACCCAAGTTGTACAGGTGGGTTCCCAGATTCAGATACGCCTCCGGGCGCCGGTCATACAGGCCGTTCGCCAAACGGAAGAACATCACCGCACCTTCCCGGTCTCCGGCTTCCCCCCTGTTGACGGCATCGTTATAGGCGTCGATCCATCCGTCCTCTCGGAAGGGCCCCGTGCCATCGTCCTCATCGAAGTACTCGGGGTAGATCTCTTCGGCCTTGTCGAAGGCGCTGTCCGCCGCCGCATATTCATGCAGTCCGATGCGGGCCCACCCCATATGGAGGTAGACCGCCGGATTGCCAGGATCGTCCTCGATCGCCTCGTAAACCACCTCCAACGCGGCCCGATACGCCGCGAGGCGAACCGAGTCTTCCACTTCACTCTGAGCTTGCTGGAGGCGTCCGGCCGCCACGACCAGGTGTCGCGTCATATCGGGGGTGCGCTGCTCAGTCGCGTCCTGCGCTCTCGCCTGAAGCGGGATGGACATCAACCCAATCGCCGAGAGAATGATTCCTGTTCTGACCCACATCTGGTTTTTCTCCTGAAACACATTTGTATTCGGACCACACTGAAGGTAAAGCCGTCTAAAACAAGCGGCAATCCGTGTGATCAGACTCCCTCTTTTACTGTAAGCGGGCCACCTTGTTTCATCCAGAAGTCGTTTTTCAGATAATTGCGAGAAAAACACAGGCGGATCAACGACCGAGATACGCCAGTATCCGAGCCGCCAGCACACCGCTCACCCCGGGAATTCGTGCAATTTCTTCGGGCGTCGCACTTCGCACACCACGAACGGACCCGAACCGGAGAAGCAACATCTTCTGCCTCTCCGGACCAATGCCGGGAATCTGAGAGAGATCGCTTCGGATGGTACGCTTCCTTCTCAGCTTTCGGTTGTAGGTCACGGCAAAACGGTGGGCCTCGTCCCGAATCCTCTGAAGAACGTGAAGCGCCTTGTTCTTTCGCCCGAGACGGAACGGTTCGCTCCGACCGGGCCGATAGACCAACTCCTCCCGCTTGGCTAGGGCTGCCAACGCTACATCCGTAACACCTAGCCCGGCGAGAGCCTTTTGCGCGGCCGCCAACTGACCTTTCCCCCCATCTATGAGGACGAAATCCGGGAGTGGCCTCCCCTCCTCGAGCCTGCGGCGGAAATAACGAGTGACCACCTCCTCCATCGAGCGGTAGTCATCGTTTCCCCAGTCTCCTTTGATTCGCATGTGCCTGTATTCCGCCTTCTTCGGCTCGGCGTTTTCGAATACGGCGGCACCGCCGACGGTCTCCGACCCTTGCGTGTGACTGATGTCGAAGCACACCATGAGCCTAGGGACGACTTTCAGATCAAGACGGTCTCGCAGGTCGTATAACACTTCGTCCGCCCGGTCTTCGACTTGCTCCAAAGCCGCCAGACGATCCTCCAGCGCATGGCGCGCGTTGTCCCCGGCAAGTTCCGCGAGACGTCTCCTGGCACCTCTCTGCGGCACCCGCACCTCGACCCGCCTCCCGGCTTCGTCTGCGAGGATCTCCTCTACGAGCTCCTGATCAGGAAAGGCCTCCGGGATCAGAATCTCCTTAGGCAGGTCGCGGCGCGTGCGAACACCTCGACTGAGGTAGTACCGGGAAACAAACGTCGTGACGAGGGACGCATCGGTCTCGTCCCCGATCCCGGAGAACCTCTGCGTGTCCCGACCCAACAGCACGCCATTCCTGATACGCATGACCACGGTCGCCGCCATGTCACCGTCTCGCGCCAATCCGACGACGTCGTAGTGCCCTCCCCTCAGCTTTTCAACTCGCTGATGCCGGGCGAGGGCATCCAGCCCGCTGAGAACATCACGTAGCCGGGCCGCTCGTTCAAACTCTAGACCCCGCGAAGCTTCTCGCATCCGTTCCTCGACACCCTGCCTCACGTCCTCGGTGTCACCATCGAGTATCTTCAGGATCACGTCGATCATCGCTCGATATGAGTCCTGGTCCTGGAGACCCACACAGGGTGCCCTGCATCGTCCGATGTGGTAATCGAGACAGGGACGCTTAGGTGTCTCGGAGGGCAGATTGTAGCGGCAGGATCTGACCGTATACAGCCTCTTGATGACGTCCAAGGCCTCCCGCATCAACCCGACTGATGTGTAGGGTCCGAAGTACCGTGAACCGTCCGAGTGAAGCTTCCGCGTAACGAACACCCTCGGAAACGGCTCGTTCGTAGTCACCTTGATGTAAGGGTAGCGCTTGTCGTCCCTGAGCTGGATGTTGAATCGAGGCCGATGTTCCTTGATGAGGTTGGCTTCGAGAATCAGGGCCTCGGCCTCCGAGCCGACGATGATCGTCTCCACCGAGTCAACGTGGCGAACCAACTCCAGCGTCTTGAGTGAGTGGTTGGAGCCCCGGAAATAGCTCCTCACCCGTGGCCTCAGTGACTTGGCTTTGCCGACGTAGACGACGGTACCGACGTCATCCTTGAGGAGGTAGACGCCCGGTCGCGCGGGCAATCCTCTGAGTTGATCCTGAATCATGAGAGGCCCCGAAAGGACTCGCTCACGGGCGCCTCGCACCCCACCGGAGCACCTGGGTGAGTGGGGCTCCCACGCCGAGACGGGAGGCAACGGCCAAATATGACATGCCGAATACGAGGGCCGTTCCCATCGCGAGCGTCGGCAATACGAGCCACTCGAGTCGCTCCCCAAACCATTCGAGAACGAGCGCATCCCTCCCCGGCACGCTGAAACCCAACATCCATTTGGCCACGACCGCGACGATTCCGGCAACCAGTACGGCCACCGAGATCCGCCAACGAACCCCGGCCTTGGCACCGTGCGGCCCGACGGCTCGACCCAAGCTCCTCCTGAGCAAGATGTACTCGATCCAGGCAGCCACTGCGCTCCCCAGCGCCAACCCGACGGCACCGTAGTGCAGTCCGCTTACCCCCAATCGGTCCAATGGGAACATGAGTGCCACACCCAGCGCCAGTGAAACGGACACACGGAGATACGCCATCCTGGCCGGCGTGCGGGTATCCCGCAGGGCGTAGAACGCGCTCGACAGCACCCGAGAACCCGCGGTCGCGACAAGCCCGAGGGCGTATGCTGCCAGCACGGCATAGACCACCGGCGTGTCCGTGGCCAGAAAGCTGCCACGCTGATAGATCCCTCCGATCAGGAGATCACCAAACAGGATGAACGCGACCATCGAGGGGACCACGAGGAAATGGATCCGTTCTAGAGCCGCCGATATCTGCTCCGCCAACATTTCCTTGGGCAGCGCCCGTTGCCGCGACAACTCGGGAAGCTCGGCAGCCGCGATCGCCATACCGAACAGTGAAATCGGAAGCAAATAAAGGGTCTGCGCGTATCCGAGAGCCGCAACGGCCCCCTCGGCGAGCAGGGCGGCCGCGAACACCTCCAACAGGCTACCGATGTTGACGACGCCCCGTGCGGCAACGACGGGAATGAAGTTGCGAACGGCCTCTCGGATTCCCGTTACACGCCGACCCAGTGAAAATCGAAAATGCCGGAGCAGAGGAATCACGTATGGGAGTTGTACGGTGAACTGCAGCACGCCACCCGCCAGCGCACCCCACGCGACCGCCAGCACGAGTTTCTGGCCCGACCATCCGAGTCCGAAGCCCAACCCCAACAACGTCGCCAGGATCGCGCCGTTCCACGCGACGGGAGCCACATAGGAGACGAAGAAGCGCCGATGGCTGTTCAGGATCGCGAGGGCCCACGCAGAAGCGACCAACACGGCAGTCATCGGGAAGAGGATTTGAACCATCGTGACGGTCAAATTCACTTTCTCGGCATCCCAACGAGGGAGCACGAGGGGTACTAAAATGGGTGCCAACAAAACACCCGTGAGTGCGGCCCCGCCGGCCGCGACCAAGAGAATCCCCAACGCCGCGCCGGCGAAACGGCCCGCGTCCTCGGCCCGCTCTTCCTCCAAAAGCTCCGAGTAGACCGGAATAACCGAGGCGCTCAGCGTCCCCTCACCCAGGAGATTTTGGATCACGTTCGGGGTCTTGAGGGCAACCCGCCAGACGTCGGCCAACCCCGTGTTCCCAAAGAAAAATGCGAACACGATGTCGCGGATGAACCCACTGATACGGCTGAAAAAAATACCCGTGCCGACCAGAAAGGCGGCGCGGGACCGTGGATTCACCTGAGCCGCCAGACTATCCGTCCCCCCGCTCACCGGGCGGAAGTGCCTCCGAGGCGGGTCGTTCGGTGAGGAGCTTATGCAGGAACTGGCTCTCCTCTTCAAGGCGGCGGACTTCGGTCGTCAGACGCTCGAGCTCTCCCTCCAAGTAGGAAAGCCGTTCTGCAGTCACATCGTCCCCGGACCCGAGATTCCGTCGCTCCAACCGTCCCGCGAGAGCCCGCCCCACTGGGGAATCGAGAACAATCGCCAGGATTGGGATGAGGAGAACCAAAATGAAGATCATCTGGATCATGGTGACTGAACCTACTCCGTCATGTCGGGCAAATCCACCTCGAAACTCTCTACTAGGGCTTCGATGAATGAGTTCCCGTATCGGGTCAAATAATAGAGCGGGTTCAGGATCCGTTCCTGTGGCTTGCCCTCTGGGAAGAGATGTCGTTGCGCCGCCTCTACCTGTCTAAGCGCAATTTCATTTTCACGCTTCACGCTCTGTACGATCTTACGCTCCACGTCCTGCAAGCCCGCGAGCGCGGCGTTGCGTGCATGGGTCACTGGGCCGGACAGCGTCGCATCGATCGACACGGCAGCCTTCATGAGTCGTCCGGCTCCACTGCCGATAGCTCCCCTGAGCTCGCCGAGGGCCCGCCGCACCTCGTCGGGCATCTCCTGACGGGCCAGCTCGGATACCACCTCGTGTTGCGGTCGGTGAAGGCTCTCCACATCCAGCCCGAACTTGTCGAGCTTCTTGCGAATCTTGGCCTCGACGACCGTAACCGAGTGTCGTGGAAAAATGACGGGCATCTTGAGTCCGTAAGCCTCATACAAAGGCCGGATCTGTGCGTAGTACGCCATCTCACCCGGACCGGCCACATAACTGACAACCGGGAAGACGGAGCTCTCCACGATCGGTCGGAGGAGGACGTTCGGGCTCAGTGAGCGCGGGTCCTGTCGACTTCGGTCCCGGATCTCTTCAGAGGACACGATCTCACCCGAGCGGTGGAGCTCGAAGCCTCCTCCGTTGCGATAGAGTCGCTCCCGACCTCGGGGGCCCTCCAGGAACAGGTTGACCCCGCCATCGAGTATCGGAACTTGCGTGGAGAATCCGGCGCCTTCGATCTCGTTCGAGTTGGCCTTCAACAGTTCCTCGTGGGCCTCCGCGTTATCGAGCTCATCCAGCAAGACGGGCACGGAAGCCTTCTTCAACGCATCGCCAGCCGCATCTGCAAAGAGAACTCCGAGGGGCTCCAGGAGCCCTCCCATGAGCCCGGAGAACCCATCCGCCAGCGTGGAGCCCGGACGATAAGAGTCTCGGAGCAGTTCGACGTACGGGCCGCTGAAATCGGTCGTCGGCAGAACTTGAACGACCGCCGCCACCGCCCTCTCCAATTCCTTCTCCAGAGGAATCCGATGGAGCGCGCGTTCCCCGTGGTCAGGATCATCCACCTGTAGTCGAACGAGCTCGTTGGACTTGTCGATCAGATACGTGTGGTCGGCCTCGGCCCAGTCGTGATCCTCCGACGCCACCCAAAAGACCGGCAAGACAGGCCTCTCGAGCACAAGCTCTAGGCGCGCGGCCAAACGGACAGCCGTGAGTCCTTTGTAGAGCGAGTAAAGGGGGCCTCCGAAGAGCCCGGGCTGCTGGCCGGTCGTCACCATGAGCCCGCCTCCTTCGATCCATTCATCGAGGCGCGCCTGCGGTACCGCGGCCGAAGGCCGGACGCACTCGAGGGCCTGCCGCCGCCGATCCCGATCGAAGCGACCATCCACCGCGTCCATCACGGCACCGAAGGCCACCGACTCGCGCCACGACCCGGAATAGAACCGCCCGCCACCAGTCGCCCCATTCAGGTACTCCTCGACGAGCGGAGATCCTTTGGGCTTCTCAATCAGCAAATCGAAATTCAGACGACCTCCAAACAGGTCCTCAGTCGGACCTCGTAGGCTATGGCGTATGCGTGAAAAGATAGCACGTGACCCGACCGGAGAGGCTTCAGGATCCCCCCTTGTGGTAGGGTTCGTTTCGCAAGATCGTTCCCGCGCGGTACACTTGTTCCGCAAGAAGTAGGCGAGCCATTTGATGGGGGAGCGTTGTAGACGAAAGGCTGAGCGTCCAGTCTGCCCTTTCCATGACACGCGGACCAAGCCCGTAGGCCCCTCCGACGACAAAGCAGACTTCGCGCGTGGATGCGAGGGCCCTCCCCCCCAGATACCGTGCGAGCTCCGTCGAAGTCATGGCCTTCCCCTGCCGTGTGAGAGCGACCACCTCAGCTCCGCTCGGGATCTTATTCAGCAGCTTGACCTCTTCGACGTGCGTCACGCGCTCGGGAGAAGCCTTACCCTTTCCTCCTGCCCCGGACGAGACCTCGATCACCTGCAATTTCCAGTAACGGGCGGCGCGCTCCTCGTACTCATGAATAGCGTCGCGAAAGGGCGTCCCCGCCCGCCCCACGACGAGCACGGTGACCCTCACCTCTCTTCCCCGAGCACACCGTGGATGAGGGCCATCACTTCATCCTGCCCCGACTCCCACTCCGGCTGGATCCTGAGGACGTAGGCATCAGGCAACATGTCGGAAAACCGGCTGAGTTTCACGGCGTCTTTCTCGGTCGTCACGAGGTCGCGCTGCCGCGCTAGGACCCTGATGCGCGCCACGTCGGCCTCGGTAAATTCGTGGTGGTCCCGAAATGCGAAAGCCTCGGCGGGCCCCAACCCCTCTGACCGAACCATTTCCAAGAACGATTCGGGCTCCGCGATACTGCTAACGACCAGCACATCCCCCTTCGGCTTCTCCGCCGGAGAGCCCTTCAAATCGGTCCAACCGCAGACCCTGAAACGTATCCGGCCGAGGACGGCCCGGGAGGCTGCCGCGCCGATCTCGGCCTCCACTTGAACGGATTCCGAGGTATCAGCCGTCTTTCGAGTGACCAGGATCACATGGGCTCTGGCTAATGCGCCGATGGGCTCCCGGAAGGGCCCACGGGGGAGAAGCGCGTTGCGGGTGCCGTGTTCCGCGGCTATCAGCACGATGTCGATGTCCCGCCAAAGCCGGCGATGTTGGAACCCGTCATCCAGAACCGCTACGTCCGCTCCCATCTCCGCTGCGTGTGCTACCCCTCCAGCCCTGCGACGATCGACGACGACAAGCGCGTCAGGATTCCACGAAGCGTGCAGGCGCACTTCGTCGGAGCCATACCCACGCGTCACCAGAGCGGGTCGCCTCCCAGACTCTGAAAGCTGAGATACGAGCCATGCAGAGAACGGCGTCTTGCCTGTCCCTCCGACGGCCAAGTTTCCGACCGAAATCACGGGAATCGGCGATCGCACAGCACCGAAGACGCCGCGATCGTAGAACCGGTTTCTAACACAAATGACGGACCCGTATAGGCCCTCGGCGGGAAGGAGCGCCGTACGGAAGAGTCCGTCGAGCCAACCATTTTCTCTTCGCCACAAGCGCCGAAGCCCCCCCGCCCCGGCCCTCATGTCGAGATCCGATCACCGACTTGCTCCGAAAGCTCCGTGAGAGCCGACTGAAGCGCCCGTGTCGCGACATCGATCTCTGCCTGATCCGCCTCCGCGGAAACAAAGGACGGACGCCCGTACGCGATCCTGATGGTCGAAAACGGCCTGGGGACCATGAAGCGGTCCCAGCTGTTCGCCGTCCAAACGGAGGTGCCGGCGACCCCGACCGGGATGAGCGGCAGCCCAGTCAAACGTGCCACTATGAGCGCTCCGGCCTTCACCGAGCGACTCGGCCCACGGGGGCCGTCCGGAGTAACGGCCAAATCATGCCCACGCCGAGCGGCTCGGATGAGCCCCCTCAGTCCTCGCACACGCCCCCGTGTACTCGAGCCACGGACCGTCTGGAAGCCATACCGTTGAATGATTCGGGCGATATACTCCCCATCGCCGTGTTCGCTGACCAACACCGCAGTACCCTTACGTCGGTGTGCATGCACGAGTGGCAACAAGCGACCATGCCAGAAGACGAAGATGATGGGCGTCTTCGCCTCCCTAAACTCGGTCAAGTTATCCAGTCCAGTCCGCTCGATGCGCACCGTCATGAAGAGCGACTCCAGAAATGCCTGTCCGAGGACGCCGCCTAGGGAATGCCTCAAGCCCGACCCCACCTGCTTCACAGACGCTCCAAGAGCTCGCTCGCCAGCTCGGCGACGCACTCCGACGCGCCGGGCTGACCGAGGGCGGAACGCACGCCTGCGAGCTCCGCTACCATCGCCTTCCGAACCGGTGATTCGACGTCTAGAAGAGGGCTCAAAAGTTCGGCGAGACGTTCAGGCGACACCTCGTTCTGAAGGACTTCGGGAACCACGTCCTTCCCGGCCACGAGGTTGGCGAGCGCCACTCGGTCGATACGCACCAGACGCCGAGCGAGGAAGAACGTCACAGGGTGCGTGCGGTACGCGGTCACGAAGGGGGTCTCCCTCAGCGCCGCCTCCAATGTGGTCGTGCCCGACTTCACGAGGGCCGCCCTGGCGTGTGCAAGAAGACTGCGACCGTCGTCTACCACTGGAACATCGAAGCCGCTCAGGGACGAGGAAGGAATCGACGACGCTCGGGCCAATACCAACTGGAGTCCAGCATGATCGGCAACGGCGAGTCGGCCGGCCTCGAGAAACACATTCAGATGACGCCTCACCTCCTGTGATCGGGACCCGGGGAAGATCGCCAAAATCGGCCGCTCCGGGTCCAGGCCCCATCGTCGACAAAACTCCCCGCGGTCCGGCTCCGACACCTCCTCCTCGAGCAACGGATGGCCTACGAACGTGACGGCCGCACCAACGCGTTCGAAGACCTCCTTTTCGAACGGGAGGATCACGGCGATACGGTCGGCATTCTGCGCCAATCGCCGTGCGCGACCCGGCTTCCAAGCCCAGACTTGCGGTGCGATGTAGTAGAGCACCGGAATGCCCCGGCGATGAGCGGCCCGTGTGATGCGCAAGTTGAAGCCGGGATAGTCGATCGGCACGACCAAGTCGATGCTCCCACTGTCCAGGAGAGCGAGGATCCGGCGCTCCAGCCTGAGAAAAAACGGTATCCGGGTGACGACCTCGGCGAAGCCCATGACCGCCAGCTCCTCCAACCCTGCGAAGAGCTCGACACCCTGGGCGCCCATCGCCTCCCCCCCGAGTCCGACGATACGGCTCCCGGGCCAGCGCCGTCTGAGCGCGCCGACGAGACGGGCGCCATGGTGGTCCCCCGAAGCTTCACCGGCGAGCACTAGGATCGTGGGTCCGGATCGACCTCCGACCTTGTCAGAACCCGACACCCAGATACCACATCACGGCCAATAGGGCGGCCAGGAGGACGAGCAGGCGCCTAGGAGGCAGTCCCTTCTTCTTGTCGATCCAATTTTTCTTCCGATCACGCCGTACGCGTATCAACGACATGGGCCTCGATGCGCTCCTCAATCAAAAGGGAAACCTCGAGCGCGGACCGCCCTTCCTCTCCGCTGACGGCGGGAGTACCATGGCCCGCCACCGCATCTCGAAAATTCACGAGCTCCATGGCCAAGGGCTCCTCATCACGACCTTGGAGGACGACCCGATGTACGATCCGACCCAAGTCGGCGTCGGACTCAACATCCCGCTCCTGCCCCTCTGCGAAGAAAGGCAGATCTCGCTTCAGCCGGAGAAACTCCCCCGTCCCGTCCGCCAAGTTGAGACTCAGATAGCCCGAGGCCTGGAAAATGCGGATTTTTCTCATTCGCTCCATCGACACGCGACTCGCCGTCAGATTCGCGACCGCACCTCCATCGAACGAGAGCCGCGCGTTGGCGATGTCCACGCTCGAGGTGAGAACCGGCACTCCTGTGGCGGCGACATCGGTGATGGGTCGTCCAACCAGACTCTGAACCAGGTCCACATCGTGAATCATCAAGTCCAAGACGACAGCGATGTCCGTGCTTCGCGGAACGAATGATGCGAGACGGTGCGACTCCACGAAGAGAGGCTGCTCCAAGAAAGGCTGAGCCGCTAGGATCGCCGAGTTGAATCGCTCGATATGCCCCACCTGCACGAGAGCGCCCGTACCGCGGGCCGCCGCCAAAATGCGATCCGCCTCTTCCAGCGACGCCGCCATGGGCTTCTCGATCAAGACATGGATGCCCCGCTCGAGAGCCGCAACGGACGTGGACTCGTGATCGACGGTCGGAACCGCCACCACCACGGCGTCCGCCTGATCGAGGAGGGCCTCGAGAGAACCGTGGGCCGTTACCGCGAGGTCGCGGCCCACGTGCTCCGCCCTCTCGGCGTTCACGTCGAAGAGGCCTACCATTTCCGTGTCGGCGAGGCCACTCAGGATCCTCGCGTGATGATAGCCGAGGCTCCCGACACCTATGACACCGATCGCCGGCGCGGGGGATCTCGGTTTCATCTATGGATCTCTATTGTGATGCTTCTAGATGGTGATACCGCGCTCACTGGCCCGGATGAACGCGAGAAGGTGGCGAACTTCCGGGATCTGCTCCACCTCTTCCTCCGCCTTCTCTAAGGCCATGGAGAGGTTGAGTTTCGACTGAAACAGCGTCCGATACGTCTTCTTGAGGGCCAGTCTCACCTCCTCCGAGATACCGCGACGCTCGAATCCCACCGAGTTGAGTCCATACAATTTCGCCGGATTACCTGCCACGCGTAGGTAGGGTGGGATATCCTGTGGGATGCGAGAGCCGCCCCCACAAAAAGAATGTGCGCCGATCCTCACGAACTGATGAATCGCCGTCAATCCGCCGATGATCACCCAGTCCTCGATCACCACGTGCCCCGCCATGTTTACCGAATTCGACAGAATCACATAACTGCCGATCGCGCAGTCGTGGGCCACATGGGCATAGGCCATGATCAGGCAGTCACTTCCCACCACCGTCTTTCGCGTGGCACGTGTGCCTCGGTTGAGCGTGGCATATTCGCGAATTACCGTGCGATCACCCACGTAGAGATGCGAGGCCTCGCCCTCGTACTTCAGGTCTTGAGGGTCGCTCCCGAGCACGGCTCCTTGGGCGATCTGGCACTGCTCGCCAATCGTCGTGTCTCGTTCCACCAACACATGCGAAGCGATGGTGGTACCGGTGCCGACAGAAACGCCTGGCCCAATGATCGAATAGGGCCCGACCGACACATCGTCGCCGAGACGCGCTCCCGGATCTACGATCGCGGTCGCATGGACTTCAACCTCGGCCTGATTTCCCGATTCCCAGTATGGGTCAGTCACAGGTCGATGATCCTCGCCATCATGTTCGCCTCCGCAACGATCTTCCCGTCCACCCTCCCTACACCCCTCATCTTGCAAACCTTCCTCCGAAATTGGACCATCTCGACCTCGAAGATCAGTTGATCCCCGGGGATTACCGGTTTACGCCACTTGACCTTATCCATCGACATGAAGTAGACGACCTTTTCTTCTGGATTGGGTACGGTATCCATCAGAAGGAGGCCCCCGACCTGTGCCATCGCCTCGATGATGAGAACGCCTGGCATAATTGGATGACCCGGGAAGTGTCCCTGGAAGAATGGCTCGTCGATGGTGACGTTCTTGAGCCCGACGATCCGTACGCCCGACTCGAACTCCAACACTCGATCCACCATCAGGAAGGGATACCGGTGCGGGAGGTAGTCCATCACTCTCGCGACCTCAAGGGGATAGACGGACTCGTTCGACTTGTTCTGACTCTGGAGCGCCCGTGCGAGAGCAATGTTGCCCTCGTGGCTCGGTCGCTCAGACACGATATGTCCCTGCAAACGCCCCCCGATCAGCGCCAAATCACCGATCAGGTCTCCCACTTTATGCCGCAGGAACTCGTCGCTGAAACGCAGCCGGTCGTTCATCACCCCGTTCTCATCCAGAACGATGGTATTTCCCAACGAGGCCCCCTGAGCCAGGCCTCTGGCTCTCAGTTCCTCTACCTGTTCACGGAAACCGAACGTCCGGGCCGAAGCAATTTCGCGGCGAAAGGCGTCCTCATTGATCTCGAATGAACCGAACTGTCGCCCGATGTCTCGGTGCTCGAAATCGATCGTGGCCGAGATGCGAAAAGTGCTCGAGGGTGTCGCCACGTACGATGCGCCCGACGGCACAGCAACGGTCAGCGCCTTGCGGACGCTGACCACCTCGATCGGGGCATCCAGTTCCACGGTGCCCACTTCGGAGACCGCATCGAGGTAGGCGAGAAAACTCCCGTCGAGAATAGGTGGCTCGCATCCGGACAGGTCCAAGACCGCGTGATCGATGCCTGCGACTCCGAGGGCCGCCAGGACGTGTTCCACCGTCAGGACCGTGGCGTCTCCGGCGCCCAAGCTGGTCCCGTGGTCGGTACCGACAACGTGTTCCAGGTTCGCAGGGATCTCAGGGGAGCCGTCCAAGTCCACCCGACGGAATCGAACGCCTCCTGCCTCGGAGGGCTTCATCGTCAGCGAGGCAGGCTCCCCGGAGTGGACACCGATACCTTCCAGGGTGCATTCCCCGGCGAACGTGCGTTGCTTCGGACAATCCATGGCGTTGGTCTCGCGTTACCCCACCACGGTGATTCGTGATGCGAGCACGTTAAAACTCCGATCCGGAGTCCTGATGACACTCCGGATCGCAGGACTTAGAACAGCACTAAGCATAACCGGAACGTGTAGTGTGATCTATTCGCCCTCGTCGGTATCGTCAGCCACTGCCAAGAGTCGCTCCAACACCCTGACACGTCGACGCAACGCCGTGAGCCGGTACGCACCCGCCATAGCCCGGAGGAACTCCACCCGAGGCCGTGCGGGAAAACCCACCATCGTATTGTTCGGAGGAACGTCCTCGGTCAACCCGGCCTGCCCCGCGATCCGTGCACCATCTCCAATGTTGAGATGATCGGCCGCTCCTGCTTGTCCGCCCCAAAGGGTCCCACTGCCGATGGATGTAGAGCCGGCGATCCCTACCTGAGCCGCCATGAAACTGCCATCTCCGATAGAGACGTTATGAGCGATGTGGACGAGGTTGTCGAGCTTGGTCTCTTTGCCGAGACGTGTGCGGCCGATCGAGCCCCGGTCCACGCAGCTGTTGGCTCCAATCTCTACGTCGTCGCCGATTTCACAGGCTCCGACATGCGGGATCTTCTGTAGGCCGGCAGAGGAACGAGCGTAACCAAAGCCGTCCACGCCGATCCGAACGCCCGCGTGAAGGACGACTCGATCCCCTAGCTGAGTGGCCGGATAGAGCACCACATGAGGGTGAAGCGTCACGTCGTCGCCCAAGGAGGCTCCCCGACCGATCACGACGTGGGGATGGAGCGTCACGTGATCGCCTATCGTGACATCGTCATCGATCACCACGTAGGGGCCGATACTGGCTTCGACACCCAACCGCACACCCTCTCCGACGACCGCACTCTCATGTATTCCCGGACGCCGTGGTGGGGGAGGATGGAAGTGATCCAAAAGGGTCGGGAGCGACGCCCGAGGATCCTCTACGACGACACGGCTTCGCCCATCCTCTACCTCGGCGTCCAATTCCTCGGAAACGAGGAACGCGCCGGCTCGGGTACCCGAGAGGCACTTGAGATACTTCCGGTCGATGAGCAGCCCCAGCTCGGAGTCGCTGGCGTCGTCCAGGGGCGCCACACCCGTAACGCGCAGTTCGAC